>NZ_BBRK01000004.1:1013146-1350862 GCF_002090115.1 Demequina sp. NBRC 110054
GGATCTCGCTCGTGCCCTCCGGACCGGCGGCGACAAGCCTCAGCGCGCTCACGCTGCCGGTCTCAAGCATGGCTCTATCCGATCAGGATCTGTCGCGCCTGGCCCACGGCGTGCTCGCTGCCCATCACCAGGACGGTGTCTCCGGCCTGCAGCTCGAAGTTGGGGCCGGGACCGGGCACCCCGACCTCGTCGCGGATCACGGCGACGATCGAGGCCGACGTGGCGGTGCGGATGTGCCCGTCGCCGATCGTGCGGTTGGTGAGGCCGCCGTGCCCAGGCATCGTGATCCACTCGATCGCGAGCCCCTCGACGGTGTGCCGCAGCGACTCCAGCCGCGCGGTGATGTTGGTGCCGCCGAGCAGCTCGGCGAGTGCCGACGCGTCGCCCTCCGACAGCTCGAGCGTGCCCGTGCAGTCGTCGGGATCCTCGCGGTCGTAGATGCCGATGTCGCGCTTGCCGTCTCGCCGCACCACGATGCCGACGCGGTCGCCGCTCTCCGCCGTGAACTCGTAGCGGACGCCGACCCCGGGAAGGGGCGTCTCGAAGATGTCCATGGTCCTACCTTGGCACGACGGAGGGACGATGCGCCGGTCGCCGGGTGTCAGCCGGGCAGCGTGTCCTCGGGTTCGGCCGGGTCGGTCAGCAGGTGCCTCTCGCCCAGACGCGTCCAGCCGAGTCGAGCGAGAGCGGGGTTGTCCGACAGCGCGAAGTGCAGTGCGCGGACGATCGCGATGGCGCGCATCCGCGCGCGGAGGTCCTTGGTGTCGACCCCGTAGCCCTCGAGCAGCAGATCCGTGCCGGCGGGCTCGAACAGCAGCGCCGCGACGCCCAGATCGCTCACCGGGTCCCCGACGGAGAGCTTGCGCCAGTAGACGAGGCCCGCGAAGGCGCCGTGACGCGACATGACGACTCGCGGGTCGAGCGTGCCCGTGATCCACGTGTGCCCGAGCGTCGGCTCCGCCGCGTCGGCCGACCCCCACACGTCGCGCACCCGCTCCGCGAGGACCCGAGCGCCCTCGGGCGAGTGGAGTCCGGTCACCGCGTCGAGCGCGGAGGCCGCCGCCGCGAGTCGCGCGGCGAGCCCGTCGGCGAAGAGCTCGTGAGGGGGTGCGTCGGCAGGGACCCGACCCGCGTGGAGCTGCGCGAGCGCGCGCCCCAGGTCGCGCGCGGCGTCGGTGCGCAGCGGCGACCGGAGCGTGGTAGACGCATCGAACCAGCGAGCGATCTCGAAGCGATGCGGATACCCCAGCGCGGGCTCGCACACCTGGACGGGGAGCCTGACGTCGAAGTCCCACGTCGGCGCTGCGTCGCGCAGATGCCGCATCGCGACCGGGTCCCACGAGGGCGAGCTGTGCTCGCGAGGCAGCTCCACGATCATCTCGTCGCCCAGGCGGACGCTGAAGTGCTCCTCCATGTCGGTGTAGCGACCCCCGAGCGGCAGATGCGCATACTCGGGAGCGCTCGCGCGCAGCAGCGCGTGCACATAGTCGTCGGGCAGGATCTCGCCCGGCCTCACGCGCGGGAACCTCGAGACGCTGTCGTTCACGTCCAGCATCATGCCAGCAGCGTGTCCCCCAGGAAGCCGTCCTCGTCGCACCCCGGCAGGATCGCGAACACCGCCGAGCCCACGGGCGTGGTCCACACGTTGAGCAGGTCGGCCTCGGCCAGCCGCTCCTGGATCGGCACGTACTGCGCGTCCACGTCGGCCTGGAGGCTGCCGAACAGCAGCCCGACCTCGGCGTCGTCCCCGCCCCTGGCCGGCTCGTCGTAGTTGTAGCCGAGCCGGACGATGCGCTGGCTCGGGTCGTCGGGCCGCGCCCGGCGGATGTGGGCGACGTCGGAGATGATCGGGAAGCCGCGCTCGTTCACGGCGTCGAAGTCGGGCTCGTCGTGCTCCTTGGTGCCGGTCAGGGGTGCGCCAGTGTCGAGCGTGCGGCCCACCGCGTTCTCGCGGCCCACGCGGTCCGCCTCGTCCCACGTCGCCATGTTCATCCGGATGCGGCGCAGCACGAGCGACGTGCCGCCCGCGAGCCAGCCGTCGGTGATCCACACGCGGGTAGCGAAGTCGTCCGCCGCGACCGGCGGGTTCGTGGTGCCGTCGACCTGGCCGAACAGGTTGCGCATCGTCGTGCCGGAGGGGTGGCTGCCGTAGGCCTGCCGGAAGCCGGTCTGGCGCCACCGCTCGGTCGCGAGGCTCGTCGCGTCCTTGACGATCATGCGCGTCGCATGGCTCACGGTCGTCGGGTCGTCGGAATGGATCATCACGAGCACGTCGCCGTCCGACCACCGGTCCTCGAGCGCGTCGATCGAGAACGCGGGCAGCGGCCCGAGCCATGACGGCACCTGGTCCTCGCCGCCCGCGAGCACCGCGGCCGCGCGGCCCCAGCCCACCGTGATGGTGAGGCCCGCGGGGGCGCTCGCGAGCTCGGGCTCGGTGTCGGCGAGCGCGCCGGCGCCCGTCATGAGCCGGCGGGCGTCGTCGGTCCACAGGCGCATGAGTCGCGTGAGGTCCTCGCGCGTCGAGCCCTCCACGAGGTCGAAGGCCACGAACGTGCCGTGCGCGCCGGGGCTCGACGTGATGCCCGCCTGATGAACGCCGTGGAACGCGGTGGTGCGGCTGCCGTTGACGCCCGTCGTGTCGGTCGTTGCCGTGGGCTCCGTCGCACGGGCGACCGTCGCCCCGCCGACCGCGCCGGCCACGGCGCCGGCCGCCGCCGCGGATCCCGTGAGGAACCCGCGGCGGCTCGGACCGTGCGAAGAGGAGCTCGCGCGGGTCACGACTCGTCCGAGGACATATCCATGTCCTCGGAGTCCATGTCCATGTCGGCGGTGTACTCCTCCTGCGCGCCCGAGAACTCCTTGACGACCGCGGTGAACGGCACCTCGGAGCCGTCCTCGAGCTCGAGCGTGATGTCGACCTCGGCGCCCGCCTCAAGAGGTTCGGTGATGTCCATGAACATGATGTGGTTGCCGCCGGGCTCGAGCGTGAGGGTCTCGCCCGGCTCGACGGTGAAGCCGCCGTCGACCTCCTGCATGGTCGTGTTGCCGCTGTCGTCCGCGACGGTCTCGTGGAGCTGGACCATCGTCGAGGCGTCGGTCGACGCGCCGACGATCGTGACGGCCTCGTCGGTGGTGTTCTCGACCAGGCCGAAGGCCGCGGTCATGCCGTCGTCGACGGCCTTGACCCACGCGTCGGTGACGGTGAGGGACTCCGCGGTCTCGGCAGCAGAGTCACTTGAGCACGCGGTGAGCGCGAGCGCCGAGCCCAGCAGGGCGGCGGCGGCCATGAGGCGTGCGGGGGATGGGAGGGGGGACGTGTGCATGATTCTCTCTTCACTGGGGTGCCCGGAGGGAGGACGCGCGAGCGCGCCGGAGCCCGGGGTGATGTGTGTTTGGGGCGCTGCGCGGGCAGGTCCGTGGCCATGCGGGCCGGAAGCCAGCAGCCTCGAGGGCGTGCGTGGTCGTCGGCGCGCAGGGCTCGCAAGGGATGCGGGCCGCGAGCGGGGGCCGCGCGAGGCGTCAGGCCGTGCGCAGGCTCGGGAGGGAGAGCATCGGTGGCCCGCGCAGCACCGCGGGCTCGGAGGTGACGTCGCGACGGGCGACGACGGGCGCGCTCGTTGCCGGGACGATGCGGCGGGCAGCAGCGGGGGCAGGCCTCGGCGCGACGAGCGCCTCGCGCCACCGACGCGCCAGGTGCGCGGCGAGTCCTCGCAGCGCGCCCCACATGCGGTCCGCGCGGTGGATGACCGCGATGGTTGCGACCGCGGCGAGCACGTGCGCGACCGTCATGCCGGGTCCGGAGTGCGAGGCGTGGGTTGCCATCACCTCGAGCGATCCGGGCGCGACGTGGTGAGCCGAGGTGTCGCCCGCGAGGGTCGCGTCGGCGGTGCCCCACGCGAACAGCAGGTGGAAGATGCCCTGGCTTGCGAGCACCGCGGCGGTGAGGCGCGGGAGGGTCAGGCGGCGGCCGGCCAGATGGAAGCAGACAACGAACGCGAGGGCGAACGGCACGGCCACTCCGACGAGGGTCGGTGTGTGCGCGCCCGCGAGCACGTGAGAGCCGAGCGCGGCGAACGTCGTCACGGCCGCGCCCGCGAGGGCGCGCACCAGTCGACGGCGAGGTGACACGCGCATGCGGGGATTGTCGCACGACAAGTAGTTGACGTATTTACGAAATTGACTCGTTTCCTATTCTGTGGTGAGGTGAGCCTTACCCGGAACGGCCCGGGCGCATCGTCCTCGTCGCATCGTCCATCTCCCCGGAAGGATCCATGGAGACCACCATCACGACCGTCGTCACCGGCGTGGAGCAGGTGACCCCCGGCTTCGTGCGCGTGCGCGTCACGACCCCCGGCGAGCAGTGGGTCAGCACCGGCGCCGCCGACGAGTTCATCCACGTCGAGGTCGGCGCGGACGACGTCGACGCGGGGGACGGTCACACGTCGCGCCACTACAGCGTGAGCAAGGTGCTGTCCGACGGCTTCGAGATGGAGATCGCGCTGCACGGGCACGGGCCCGGCGCCCGGTGGGGCCAGCGCGTCCGTCCCGGCGACGCCGTCGAGGTGTCCGAGCCCAAGGCCTACTACGCGCCCCCGTCGGCCGCGCATCGTCGCGTGCTCGTGGGCGACGCCACCGCGCTGCCCGCGATCGCGCGCATCCTCGCCGAGGCGAACCCCGACGAGTCCTTCAGCGTCGTGATCGAGCTGGCCTCGATGGCCGACCTGCGCGAGCTGCCGAGCGCGGCGGACGTGCGCGTCGAGTGGCGCATCGGCGGCAACGGCTACGCCCCTTCGGTCCTGTGCTCCGAGCTGAAGGGTCTCCTCCCCGGGTTGCGCGACGCCGCGCACGAGCCGTACGTGTGGGTCGCGTGCGAGGCCTCCGAGTCCCGCCGCATCCGCCAGAACCTCCGCAAGGAGGCCCAGCTGCCGATGGCGGTCATGCGGATCGTCGGCTACTGGCACGGCGACAAGGACCACATCATGAGCGTGTGGAACAGTCTCACGGAGGAGCAGCTGGCCCACGCCGCGTCGATCTGGCGCGAGGACCGCTCCGACGAGGAGAACTGGGTCGAGTACGAGCCCTTCCTGCGCTCGCTCGGCGTCTAGCGGCTACACCGGCCGCGCGTACCCAAGGTCGATCAGCGCGTTCCAGCCTGCCCCCGGCTGGATCGCCTTCTCGTGGCACGCGAGCGTGAGCGAGTAGCCGACGGCCTCCGCCTCGACCCTGAACGCGGTCACCTGATCAAGCCCGCCCGCGCTCGCGGCCTCGCCCCCGGCCTCGGCGTACGCCTCAAGAAGCCTCCGGAACCCCGTGCGGCCCACGAGCGACAGCGCCTGCCCCAGGTCGGTCGCGGGGTCGGCGACGCCCAGGTCGCCCCAGTCGAGCAGCGCCGCGAGCCGTCCGTCGCGCGTGAGCACATTGCCGCCGTGCAGGTCCAGGTGCGCCCAGGTCTCGCCCTCCCGGCCGGCGTTCGCACCGGCCTCGAAGGCCTCGCGCGCCTCCTCCTCGAGCAGCACGGCCGGGGCATCCTCGAGCGCGAGCACCGTGTTGATCCTCGCGTCGAAGACCTCAGCGCGCTCCGCAAGGGTCGCGGAGCGGAACGGGTTGCGGGGCGCGTCCTCGGGGGCGGCCCGGTGGACCTGTGCGAGCGCGGTCCCGAGGTCGGCGACGCCCTCGTCGGCCAGCGGCGCGTCGAAGCAGCGCTCGCCGTCGAAGTACGGGATGACGGACCAGTGCCACGGATAGTCCTCGCCTGGCTCGCCGAGGTGCACGGGCGCGGGCACCGGGAAGTCCCAGTCGGGCGCGAGCGCGGCGAGCCACCGGTGCTCTCGCGACGCGAGATCGGCCCCCAGCTGGCGGCGCGGCAGCCGCACAGCGAGGTCGTCTCCGAGCCGCACGGTGACGTTGTCCCACCCCTCGAAGCGCTCGCCCAGCGGGAGCGCGGAGAGGCCGGGATGCTGCGCCCTGAGCAGGCGTGACACCAGGTCGTCGGTGATCCGGACCTCGGCGTCCGGGGCAAGGCCCGTGGGCATACGGACACCCTAGCCGGTGGCGAGCCTCCACGCCTGGTCGTCCCCCGTGAGGGTCCAGGCGAGCGCGGAGGCCCACTCGCCGTGGCCGTCCTCGTGGTTGAGGTGCCCCTTTCCGGGCAGCTCGTGGCCGGGGACGGACCACAGGGACGATGCGTCCGTCACCGAGGTCTCGCGGTACGGGTCGCTCGTCCGCGCGACGACGCGGGTGTCGGCGAGCTCGCTCAGGTCCACGTGGGTGTCGAACGGGAAGTCCGGGAGCACCTGCGCGAGGCGCGCGGGCGAGGGCGGCGCGATGAGGGCGACCCGGTGCGGGCGCAGCCGCGCGGGCAGCTCGGGAGCGATCCGCGCCCACAGGACGCACGACAGCGAGTGGGTGAGGAGGACGCGCTCGCCTCCGCCCGCGAGCATCTCGAGCTCCGCCAGCGCCACCTCGCGCCACGCCTCGAAGGTCGGGGCGTCGGGATCGGGGAGCTGCGGATGCTGCACTGGCACGCGGTCGCGCCGCAGCCGCTCCGCGAGCTGCCACTGCCAGTGCTCGTGCGGCCTGTGATTGCCCAGGCCATGGAGAAGCAGCACACGCATGTCGGTCATCCCCTTCCCCTCTCGTGCAGCGGTCAGCCGGTGACGACCGAGGCGATCCGGGCGAGCCCCTCGCGAAGCACGGTCGGTGACGTGGCGAAGTTCAGTCGTGCGTGACCCGCGCCGCCGCCTCCGAAGTGCGTGCCGGGGTTGAGCGCCACGCGGCCGCTCTTGAGGAGGGCGGTCGCGGGCTCGTCGCCCAGGTCGCGGCCTCCGGCGGCCGCGGTGCCGCGGAAGTCGAGCCACGCGAGGAACGTCGAGGGATTGGCCGACGACGTCACGCCGGGCAGGTCGCTCTCCACGAAGTCGAGCATCGTGTCGCGGTTGGCCTCGAGCCCCACGAGGAGGCTCGCGAGCCAGTCGTCGCCCTCGCGGTACGCCACGGAGCCCGCGACGGTGCCGAGGTAGGTCGGGTGGCCGTGCGCGCCCTGGCGGAAGCGTGCGAGCCACGAGCGGCGCTCTTCGCCCACGATCATCTGCGCGGCGGGCATCGCCGCGAGGTTGAACGCCTTCGACGCCGACTGGACCGCGATGCCTCGCGGATCCACCGAGGTGTACGGGACGAACTCGGCGCCCGAGTACACGAGCGGGGCGTGGATCTCATCGGAGACCACGGTGATGCCGTAGCGATGGGCGAGCACAGAGACGGCCTCGAGCTCCGCGCGCGTGTGGACCGTGCCTCCAGGGTTGTGCGGGTTGCACAGCAGGAAGCCCGCGCTGCGGCGCTCGGTCGAGCCCTCGCGGGGCGCGGTCGCGGCCTCGAACGCCGCCTCGAGGGCGTCGAGGTCGAGACGCAGATCGTCGGTGAGCGGCGCCTCGCGCACCACGCGTCCCGACTGGCGCAGGTACGTCGTGAAGGGCGGGTACACCGGTGCGGTGATGACGACCTCGTCGCCCGGCTCGGTGTCCTCGGCGAACGCCTCGACATAGGCGGGGATGACGGCGGGCGCGGGCCACACGAGTCGCGGGTCGACCTCCCAGCCCCAGTGGCGATCGGCGAAGGAGACGAACTCGTCGACCAGCGGCCACGATCCCGGGTATCCCGTGTCGCCGATCGCGATCGCGCGCTCGAGCACCTCGCGGATCGGAGCTGCGAGCGGCACGTCCATCTCGGCGACGAACATCGGGATGACATCCGCGTCGTAGTGCGCCCACTTGAAGGAGCGGCGCTCGCGGAGCTGGTCGAGGGTGAGCTGATCGAGGGGGTTCACGCCAGCCAGCCTAGTTCCGGCACGTGGTGCCGGTGCGCGGGCTCAGGATCCGGGGCGCGGCTCCGTGTCGGGGGCGCCGCTGTACGCCCATGCGCGCCAGCAGCAGAAGTCCTTGCGCATGGTCAAGGTCTCCCGCACGGGGTACACGTCCGCTGGGGCGGGCGGCGCCTCGAGAGGCTGATGCGGGCACACGGCGCAGGTCCTTTCGCGCAGCACGAAGCCGCGCCGTGAGAGCGCGATCTTCGGAGCTGACCATCATGCTCCCGGGGGGAGGGGAGTCGAGGCTCATCGTATGAAATGTGTCACACAGTGTCTAGGACGTGCGTCCATGGTGTCGCGGCTTGCGGTCTGTGCCCTGCACGGCGCACGCCTCATGCATTCCGCACGGATTCCCGCGTGACGCGCGAGCGTGTCGCATCATGTGGCGGCGTGTCGCCCGGGGTGTCGGGGAGGAATCCGTGCGCGGTGCATGCGGGAGGGGCGATGCGAGGCCGGGCTTGCGAGTCATGTCTGACGCGCGGATCAGTGGAGCAGATCAGTAGATCTGGCCGCCCGAGCCTGCGAGCGTGCCCGTCGTGGAGCCGAACTCGTCCGAGGCGACGCACATGAGCGTGTCGTCTGCGGAGAGGACCCCGTCGTCCGAGGCGCCGAACAGCCACTGGTTCGTCACCGGGCTGCCGCTGTCGTCGAGGTACGGGCTGAAGGCCGCGTCGCATGCCTCGCCGTACGCGGCAAAGCTCTCGTCGCTCGTGACGTCGCCGTCCACCATGAGGTCCGCGAGGGGTGCGGTGTAGTAGATCTCCCCGACGTGCTCCTCGGAGCAGTCGACCACGTCGAGGTCATAGCCTGAGGTGTACGACGGCGCGAGGCAGGTCCCCTCGGACACGTTCCCGTCCACGTAGACGATGAAGTAGCGGGCGGCCTCGTCGTAGCCGAACACGCCGTCGCCCGGCTGGGCGAGGTCGGCGTACGGGTCGGCCGTCGCGGACTCCGACGCCTCGGGCGTGGAGTCCTCCCAGGTGTACTCCGCGTCGCCCAACGTGGAGGCGGACTCGGTGCCGGCGACGTACCACACGGCAACGAAGGCGAGCCAGATCAGGAAGAACGCCGTGCTGATCCAGCCGATGATCGTGCCGGCGAGCGCGACCCCGCGGTTGTCCGCCTCGCCCCGCTTGACCGCGCTCAGACCCATGTGGCCCAGGATCACGCCGCCGAGAGAGACGCCGACGAGGCCGAGCACGAGGCTCGTGAGGCCCATCCAGTTCTTGTCGGTGCGGGAGCCGCCGGGCATCGCGGCCGCGGCGTAGGGCTGACCGTAGGGCTGAGCCCAGTCCGAAGCCTCGGTCGGCTGTCCGATGCGACCGGGCTGCTGCGCGAACGGGTCCGAGGTGGGTGCGCCGGGTCCATAGGGCGGCGGAGGCACGGATGCGGAGCTCGCCTGCGTCGGGAACTGCTCGGTCGGCGCGGCGAACGGATCCGTGTAGGCGCCGCTCGAGGCGCCGTCGCTGCCCAGGGGCGGGGCGACCCAGGGCTCGTCGGGGTTACGGCGCTCGTCGTCGGCCACGTGTGCTCCTTCCGCGCCAGGCGTCACCCGGTGCGCGCCCGACTCTACTGGTCCCGACGGGCGCCAACCAGGTGCCCGCGGCGCTACCCCTCGAGCGAACGTGCGGGCTCGTCCGCCTCGCCCGCCGCGGCGACCGCCGCATCGTCCTCGCGCTCGAGCTGCCTCGAGCGCCACAGCGACGTGATCGTGGTCACGGCGAGCACGCCGACGATCACGAGCAGCGACACCGTGGTCGGCACGGTGGGCATCCACTCCCAGACGCCGTGCGCCCAGTGCAGCACGAGCTTCACGCCGATGAAGGCGAGGATCACGGACAGGCCGTAGCCCAGGTAGACGAGCTTGGACAGCGCGTTCTCGAGCACGAAGTACAGCGCGCGCAGGCCCAGCAGCGCGAACGCGTTGGTCGCGAAGACCAGGTACGGGTCGCCCGTGATGCCGTAGACGGCGGGCACGGAGTCGACGGCGAACAGCAGGTCGGTCGCCATGATCGCGGCCATCACGAGGGCGAGCGGGGTCAGCAGCCGTCGTCCGCCCTCCTTCACGGAGACCCTGGTGCCTCGGTAGTCGTCGGTCACGGGCCAGATCCTGCGGATCACCCGGACGATGCCGATCTCGCCGGGCTCGATGTGCTCCTCCTCGTCGGAGCGGGCGTCGCGGAAGACCTTGATCGCGGTGGCGAGCAGGATCGCGCCGAACAGCAGGAAGGTCCAGTCGAAGGCGGCGAGGAGGCCCGCGCCGAGCGCGATGAAGATGCCTCGCAACACGATCGCGCCGACGACCCCGACCAGCAGCACGCGCTGCTGGAGCGCGCGCGGCACCGCGAAGGCGCTGAGGATCAGGATGAAGACGAAGAGGTTGTCGACCGACAGGCTCTTCTCGACGATGTAGCCCGTGTAGTAGTGCGTGGCGATCTCGCCGCCGTGCTCGTTCCACACCCACACGCCGAACAGCAGCGGCAGCGCGATGTAGAACGCGCTCCAGCCGAGCGCCTCCTTGAAGGACACCTCGTGCGGGCGTCGGGTCAGGAGGAAGTCGAAGCCGATCAGCGCGATGACCGCGCCGAAGGTGATCGCCCACAGCGCGGGCGTGGCGATGGTCTCGAGCCCGGTGGTGGTCTCGGATGCGAACGGGACGATGCCGGGGGCGGCGAGCGCGGACAGTGTCACGGCAGACATGGGTCTCCTCAGGACGATGCGTTCCTGAGGTCTCCTTCACCGCCTGCGCGGCGTCCGCCCGGGAGATCTGCGGAGATCTCGTACTGACCGGGACGGAGCTTGGGAAGTACTCCCCTCGGTGTCAGAGTCTAGGCGACGAGGCGAGTTTCCGGAAAGCCTCGGCGACGCGCTCGGGCGATCCGGGTGCGAACGGCATGAAGAGGCTGGGCTCGGTGAGCTCGAGCTCGAGCAGCACCGGGCCGTCGTCGCTCGGCAGCAGGTCGACGCGCGCATAGGCGAGGTCGGCGGCCTCGGGCAGCACCTGCGCGGCCGCCTCGAGCACCGCGCGCGCGACGGCGCGCTCCTGGTCGGTCGCGGTCGCGGGCGAGAGCTCCTCGTCCGCGTACAGGCCCGCGGAGAAGGACATCTCCTGCGACAGGATCGCGGCCTTGGTAGCGGCGTGCGAGAACTCGCCGCCGAGGTGGATGAGCGACTTCTCGCCCTCGTCGTCCACGCGGTCCAGGTATGGCTGGATCAGCGCGGTGCGGCCGGTCGAGTGCAGGAAGGCGACGTGCGCCCGCGCGGCCTCGGGGTCGGAGTCGATCAGCTTCGCGCCGTTCGACCCGTTGCCCACGGTCGGCTTGACGACGACCTTGCCGGCGACGTGCGCATCGTCCGCGCGCTCGCCCGGGGCGACGAAGACGCTCGGGACCACGGGCACGCCCTTCTCGGCGAGCTGGCCCAGGTAGCGCTTGTCGGTGTTCCACCGGACGATGCTGGGCGGGTTCACGATCCGGGTCACCGAGGCGACATGGTCGGCCCAGGCGAGGAACTCGTCGAGGCGGTCGATGTAGTTCCACGTGGAACGGATGACGACGAGGTCGAACGACGCCCAGTCGTGGTCGTCCTCCCAGGCGACGAGCTCGGACTCGGGCAGGGCCGCGAGGAGCAGGGCGTCCTCGGCGTCGATCTCGGCGAGGTCGCGGGTGGTGGCGAGGGCGATGCGGGTCATGGCTGAACCGTAGTGGTAATTGAGAGGCGTGGTCGCCTACCTGGCCGCAGACAAAATTCTGGCGCCGGATCTCAGGGGAGGGAGCGAGATCACAGCGCCAGAAAGGGGGTGCGGCCCGGACAGTCAAGTCCCCGGATGACTGTCCGAGCCACGTTCTATATCGGGCGACATCTCTGTCGCCGTCACGTCTGAGGTAGACACTACGAGCCGTTCGGCACCCCCGCGCGGGACCTTGGTCCCCGAACTCTCCCGCAGTGGTGAAACCCGGCGTAGCGTGGAGGGTGAAGGCGAGTGCGGATCCGGCTGAGAGGCGGGGATCATGGCTCTGAGGATGACGCGAGGCGCCTGGATCGGCGTCGGCGCGGGCGCGGCCGTCGCGGTGGTCGGCGCGGGTGCGATCGGCTGGATGCTCGGCGCCTCCGACGAGCCCGCCGCGCAGAGCTCGCTCGGCACCGAGAGCGGCTCCGCCCTCGCCGAGAGCTCCGAGCGGGCGAGCGCCTCGCCCTCCGCGTCGCCGACAGCGCCGGCGCAGGGCTCGGCCGCTGCCGAGGACGCGACCGACCGCGCCGCGGAGCCGGCCGACGAGCCCGTCGCCGCCCCCGCGCGCACGGACCCGAATGCGGCGCTCGCGCTCGAGGGCTATCTGCCCGTGGACTACCCGGACGCGCTCGGCGTGACCGACGCGGTGTGGGACGACGTGGGCGCTGGTTGGAGCGTCGCATTGCTGTCCTCGGTCGCCTACCCGTTCGACGAGAGGTTCGAGCAGCCTCCCGCGGTGCTCTATCTCGTGGATCCCTCGGAGCAGTACTACGAGGTCGGGGTGCTGCCCGAGCGCATGTGGGTCGACTCGCGCGTCGTGTCGTGGGTCGAGGACGACGACTTCGTGCGCCTCACGTGGGCCGGTGGCTGGGAGTCCGCGCGCTACGACCTGCGCACCGGGGCGACCCAGAGCATCGTCTTCACGTCCTACGGGGCCGACGCCTTCGCCAACATGTTCGTCGCCGCGGACGCCGAGGGAAACGAGCTGTGGAGCGCGGAGTCCGCGAACGGCACCAAGCTCTACCGGTGGGACGCCCAGACCAAGGAATGGGCCGCATCGTCCCTCGTGGATGACTACCCCGACGCCGACGCGTGGTGGGAGGACTTCTTCTGGCGCACCCAGGTGAGCGACGACGGGGAGAAGGTCGTGCTGCACGAGTCGTCGGACCCCGGGGTGCTCACGGGCCGGTTCGTCGCCTACGACCTCCCGTCGGACACGGCCGAGACGTTCGAGGTGTCCGCGCTCGCGGGCCGGGACCTGGCGACCGTGCTGTACGGCATCGACGACGGGGTGATGGTGCTCGACTGGGGCACGGAGCTGGTCGGCTACGGGCTCGAGATCGGCGGCTTCGTGGAGGTCGTCGCGTGGGACGACGGCGAGATGCTGGACGCGGCGTGGGACGGCCGCGTCGGATGGGGCCAGCCGACCGACCCTGAGGCGGCCTTCTGGGCGTGCAACTGCTAACGATTCGGTGAAGTTCCTTGGCCCGTGCTGAGGGCTCTGTAAAGATTCCCCCAACCCCCGCCCCCTGGCGCCCGTTCTCTTGGGTGAATGGGCGCGGAGGGACCGTGCACATCGTTGGGGGATCCGAGTGAGCTGGCAGGACGAGGCGACGCAGCTGCTGACTGAGCGCTACGGAGCATTGGTCGGCTACGCGCGACTTGTGTGCACGGATCCTTCGGAAGCGGAGGACGCGGTGCAGGAGGCGATGATCGCGGTGTTCGGCCGCGCACGGACCTTTCCCAACCTCCGTGCGGCCGAGGGGTACGTGAAGCGGGCCATCGTGACCCGCACGATCGACAGGGCGCGCTCCCGCAAGCGCGAGAGCGAGCGCACGCTGCTCATGCGGGAGATCGACCTCTCGGCCGGGCCCGAGCAGCTCGCGGTCGACTCTGTGTCGGTGGCCGAGGCGCTGCAGGCGCTGACCCCGCGCGAGAGGGCATGTGTGGTGCTGCGGTACGTCGAGCAGCTCACGACCGCCGAGACCGCGCACCAGCTCGGCCTCGGCGAGGGCAGCGTGAAGCGCTACGTCCACGACGGCTCCAAGAAGCTGAGCAGCCTGCTGGGCGTGGAGGCGATGCCTCCCGAATGGTCGGGAGTCGCGACGGGGGGAGGTGTCGGCCGTGGCTGAGGAGCTGGGAGACGAGCTGCGCGCGCTGTTCGCGCAGGCCGACGGCTCGCAGGGAGCCGCGCCCGATGAGGTGGTCGCCGCGGTGCTTGCCGGCGCGGGGCGCCGACGCAGGTCGCGCACGCTGCTGTCCGTAGCCGCCGCCTCGGTCGGCGTGCTCGCCATAGGCGGCGCGAGCTGGGCGGTGACGACGACGTCGCGGTCAACCACGCCGGTCGATCAGCCGTCCGTGACCGTCACCGTCACGGCGTCGGCGGCGCCCGACGCGAGCGCGGACGTCAGCGCGGCCGAGGACCCGTATGCGGGTGACCTGGACGGGATCCTGGACGACGAGTATCCGGAGGCGGCGCCGGCGCGCGAGGACACGAATGACTACGGGGAGTTCGGCGCCCCGGTCGAGTATCCCGACGCCCTCGTGATGGAGGACTGGGTCTGGGACCGCGTGGGCGAGGGCTGGTCGGTGGCGACCGTGGGCATCGATGACGGCCGCTACAGCGAGGACGATCCCATCGTCCCCGCCGTCATCTACCTCGTGAGTCCCGAGGACGTGTACTTCGAGATCGCGGAGCTGCCTGAGGAGCTGTGGGACGGCGTGCGGGTGGTGTCGTGGAACGAGGACGACGACAGCGTGCGGCTGTCCTACGGCCTGGGCGGCTACTACGGGGCCCGCTTTGACCTGCGCACCGGCGACTGGGAGACGGTGGTCTTCGCGGCGTACGGCGCCACCGCCTTCGCCAATGAGTTCGTCGCCGCCGACGCAGATGGCAATGAGCTGTGGAGCGCGAGGTCCGAGAACGGCACCAAGTACTACCGATGGGACGCGGAGAAGGAGCACTGGTCGGCCTCTGCCCTGGTGGATCAGGCGCCGTTCGCGACCGCAGTGCAGGACGGGATCGGCCTCACATCGTTCGCGGCCTCCCCGAACGGTGACACCGTGCTGCTGTACGGCCGAGATGAGGACCGCGACTACGACGGCACGATCGTGCTCTACTCGCTCGGCGAGGACACCGTGACGGTGGTCGATGCGCCCGCGTTGCAGGAGGCCTACGTGCTTTGGGGGGTCTGGATCGATGATTCGACGGCCTCGATCAACGACGCCACGGGAGGCTCATGGGAGTTCGACGTCGATGCCGGCGAGCTCGTCGAGGTGGATGAGCCGACCTTCTCGGACTGGCCGCTGTCGAGCGCCTGGCTCGTCGGTTTCGGAGACGCGACCGACGATGACGTGACCTCTCGCGAGTGCGGCTGCTGAGGGGGACGACATGGCTGTGAAGATCTCGAAGAACGTGTGGATCGGTGGGGGTGTCGCCGGGGTCGCAGTGCTGGCTGTCGGTGTGGGGTGGGCGCTTGCGTGGCCTGGGGGCGATGCGGACGCGTCGCCCGCGGTGCGGGTGACGGTGACCGCGGAGTCCACGGACGTGGCTCCCATCGTCGCGACCGCTGGAGCGGAGGCCGCGGCCGACCCCATCGAGGTGGTCGTGGATCCGGACGGCATCGCGGACGACGAGTACCCGGAGGCCGCGCCGGCCAGGACGGACCCGAACGAGTACGAGGGCAGCGAGTTCGAGTACTACGCCACGAAGGTCGAGTACCCCGATGCGCTTGTGATGGAGGACTGGGTGTGGGACCTCGTCGGCGCGGGATGGTCCATGGCGTTGGTGTCCGGAGTGGCGGACGGGTATCACGACTCGTATGTGCAGCCACCGGCGGTGCTGTATCTGGTGAGTCCCGAAGACGTCTACTTCGAGGTAGCTCGGCTCCCCGACGAGATCGCCGGCGGCGCGCAGATCGTGTCGTGGGATGAGGACGACGGCTGGATCCGGCTCGGCTGGTGGGAGGGGTCGAGCAGCGCGCGATTCGACTACCTCACCGGCGCATGGGAGGAGATCGTGTTCGTTTCCTACGGAGAGACCGCCTGGCACAACGGGTTCACGGCCGCCAACGCTGAGGGCGATGAACTCTGGGACGCCTACTCTTTCGGCGGACGGAAGTACTACCGCTGGGACGCGGACTCCGAGGCGTGGTCCGCGTCCGCGCTCGTTGACAAGGGTTCGGAGATGCGCGCTATCGCGACCTCGTCCGATGGTGATCGGGTGCTCGTCTCTCTGGAGGATGACCAGGGAGCCACGACCGGTGAGGTGTACCTCTACACCCTTTCGAGCGACGAGGTTGAGTCGTACACAGTGCCACTGTTCGTCCAGTTGTACGAGGCTGCACGAACGGGACAGTTCGCGGACTCAGCGGCTGAAGGGACCCGCTGGGGCTGGGGAAGCCTGACGGGTGCGTGGGTCGACGACACCGCCGTGCGCATCTTCTCCTCCTCAGGTGTAGCGATCGAACTTGATACGACGACCGGTGAGAGCGTCGAAGTGGCCGAGGGCGTCGAGATCGAGACCGTTGGCTCTGAGACCCGGGTGGGTTGGGGAGAGGCCACGGGGCTCCGTGTCTGGGACTGTGGCTGCTGAGGGGATGACATGGCTGTGAAGGTCTCGAGGAATGTGTGGGTCGGCGGGGGCGTCGCCGGGCTGGCGGTGCTGGCTGTCGGTGTGGGGTGGGCGCTTGCGGGGCCTGGGGGTGATGCGGATGCGTCGCCCGAGGTGAAGGTGACGGTGACGGCGGCGGCGCCCGCCGCATCGTCCTCCCCCGAGCCGAGCGCGAGCGCGACCGTCGATCCCTATGCGGATGATCTGGACGGGATCTTGGACGACGAGTATCCGGCGGAGGCCGCGGCGCGGACCGACCCGAATGCGGACATCGAGGGCGCGACCACGATCGCCTATCCCGACGCGCTCGTGATGGAGGACTGGGTGTGGGACCGCGTCGGCGACGGATGGGGCGTCGTGGCAGCGTCCGCTGACACCGACTGGGCGGACGGGTGGGTGCAGCCCGCAGCGGTGGTGTACCTGGTCAGCCCGGAGGGCGTGTACTTCGAGGTCGGCGAGCTGCCGGAGGCGAAGTGGGCGTACGCCCGCGTGGTCTCGTGGGTCGAGGACGAGGAATACGTCCGAGTGCGGTCGAGCGGAGGTTCGTTCAGGTATGACCTGCGGACCGGCGCGACGGAGGACCTGCAGTTCGCCGTGTACGGCGCCAACTCCGATTGGACGGGCTTCGTCGCTGCGGATGCCGAGGGCAACGAGTTGTGGCGCGCGACCTCTGAGAACGGCACCAAGCACTACCGGTGGGATGCGGCGACTGGGGAATGGGCCGCGTCGATTCTCGTGGACGCCTATCCGGATTTCGCCTCCGACTGGTACTTCTTCAGCACCTGGTGCGCGGTCTCGGGCGACGGCGAGCTTGTCGCGCTGAGAGACCCCTCCAGTTCAGAGACCGTCGTCGTGTATGACCTCGGACAGGACACCGCTGAGGCGGTCGACGTTGCTGTGGGGCGGGAGTCCGACATGACCGCCTTCTTCCGCGACCGCACCCTCGTGGTCCAGTTCCGAGACCAGGACCTGAACACGGTCGCGGTGATGACCTATGACGTCGACTCGGGAGTGCTCACCGAGCTCGACGAGGTGCCTGACCTGACTGACGAGGACGGTCAGTTCGCGGTGGGTTGGCACACGGCGACCGATAACAGCGTGACGTATTTCGAGGAGCGCTGAGGGGGATGACATGGCTGTGAAGATCTCGAGAAATGTGTGGATCGGCGGGGTTGTCGCCGGGGTGGCGGTGTTGGCTGTCGGCGTCGGGTGGGCGCTTGCGGGGCCCGGGGGCGATGCGGACGCGTCGCCCGAGGTGAAGGTGACGGTGACGGCGGCGGCGCCCGTCGCATCGTCCTCCCCCGAGCCGAGCGTGAGCGAGACCGTCGATCCCTATGCGGACGACCTGGACGGGATCCTGGACGACGAGTATCCGGAGGCGGCGCCGACGCGGGACGATCCGAACTCGGACCAGTCGAGCGGTACCCACATCGCCTATCCCCAGGCCCTCGTGATGGAGGACTGGGTGTGGGACCGGGTGGGACCGGGCTGGGAGGTCGAGGTGGTGTCAACCCGGTGGTATCCCTTCGAGGACGAGGGCTGGGTGCAGCCCGCCGCAGTGGTCTACCTCGTCAGTCCGGAGGACGTTCGCTTTGATCTCGGCGCGCTTCCCGAGCGAATGTGGGACCAGGCCCGCGTCGTCTCGTGGGTCGAGGACGACGACTACATCCGTGTGACGTGGAGCGACGGCGACGACAGCGGACGCTTCGACCTGCGCGACGGAACCTCCGACGACATCGTCTTCGCGGCCTACGGCTCCGACGCGACCCGGAACGCCTTCGTCGCGGCCGACGCCGAGGGAAACGAGCTGTGGAGCGCGACGTCGGAGAACGGGACCAAGCTCTACCGCTGGGACGCGGCCCGGGCCGCGTGGGCGGCGGCCTCCGTGGTCGAGGACTACCCGGAGGCGACGGCGTGGTGGGATGGGATCGCTTGGACCACGATCGCCTCGGCGGACGGCGAGTCCGTGCTGCTGTTCGACGAGGACGCCGAAGGGACGCTGACCGGCGACTTCCTGGTCTATGACCTTGCCTCCGACACGGCGGCGGCGTTCACCGCAACGGCGTTCGCGGGCCTTGACTGGTACACCGCCGACCTGGCGATCGTCGACGGTGCCGTGGTCATGAGGGCGTACCGGGACTCTGGTGACGTGATGCTGAGCTACGCCATCGCCGATGGCACCCTCAGCGAGCTGTCCAAAGCCGACTGGAACGACGCCTGGAACGACGATTCGTCCCAGGGGACCGAGTGGGACGGGACCGTGGGCTACGGCGAGGCAACGAACCCAGGCGTGACATTCTGGACCTGCGGCTGCTAGGGAGGCAGAGGGTGAAATCGATCGTCGGAACGGGGCTTGGGGTCGCGGCCGCGCTCGCGCTCGCGGCCTGCACCTCGGGCACCGATGATGCGACGCCTTCCCCCAGCGCCTCCGCGACGGTCGAGTCCGTGGTTCCGACGGCAGAGGCCGAGGCCAGCGTGACGACGGAGCCCGGCTCCTCGGCGACCGCCGACGCGTCTCCCTCGGCCACTGCGTCGGAGACGCCCGACGTCGGTTTCGCACCGACGAGCCTGGGCTCGCGGTCCTACGAGTACCCGGTCGAGCAGGTCACGTTCTTCTTCACCTACTCCGCGGCGACCGTCGCGCAGGATGGCGACGCCACCGATGTCCGCGTGAAGTTCGTCATGACGTACGACGAGGGCTCCGAGTCGGTAGCGCCGGGCCAGTGGGCCGACGAGGCGGTCCTGCTCATCGTGGACGCGCCGCTCGACGGGACCTACCCGGTGAGGGTGGACGGCTCGGTCGCGGCGTACGCCTACCCGCTCGCGACCACCGACTGGGAATCGCTCGGCGGCATGCTGGCGCCGGGCGACTCCACGACCTGGAGCACGACCGTGTCCGTCCCGAACGAGGTCGTCGACGCGGCGACGGGCGTCGCCGAGGCCAGCGGCAGCCTGGTCGAGAGCCTCGGGCCGGGCGACCAGCTGTGGGAGACCGACATGATCAACGGCCTGTCCGACTGACTTTCGGGAGCGTGCCGGGTCGAGCGCGCGACCCAGGCCGTCAGCGAACGCGGCGTCAGCGCACGCGTGGTCAGACGCCGGGCGGCAGGGGCGGCCCGTCGACGTACTCGTCGGGCGCCTTCTCCTCCTCGATCGCCGCCGGACGCGCGGGAAGTGTGTCCCGGCGGATCCACCACGCCACCGCAAGCGCGAGCACGGCCACCGAGGCGGCCGCCCACGTCATGACGTCCATGCCGGCCGTGTGGCCCGAGACGTCGATCCCGCGGCCCGCGATCCACGCGCCGAGCGCGACGCCCGCACCCATGCCGATGCGCACCCACGCCATGCCCTCGGTGAGCTGCTCCTGCGACACGACGCGCTGGACGACGGTGTCGGCCGAGGCGAGCAGGGGCGCCACCGTCGCGCCCGCGAAGAAGCCGATCGCGGCGTACGCCCACAGCGAGGGCATCTGACCAAGCGCGGCGAAGCCGATCGCGAACAGCACGCTGACCGCCACGACGCGCGCCCACAGCGGCGTGCGCCAGCGGCGCGCGCCGTAGAGCAGGCCGCCGGTAAAGGATCCGGCGGAGAGCACGCCGAGCACGAGGCCGCCGATCGCGGCATAGCCCACGTCCTCAGCGAAGGCGACGGTCGTGATGTCCACCGCGCCGAACGTCACGCCGACGCCGATCGTCAGCACCGAGATCGCGGCGACGGCCGCTGGCACCTTGAGCCCGAGCCCCGTCGTGCCCGCGGCGCCGCGCGCGGGCGGCTCGGTCGAGGTCTGGGAGAGCAGCCACGTCATGCCGACGAGGAGGGCGGTCACGGCGACGAGGATGCCCGCCGCAGGGTGGACCGTCGTCGCGAGGATCGTCACGAGTGTCGGACCCAGGATGAACAGGATCTCGTCGAGCGCGCCCTCGAGCGAGAAGGCGGAGTGGATCTCGTCGTCCGTCTTGAGCAGGTGCGACCAGCGGGCGCGCGTGAGCGAGCCGAGCGGGCCCGACAGCGACGCGAGGATCACCCCGATCCACAGGATCGGCTCGGGGCCGCGCATGAGCGCTGTGACCAGGACGATCGCCGCGCCCACCACGGAGATCGCAGTGAGCGGCCACATCGCCTTGCGCTGGCCCACGCGGTCCACCCAGCGCGCAGTCGGCACCGACTGCGCGGCCCACGCGATCACGCCGACCGCGGCGACGCGGCCCGACATCTCCCAGCTGCCGTACGTGCCCTCGATGAGCAGGATGACGGAGAGGTTGAGCATCGACGTCGGGAAGCGGGACAGCAGCCCGGCGAGGGCGAAGGCGAGCGCGCCCGGGTGGGCGAGCAGCGAGCGATACGTGGTGAGCACCAGCGCATCGTCTCACCTCTCGGGGGTGTCCTCCTGCGCCGGGCCGTCGTTCGGTGCCGCCGGGGGGTCCTCTGGCCCGAGCGTGCCGATGCGGCTCTCGTGGTTCGCGTCCGGTTCGGGAAGGCTCGTGCGGCGCCGCGCGCGGACGTCCTGGAGCACGAGGAAGGTCGCGCCGCCGATGATCACGATCGCCGCCAGGACGATGCCGCCCCAGGTCAGGATGGGCGTCCAGTAGATCTGGCTCCGGTCGGAGGCGACGATGCGGATCTCGTCGGGGTCGAGCAGGTTCTCGAGCGTGAGGGTCGCGGTGCGCCCCTCGGCCGTGCCCTCAGGGGCCTCGGTCACGAGGCCGGGGAACGTGAAGCTCACCGAGACCTCGACCGCGTTGCCCAGCAGGGCCATGTTCGCGGCGGTGAGCCCCAGGGACGAGGCGTCGCGGGCCTCGTCGGCGGGGATGGTCACCACGAACTCGCCGTCGGTGTGCTCGATGGTGCCGGACAGGCCGACCCCGGCTCCCGCCGTTGCGTTGGCCTCGTCGAACACCTCGAGCGGCAGGTCGGTGAGGGTGAGCTCGACGCCGACGAGCTCGCCGTCGTCGTAGGGGGCGAG
Organism: Demequina sp. NBRC 110054; assembly: GCF_002090115.1. NCBI lineage: Bacteria > Bacillati > Actinomycetota > Actinomycetes > Micrococcales > Demequinaceae > Demequina > Demequina sp. NBRC 110054. The sequence continues at coordinate 1,034,313 of NZ_BBRK01000004.1, forward strand.
GTCGACCTGACCGGGGTACGCGTCCTCGAGCGCCGCGAGCTCGTCGCTGCCCGCGAGCTCGTCGTAGAGCGCGGACGGGTCCAGGGAGTCGAGGGAGAAGCCCTCCATCGCGTCGTCGCCGGACGCGTCGTCCTGGTCGTCAAGCTCCTCGCCGAGGTCGCCGAGGCCCTCGCCCAGCCCCGAGGCGAGCCCCGACCCGAGCTGGTCCCCGATGTCAGGGGCGAGCGCGATCACGAGGTGCTGATCGAAGGTGTCGTCCGCGCGCAGCTCGGTCGCGGAGTCGACGCGCACGCACCCGGCGAGCGCGAGCATCATCGCGCCGGCCGCCACCCATGTGCGGAGACGACGCGGCCGGGACACCCGTGGGAGAACATGCATTCCCCCAGTGTCTCTCAACACGTGGGCGTCCCGGCCGTGGTCGATCGGGTCAGTCCTTCTTCTCGTCGCCGTCCTCGTCGGCCGCGGGGGCCTCGTCCTCGTCGCTCGTGGGAAGGACCTCGGTCGTCGTGGCGTCGGCCTCGGACTCCTCGGCCGCAGCCTCCTCAACCGCGACTGCCTCGGCCTCCGCCGGCTCGTCCGCGACGGCATCGTCCGCGACCGCATCGTCCGTGGACTCCGTCGCCGACGACTCCTCAGCCACGGCATCGTCCCCCTTGCGCACGGGCTCGAACGGCTCGTCCTCGACGTCGGGGATCACGACGGTCTCGGCCACATCGGTGGCCTCCTCCTCGGATCCGCCCTCGGGCAGCATCGACGGCGCGGCGGGCTCCGCGGGCTCCATGGCGGTGGCCTCGTCGGCGGCCGCGGCCTCGACGGCCTTCTTCTTGCCCGAGCGGTTGACGAGCACGAGCACGACGACGGCGACAGCCACGACGGCCACGACCGCGATCGCGACGAAGATCATCCACATCGGGAAGTCGGAGCCCTCGGTCGCGCCACCGCGAGCCTCGAGCGACTCCGGCGGGTCCAGCAGGTCCCACGTGACCGTGTGCTTGTCCTCGCTGAGCTCGCCGTTGGTCTCGGTGATCTCGCCGGGGAACGTGATGGACATCGTCATCTCGGCGCCGTCCATGCCCTCGGTCATGTCGTCCTCGCTCGAGGAGTACGGGCCGGAGACGACGAACTCGTCGCCCTCGCGCGTGATCGCCACGCCCTCGGTGTCGTCCTCGAGCGAGAAGCCCGCGAGGTCCTCGCCCTCGAACGTGATGGTCTTGCCGACCCAGTCGTCCTCCGTGAAGTCGCTCAGCACGCCGTTGGCGTACTCCGACGCGTCGATGTCGCCGAACAGGCTCTCGAGGAGCTCCTCGTCGGAGTACGTCGTCTCGTCGTCCGACATGAGGTCGCCCGAGCCCTCGGCGATCGCGTAGGTGATGCTGCCATCCACGGTGTCGTCGGGCTGGAGGACCAGCTCGAAGTCGACCTTGATGCAGCCGGTCAGTGCAAGCGTGGCGAACAGGGCGACCGCGATGGCCTTCCCTGCGCGCGTGAGTGTCGCGTTCATGCCGCAACGATCCCACACGCGGGTGCGCGTGCGATAGGGCGCCTACCGCTTGGCGAGCACCCTCTCGCCGATCAGCGCGTACGCGGTCACGCCGAGGAAGGCGACGCCGAGCACCAGGCCGACGCCCCACAGCACGAGGGTCGGGTGCGAGGTGAGGTTGAGGTCGATGTCGAGGCCGAAGAACCCGCTCGGGGCCGCGTCGGCGGCGACGATCTCCCACGCGGTGTAGCCCTGGGCCTGCGTGAAGTCGGTGACGACCACGGTGTTCGGGTCGTCGGGGTCGATCTCGCCGACCGTGGTGGACTCGACCGGGCCGGGGAACGTGTAGCGCTGCTCGATCTCGATGCCGGCCGCCGCGATGTCCTCGGCGGAGAGGTCGGCGAGGGAGCCGTCGGCCTCCGCGTCGCTCGAGGGCGTCGACGTCAGGGTGATCGTCCCGCCGATGTGGCTGTAGGTCTGGGTGGCGCCGGTGCCGTCGTCCTCGCTGGCCAGGAGCGTGGACATGTCGAGCGGGTCGATCCCCGTGGCGGTGAGCGAGGCCCCGACCCACTCGTCCGTCTCGTACGGCTCGATCGTGACCTTGCCCGCGAGCTTCTCGTCCTCCTCGACGTCGCCCGTGAGCTGCTCGGTGAGCGACTCCTGGGTCATGCCGGACTCCTCGAGGAACTCGCGGCTGAAGGCCACGGTGGCCTCGAGGTCGACGGTGTCGTCGGCATGGAAGGTCGCGGTCGACTTCATGGAGTAGCAGCCCGAGAGCGAGGCCGCGGCGGCGACAGCGAGAACGAGCGCCCCCAGGCGCCTGCGGGTGCGATTCAGCATGGTCTTTCCCCCCTCGACGTGCCGACCACCCCCTGGTCGGCTGTCGGAACCTTAGCAGTGTCGAGTCACTCGGTGTCGAGACCTTCGGCGGGGGTTGCGGCTGAGGTCAGGCCCGCGGCTCAGGCCCGCGGCTCAGGCCTGCTGTTCAGGCCTGCGGCGGCTCCTGCTCCTGCGGAGCCTCGGGCGCGGGCTCGAACGTGGCGGCGTCAGGGCCGGCGGCGACAGGGGCGGCTACCGGAGCAGGCGCAACCGGCACATCCTCCATGTCGGGGTCCGAGCCCGTGCCGCGCGACCGCAGCGCGACGATCGCGCCCGCCGCGAGGATCGCGGCCAGCACCGCGCCGCCCGCGGCCCACATCCACCAGGCGATCCCGGAGGAGGTGCCGTCCGAGGCGACGATCGTCCAGTCGGTCAGGCCGAAGGTCTCCTCGAAGTCGTCGATGACGACGGTGTTCGGGTCCTCGGGGTCGATGTAGCCGATCGTGGTCGACTCGACGGGGCCGGGGAACGTGTGGCGCACCTCGAAGTCGAGGAAGGCCGCGAAGTCGCTGATGTCCATGCCGTACGCCTCGAGCTCTGCGGCGGCGTCCTCCTGCTCGGCGAGCGCCTCCTCGGAGCTGAGCGAGGAGACCGTGATCGAGCCGTCGCCGTAGGTGATGGTGGACGCCGGCGTGTAGGCGGCGCTGTCCGAGGTCTCGAAGGCGGCGAGCTGCTCCTCCGTCGCGCCCTCGACGGTCATGATGATCCCCGCGAGGCCGTCCTCGGCGTAGGGCTCGATCGTGAAGATGTCGGTGAGGCCCTCGACGTCGGTGAACTCGGACGTCGTGTCGTCCACCATGTCCTCCGCGGTCATGCCGGAGTCCTCGAGGAGGCTCTCCTCCATCGCGACGATCATCGTCATGTCCATCGTGCCGTCGGCGTGATACGTCGTGGAGGTGCTCATCGTGTAGCAGCCGGACAACGCGAGCGCGGCGGTGATGGTCAGAACGAGCGCGCCCAGGCGGCGGCGAACATGGCGAGTCATGGAGATCCCCTCAACTGCGTGGGCCCACCCCGAGCCCGCGTGCCGAAACGCTAGCAGGGCCGCGTCCCCCAGTGCCAGGGTTTTCGTGCCCGTGCTCGTGCCAGGACCTTCGGGTGAAGGCGCCTAGCGCTTGCGGACGAAGCCGAGGTAGCCGGCCACCGCGACCACGAGGACCAGCGCGCCGCCGGTCGGGAGCAGCCAGGCGGGAAGCGTTCCCTCGGACTCGACCGTCGTGAGCGCGTTGACCTGGAGCTCGTCGACCGACGCGAGGATCTCCGCGTCCCACGTCACGACGGTGCCGTCGACGTACGCGTTGGCCTCCTGGATCGTGCCGGGCGAGGTGAGCGTGACGGTCGAGGAGCCGGCGACGTCCTCGACCGCGATCGCGACGTAGAGCTCGTCGTCCGCGGCGAGGGCGAAGCCCGTCTGATAGGCGTCGTCGCCGGTGAGCTCGTACGTGATGTCCACGAGCACGAGGTCGTCGGTCACGGTGGCCACGGCCGTGCCGGTGGAGTCCTCGGAGTCCGCGAGCTGCTCGTCCATGTACTCCTGCGTCGTGCCGTCCCATGCGACGTACTCCGCGAGGTAGGCGTCGAAGGCCTCGCGCGGGTAGGCGGTCTCGCTCACCCAGGTCGCGGTGCCATCGGCGTGCAGGTCGATGTCGGTGCGGCCGTCGACGCATTCAGAGTCGGACGCGTCGATCGACGACGCGTCGCACGTGTCGGGGAAGCCGTATCCGGACGTCGCCGCGCTCGGCGAGCCAGACGCCGCATCCGCAGGGGTGTCGGCCGCGGCCGCTGGCGCGAGCGTGAGCGACGCGACGGCGAGCAGGAGCGAGGCGGTGGCGGAGCGCATGGGGACAGCCTAGGAGCCGCGCGCGGGCGCTCCCGACGAGGAACCCCCATGCGCCGGAGATGGCGACACGCCGTGTCATTGGTCCCATCGGAAGCGGCCAGGCGTCTGTGTACCGTCTGCATGTCCATAAGGGGGGCCATGAACAACCGCACTACGATCTCTGCCGCTGTCGCGGCCATGTCCATCGCAGCGACTCTGTCCGGGTGCACGGGCGGCGACGACGCGACAGAGCAGACCACCGTCGAGGCGTCGTACGCCTCGGGCGTGAACTACAACTACTCCTTCGACGCCTCGGGCAAGGCCGACTACCAGGTCTCGTTGATCGCGTACAACGACACGGACGAGACCATCGCCGCATCCGACCTCGAGCCGATCACGCTCTACCTGCTGCTCGACGCGAAGGTCGACGGGTCCGAGGCGTACACCGACCCGGACGACGGCGCCACGTACTACGCCGTCCCGGTGCTCGACTCCGATTGGGGAGACCTGAGGGGTGGCGCGTGGTACTCGGTCGAGGGCCTCGTGAGTTTCGCGGACTACGGCACCACCGAGGACCACTACATCGACTTCCGCATCGCGGCGACCGCCGACGGGGCCGCGGGTATCGCGACGTTCGACGGATTCGGCGGCGAGCCCTGGCCGGTCGACTACCCGTACAACGTCATCGACTTCTACTCCAACGTGCCGCCGGAATCGTTCGGTGAGGACGCCACGGGCGACTGGGAGTACGTGGTGGACATCCCGGACCAGAACACCGTGGAGGTCTCCTTCCCCGTCGCTGACATCAGCGGAGCGAATGAGGAGGGCTCGTTCGTGATCTACGTGATCCTCACCGCCGAGGTCGACGGCTCCACCCCGCTGTACGACGACGGCACGCTCGTGGGCTACATGTATCCGGTGACCGAGCCGCTCAACTCCATGCTCCTGGAGGCCTACGCGGCCGACGCCGACCAGGGCGGTACGACGATCTCCACGACCATCGGCGACGGGTCGGACGACATCAGCCTCGCGGACATGGTCGTCGGGGAGGCCCTGTGGGGCAACGACGTCACCGAGCTCATCGACTTCGGTGACGAGGGCGCGGACGCCCAGCTCGACGAGGGCTTCATGTCGTACGGCACGGGAGGGCTCACACCGATCGGGGACTAACCGCGCCTCCCGCGCGCTCGCTCGCGAGCCTCCGGCTCCCGAGCGGCCGGCTCCCGAGCGGCCGTCAAGCGCCCTGCGCGCCTCAGCCCTCGAGCGCCTCCGACACGACCTCGCGGGCCTGCGCCTGGACCTCGCCCAGGTGCGACTCCGAGACGAACGACTCCGCGTAGATCTTGTAGACGTCCTCGGTGCCGGACGGGCGCGCGGCGAACCACGCATCGTCCGTGGTGACCTTGAGGCCGCCGATCTTCGCGCCGTTGCCGGGCGCGGCCGTGAGCTTGGCCGTGATGTCCTGGCCGGCGAGCGTGGTCGCGGGGACCTGCTCGGGCGACAGCGCGCCCAGCTTGGCCTTCTCCTCCTTGGTGGCAGCCGCATCGACCCTCGCGTACCAGGACTCGCCGAGGCGGTCGGTGAGGCCCTGGTGCAGGGCGGACGGCGACTTGCCGGTCGTGGCGATGATCTCCGACGCGAGCAGCGACAGGATCAGGCCGTCCTTGTCGGTCGACCACACGCGGCCGTCGCGGCGCAGGAACGAGGCTCCCGCGGACTCCTCGCCGCCGAACGCGATGTCGCCGCTGAGCAGCCCGGGCACGAAGTACTTGAAGCCGACCGGCACCTCGACGACCTCGCGGCCGAGGTCCTTGCCGACGCGGTCGATGAGGCTCGAGGACACGAGCGTCTTGCCGATGCGGGCGCCCGCGGGCCACTGGGGACGCGCGCCGCCGTAGAGGTAGGAGATCGCGGCGGCAAGGTAGTGGTTGGGGTTCATGAGGCCGCCGTCGCGCGTGACGATGCCGTGGCGGTCAGAGTCCGCGTCGTTGCCGGTCGCGACGTCGTACGGGCTGTCGGCGCCAGCCATGAGGGTCCTCAGCGAGGCCATCGCGGACGGCGACGAGCAGTCCATGCGGATCTTGCCGTCCCAGTCGAGCGTCATGAAGGACCACGCCGGGTCGACCTTGGGGTTGACGACGGTGAGGTCGAGCTTGAACTCCTCGCCAATCGCGCCCCAGTAGTCGACGGCCGCGCCACCGAGCGGGTCCGCGCCGATGCGCACGCCCGCCTTCGCGATCGCGTCGAGGTCGATCACGCTCGGCAGGTGCTCGAGGTAGAGGTCGAGGAAGTCGAAGCCCTTGGTGGTGTCCGCTGCCTGGGCCTTCTTGAGCTGGAAGCGGGGCACCTGCTTCCAGCCGCCCGCGAGCAGCTCGTTCGCGCGGTTCGCGATCCAGCCGGTCGCGTCGGAGTCGGCGGGGCCGCCGTGGGGCGGGTTGTACTTGAAGCCGCCGTCGCGCGGGGGGTTGTGGGAGGGGGTGATGACGATGCCGTCGGCCAGGCCCTTGCCCGAGGTGCGCAGGCCCGCGTCGGACACCGCGCCGTTCTCGACGAGGATCGCGAGCGAGATCGCGGGGGTCGGCGTGAAGCCGTCGCGCGCATCGATCCGCACCTCGACGCCCGCGGCGGCGAGCACCTCGAGCGCGGTCTCCTGCGCGGGGCCCGACAGCGCGTGCGTGTCCTTGCCCATGAACAGCGGGCCGTCGACGCCCTCGTTCCGGCGGTACTCGACGATCGCCGCGGTGATCGCGACGATGTGCGCCTCATTGAACGCCGTGTCGAAGGCCGAGCCGCGGTGCCCGGACGTGCCGAAGGCCACCCGCTGCGCCGGGACCGTGGGGTCCGGCACCAGGTCGTAGTACGCCCCGAGCAGGGCGTCGACGTCGATCAGGTCCTCGGGAAGGGCAACTGTGCCAGCGCGCTCATGCATGCGGTCCAGTCTGGCAGGATCGCGCCGCCATGTCTCGGGTGGGCACGCCACGTTCATGGACGATGCAGGGGCCAGGTCGGCGGCGAGGTCGGGTCGTGCTCGCCGCCGCGCGCGCTCGGGCCCGTGCGCGGCACTACCCTTGGACACCATGGCGAAGAAGAACCGCGTCCCGTTCGTTCCCCGTCCCTTCGAGGGCCTGCCCGGAGAGGTCGACCTCGTCGCGATGCGCGAGATCGTGCCCGCCGCCTCGGCGCCCGCGAAGCTGACGGCCGAGTTCGGTGGGGACGACCTCCTGCTCGTGACCGTCCTGCCCCTGGACCGCCCCGCGATGCGTCGCAAGGACGGCCTGCTGCTCGTCGCGATGCGCGGCGCCGGCGCCTCGGGCGACCCGTCGCGCGACATCGCCGCGGCGATCCTCGCGTCCAAGGACCTCGAGGAGGGCGACCTGCTGCCGCAGCTCGGCAACCTCGAGGCCGGCCCGCGCCTCCAGGACATCCTCGACACGTCCGTGGCGTGGGAGGTCACCGTCTCCGACGGCTACGACTTCTGGCTGCCCGAGGGCGAGAAGGACCGCGAGGTCCAGGCGGCGCTCGAGCAGGCGAACGAGGGCATCTTCCCCACCGTCAAGCTCGCGTCCGTCGACGGCGCCTACTGGTGCCGCATGGGCGCCCGCGAGTACCTGCGCTGGGGCCAGTCCGTGGATGAGGAGAAGCTGCTCGACGCCCTCGCCCGCCTGCAGGCCAAGCGCGAGACCGCGATCGAGGAGGGCACCAAGCTGCTCGGCGCGTTCCGCGCGTGCGGCCTTCAGATCCCCGTGTGGGAGATGGTCGCGGGCACCGAGCCCGAGGAGCTCGAGAAGCCGGTGGCGGCCTTCGCGCCCAAGCTGGCCGAGGCGCTCGCGGACGACTCGCCGCTCACCGCGGACGAGCGTCGCGCTCGCGCGGGCCTCGTCTCGCGTCAGGTCACCATCCGCTGACGCATCGGGCCTGGGTCGGGGCCCTGTGAGGGTCCCGACAACTAGGTCACAGGTTCTTCATCAGAAGGTAAAAGGGAGTTTGCGTGGGCCCGCGCAGTCGCTACGCTGAGTCCGTGGCTGCTGCATCCCCGTCGAAGGTGGCCGGCTCCTCTGGCAAGAGGTCGCCGCGCCGCCGCCCGGGCGCGTCGCGCTCGGGCACTCCCGCACCCCTGACCCAGGGGTGCGCCGCGCTGGTCGTCGCCCACAATCAGGCCCGCCGGATCGCCGCCACCGTGCGTGCGGCCGCGGCCATCCCCGGCGTCGACATGGTGCTCGTGGTGGACGACGGCTCGACGGACAACACGCAGGACCTCGCGCGCAACTCCGGCGCCGTCGTGGTGCGCCACCCGCACCCGCGCGGGCGCAGCGCCGCGACCGAGACCGGGGCCGCCGTCATCGCGATGCGCGACGACCCGAGCATGCCCCCGCGCACGCTGCTGCTGCTCGACGGCCGCCTGGGCAACCAGGCGATCGGCGCCGCGCCGCTCGTACCCGCCGTGAGCGAGGGCGTGTGCGACATGGCGATCGCTCTCACCGCTGGCGGCGCGGATGCTCTCGGCCTCAGCACCAAGGCGTCGCGCAAGGCCATCAAGCGCTCCTCGAACTGGGAGTCCAAGCAGCCGATGAGCTCGATCCGCTGCATGACGCGCAAGGCGTTCGAGGCGTGCCTGCCGCTCGCGCGCGGCTCGGGCCTCGAGCCGGCGATGACGCTCGACGTGCTCCACGCGGGCCTCACCGTCACCGAGGTCGAGTGCGAGATCGCGGGCAACTCCCGCTCCGGCGTGGGCAAGACCCTGCCGGGCCGCGCGAACCAGTACCGCGACGTGCTCATGGCGATCGGCGCGCGACGCATGCGCCTGTCGAAGCCCGGAGGCGACGAGGAGGACGACGAGTGACCCTGCCCCGCTACGCTTACCTGGGTCCCGCCGGCACCTTCACCGAGGCCGCGCTGCGCGCGATGGTGCCCGCCGGCTCCGCCGAGCACGTGCCGATGGTCGACGTCCCGTCGGCGCTCGCGGCCGTGCGCTCGGGCGAGGTCGACTACGCCGTCGTCGCGATGGAGAACTCCGTCGAGGGCGGCGTGACCGCGACGCTCGACACGCTCGCCGAGGGCGAGCCGCTCGTCATCCTCGGCGAGGTGGTCCTCCCGATCTCGTTCGAGCTCGTCGCGCGCCCCGGCACGCGGCTCGAGGACGTCGCGCGCGTCTCCGCGCATTCGCACGGCCTCAACCAGTGCCGCCGCTGGATCGCCGAGAACCTGCCCGGCGTCGTCCAGGTCCCCGCGCCCTCCAACGCGGCCGCCGCCGTCGCGCTCGCGGACGGGTCGACCGAGATCGACGCCGCGCTCGCCCCGCCCGGCGTCGCGGAGAGCCTCGGGCTCGAGGTCCTCGTCGACGGCGTGAGCGACCGCGACTCGTCCCGCACCCGCTTCGTCCGCATCGGCCGCCCCGGCCCGGCGCCGCTGCCGACCGGCGCCGACAAGACGACCCTCGTCGTGCACCTGCCGAGCGACAGGGCGGGCGCCCTGCTCGAGATGCTTGAGCAGTTCTCGGTGCGCGGTGTGAACCTCAGCCGCATCGAGTCGCGCCCGCGGGGCGACAAGCCCGGCGAGTATTCGTTCTCGATGGACGCGATGGGCCACATCGCCGAGGCGCGCGTCTCCGAGGCGCTCATCGGCCTCAAGCGCACGTGCCCCGTCGTCCTGTTCCTCGGCTCCTACCCGGCCTTCCACGGCGAGGTGACGCCCGTCGAGTCCGAGAACACCGACACGTCGTTCGCCGCGGCGCGCGACTGGGTCGAGGCCCTCAAGGACGGGCGGGCGTAGAGCCTACCCCTCGAGCGCGTGCGTGTGTGCGCTGTCGAGCCGCCGCGCGCGCACCAGCTCCCACACGAGCGGGAGCAGCAGGACCGCGCCCGCGATCGACAGCCCGTCGTAGCCCCACGCGGCCAGCGCCACGCCGGACAGCGCCCCCGCGGACGCGCCCGCGATGCCCATCGTGAGGTCGGCGACGCCCTGCACGTCGGTGGGGCTCGCGGTGCCCTCGTGCGACAGGACGGAGACGAGCGTCGCGGCGGCGATCGTGGCCGCTGACCAGCCGAGGCCGATCAGCACGAGCCCGGCGGTCGCGAAGCCCTCGGCGTGGCCGTGCATCCCGCCCGCGGCGTCGATCCGTCCCGACACTGCGGTCAGCCCCGCGCCGATCAGCAGCAGCGAGGCGCCCACGCCCACGGCGGCCCACGGCCCGAGCCGGTCGGTCATCCACCCGAACACGGGCGCGAGCGCGTACATCCCCGCGACGTGCGCGCTGATGACGATGCCGATGAACGTGAGCGTCGAGCCGTGGCCGTGCAGGTGCACGCTCGACATCGCCATGATCCCGACCATCACGGCGTGCCCCGTGGCCATCGCGGTGAGCCCCAGGCGACCCGACGGGTGAGCCCACAGGTCGGCGAGCGTGCGGACGATGCTGCGGGCGGCGGGAGGGGCGACGGGCCTGGGGTCGCGCAGCAGCAGGGCGATGCCGATCGCCGCGAGCGCGAGCGACGCGACCGCGAACAGCCACGGTCCGGCCAGCGCGGTCACCCCGAGTGCCTCGCCGAGCTTGGTGCCGGGGGACAGCAGGTTCGGGCCGGCCACCGCGCCGACCGCCGACGCCCACACGACGACGCTCAGCACGCGGCCGCGCAGCGAGTCCGGCACGCCGTCGGTCGCGGCGAAGCGCGCCTGGAGCCCGGCCGCCATCCCGCCGCCCGTGATCAGCATGCCGACCAGGAGCAGGGGCAGCACCCGCATCGTCCCTGCGGCGAAGGCGAGTGCGGCCCCGACCGCCGCGAGACCGTAGCCCGTCGTGAGCGCGACCCGGCGACCGCGTCGTCCGGCGAGGCGGGCCAGGGGCACTGCGGCGAGCGCGGAGCCGAGCACCATCGCCGTCTGCGGCAGTCCCGACCACGCGGCGGTGCCCGCGATCTCCTCGGCGAGCAGCGCGCCCACCGAGACGCCCGCCGCGACGCCGATGCCCGCGACGAGCTGCGTGGTCGCGAGCGTCGCGAGGCGGGGCCGGTCGAGGCGAGGCGCGCCGTCGTCGGAGGGCGCTGGGGACGCGTCGGTCATGGGTCCTTCCGGGGCAGGAGGGAGGGCGCGAGGTCAGTCGTCGGAGGCGTCGCCCTTGGCCTCGCCTGACTCCTCCGCGGCCTCCTCGGCGGTCGGCTTCTCAGCCGAGGCGGGCTTGTTGCCCGGCGGGACGCGGAGCTTGAGGGCGCCGGGCTGCACGAACGCGTGCACCTTGGAGGCGCGACCGAGCGACTCGCCGTCGACCTGCACCTTCTGCGGCTGCTCCATCTCGATGTCGAACTGCTTGCCGCGCACGTGGTCGATGCGCGACGTGTTCAGCACGCGCAGCAGGCTCGTGTCCTTGAGGCCCGCGCCCTGAGCCATGACCTGGCCGAACAGCTCGGTCCAGCCGACCAGGCCGCCGCGCGCGTCGAGCGTCGCGATGTCGAGGTGCCCGTCGTCCATGGTCGCGTCGGGCACGAGCGTGATTCCGCCGGGAAGCTGGCCGATGTTCGCCATGAGGACGGTGCGCATCGTGCTCTCGACCTGCTCGCCGCCATCGACGGACACGCGCGCCTTCATGCGCTTCTCCCCGAGGTGCCGGATCGCGGCGAAGAAGTAGGCGAACCAGCCGAGGCGCTTCTTGAGGCCCTCGTCGGCGCCCGCGACCATCTCCGCGTCGAAGCCGGCACCCGCGATGACGAGGAACAGGTGACGTCCGTCGTCGCCCTGGCCGGGCGCGCGGGAGACGTCCATCCACCCCACATCGACCGTGCGCTCGTCGCCCTCGAGGACGGTGCGCAGGAGCGACTGGGTCTCGCCGAGAGGCAGGTCGAGGTTGCGTGCGAACAGGTTGCCGGTGCCCATGGGCAGGATGCCCATCGGCACGTCCGAGCCGGCCAGTGCCTGCGCGACCGCGCGCACCGTGCCGTCGCCGCCGATCGCGACCACGAGGTCGGCGCCGCTCTCTAGCGCCTGCTTCGCCTGGCCCGTGCCGGGATCGTCGGCCGTCGTGTAGAACCACATCGGCTGCGGCAGGTAGCGGATCGAGCAGGCCCTGAGCGCCTGCTCGCGCAGCTCCTCGATCCCCGGCTTCGTGGGGTTCGCGATGAACGCCACCTGCTCGTTGCCCGCGCGCGGCGCGCTGAACGGGGTCATGGCCGACGGGAGAGGCTCGATCTTCAGGACACGGCGCCACATCCGCGGCACGGCCATGGGATCACGCGAGCCGATGCGGCGCGTGATGACGACGGTGAGCGACAGCGAGGCCGTCGCGAGGACGACGGCGACGGCCGCGAGGACAAGGGCCACCATGCCTTGAGCCTAGGCCCACGCGGATAGACTCGCCTGCATGATCGACCTCAAGCTCCTCCGTGCCGAGCCCGACGTCGTCCGGCAGTCGCAGATCGCCCGTGGCGACGACCCCGCGATCGTGGACCAGGTCCTCGAGGCCGACGCGGCCAACCGCGCCGCCCTCCAGGAGTTCGAGGTCGCGCGCGCCGAGCAGAAGTCCCTCGGCAAGCTCGTCGCCCAGGCCAAGGGCGAGGAGAAGCAGGAGCTTCTCGCGCGCACCAAGGAGCTGTCCGCTCGCGTGAAGCAGCTCCAGGCCGACGCCGACGCCGCCTCGGCCAAGGCCGTCGAGCTCGCGTGGTCGCTCGGCAACATCCCCGAGCCCGGCGTCCCGGCTGGCGGCGAGGACGACTACGCGGTGCTGCGCCACGTCGGCACCCCGCGCGACTTCGCGGCCGAGGGCGTCGAGGTGCAGGACCACCTCGCGATCGGCGAGGGCCTCAAGGCGATCGACATGGAGCGCGGCGCGAAGGTGTCGGGCTCGCGCTTCTACTTCCTGACCGGCATCGGCGCGCGCCTCGAGCTCGCGATCCTCAACGCCGCGATGGCGACCGCGATCGACCACGGCTTCTCGCCGATGATCACGCCGACCCTGGTGCGTCCCGAGTCGATGTCCGGCACGGGCTTCCTGGGCAAGCACGCCGAGGAGATCTACTACCTCGAGCGCGACGACCTGTACCTGGTCGGCACGTCGGAGGTCGCGCTCGCGGGCTACCACTCGGACGAGATCCTCGACCTGTCCGACGGCGCCCTGCGCTACGCGGGTTGGAGCGCGTGCTACCGCCGCGAGGCCGGATCGGCAGGCCGCGACACCCGCGGCATCATCCGCGTCCACCAATTCCACAAGGTAGAGATGTACGCCTACTGCCGCCCCGAGGACGCCGCCGAGGAGCACGCCCGCTTCCTGGCCGCCGAGGAGTACATGCTCCAGGCCCTCGAGCTCCCGTACCGCGTGATCGACACGGCCGCCGGCGACCTCGGCATGAGCGCCGCCCGCAAGTTCGACTGCGAGGCGTGGCTGCCGAGCCAGGAGCGGTGGATGGAGGTCACCTCGACCTCGAACACCACGACGTATCAGGCGCGCCGTCTCAAGATCCGCGAGAAGGGCGAGAAGGGCACCGAGCCCGTCGCGACCGTCAACGGCACGATCGGCACGACGCGCTGGCTCGTCGCGCTGCTCGAGAACCACCAGCAGGCCGACGGCTCGGTCTACGTGCCCGAGATCCTTCGCCCGTACCTGGGCGGCGAGGAGTACCTCAAGCCCGTCGTCTGACCCGGCGAGCGCCGCATCGTCCGTCCGTCCCGGGCGAGTGCAGCATCGTCTGTGCCTCCTGGAATCGCATGGCGCCCGGTTGTGCCGCGATTCTCGGCCCTGGTGCGATTCCAGGGCGCACCGGCCCGGCACGGCGGGTGGGGAGGAATTCACCGGCCCGTCGCCTCGCTGGCGTAGGGTGCCACGCATGACGCGCGACCCGGCGACCCTGCGCCCTCCCCTCGACCGCGACGCCTGGCGTCTGGTCGGGCTCGACATCGACGGCACCCTCATGCACTGGGGTGGGGACATCTCCGACGCCGTGGTCGAGGCGGTCTCCAAGGTCCGCATGTGCCGCAGCCATGTGATCCTCGCGACCGGTCGCACCATCATCGGGACGATGCCGGTGCTCGAGCGGCTCGGGATCCGTCGCGGGTGGGCGGTGTGCGCGAACGGCGCCGTCACCGTGAAGCTCAACCCGCAGAGCCCCGGCGGCTACGACATCGTCGAGACCACGACCTTCGATCCCACGGCCGCGCTCGACCTCATCCGTCGGGAGATGCCCGATGCTTTCTTCGCGGTCGAGGACCTCGGCGTGGGCTTCCGCGTGAACCGCGAGTTCCCCATGGGCGAGCTCGACGGACGCCAGATCGTCGTCGACTCGTTCGAGGAGCTCGCGTCGCAGGAGGTGACCCGTGTCGTCATCCGCAAGCCCGACGCGGACGTGAGCCACTTCGACGACCTGGTCCACCGCATCGGCCTCAACGACGTGACGTACGCCGTCGGCTACTCCGCGTGGCTCGACCTCACGCCGCCCAACGTCACCAAGGCCTCGGCGCTCGAGGCGCTGCGTCGCCAGCTGGGCGTGTACCCGGACCACACGGTCGCGGTGGGAGACGGCAACAACGACATCGACATGCTCAAGTGGGCGGGCACTTCGGCCGCGATGGGCAACGCCCCCGAGGCGGTGTGCGCGGTCGCCGACCAGGTCGTCGGCTCGGTCGACGAGGACGGCGTGCTCGAGGTGCTCGAGCCCCTGATCGACCCGGAGCGGCTCGCGGTCCTCTGATCGGATGCCGGCCTCACCCGGCCCCCGCATCGTCCCCCGACGCGCTCGCGTGTCGGCCCTGAGATTGGTTCAGACTGTCGGGGGTGATCGGGTCGGGCGACTTCTCGTGACGTAGCCCCTGGTGCGTGGCTAGTCTGGCCGCATGACGTGGCTGACCTCCGACGCTCACCGCCGCTGGCTCGAGAGCGAGACCGACCGGCTGCTCCACTTCGGCCGCGAGAGCCGCGACGCGAGGGGCGGGTTCGGCTACCTCGATGCGTCGGGCGCGATCGATCCCGACCGCGACGTCGAGCTGTGGATCACGTGCCGCATGACCCACGTGTACGCGCTCGGGGCACTGCTGGGCAGGCCCGGCTGCACCGCGTACGTCGACCACGGCGTCGACGCTCTGCTGGGGCGCCTGCGCGACGAGGAGCACGGCGGGTGGTTCGCCGCGATCGGCGCGGACGGCCCCACGAACACGGCGAAGGAGGCCTACGGCCATGCCTTCGTCATCCTCGCCGCTGCCTCGGCCGCCGCGATCGGCAGGCCCGGCGCGATGGGGCTGCTCGAGGCCGCCGTCGCGGTCCACACCGAGCGCTTCTGGGATGACGAGGCGGGCATGAGCCGCGAGTCGTTCTCGCGCGATTGGTCCGACGAGGAGGACTACCGCGGGGTCAACGCCAACATGCACACCGTCGAGGCCTACCTCGCTGCCTCCGACGTGCTCGGCGACCGCGAGCTGCTCGACCGCGCCGCCCGCATCACGACCCGAGTGATCGACGGCTTCGGCCGCGCGAACGGGTGGCGGCTGCCCGAGCACTTCGACCGCGACTGGAACCCGCTGCTCGACTACAACGAGGACGAGCCCGCGCACCCGTTCCGCCCCTACGGAGCCACGGTCGGTCATGCGCTCGAGTGGTCGCGGCTGATCGTGCAGTGCGCCTCGTCCCTCCAGCAGACCGGGCGCGCGGCCCCCGACTGGATGGTCCCGGCCGCGCGCGAGCTCTACGCCGCGGCGGTGCGCGACGGGTGGCACGTCGACGGGCACTCGGGCTTCGTCTACACGACCGACTGGGAGGGCGCCCCCGTCGTGCGCGAGCGCATGCACTGGGTCGTCGCCGAGGCCGTGGGCGCCGCCGCCGTGCTCTGGCGCGCCACCAAGGCTGCGGAGTACACCGAGCAGTACCAGCAGTGGTGGGACTTCATCGGCGAGCACCTCATCGACGTGGACCAGGGCTCGTGGCATCACGAGCTGTCGACGGCGAACGAGCCGTCGGCGACGGTCTGGGCCGGCAAGCCCGACCTCTATCACGCGCTCCAGGCCACGCTCCTGCCGCGCCTGCCCGCCTCGCCCGCGCTCGCGGCCTCGCTCGCTGCGGGGAATCTCGACCGCGCGTAGCCGTACCGCCCTTCGCGGGCGCCACGGGCGGACGCGCGCGGCACGCGGACGATGCGGGTGCCGGGTCGCGTCGGGTCGCGAGGCTACGTGGTCAGCACGAGTGAGCCGGTGACCCCGCCGGCCTCGAGCATCGTGTGCGCCGCCGCAGCGTCGGCCAGCGGGAACGTCGCGTGCACGAGCGGTCGCACGCGGTCCGGCACGAGCGGCCACACCGTGCGCTCGACGTCCGCGACGATCGCCGCGCGCTCTTCGAGCGGCCGCGCGCGCAGGGTCGTGCCGATCACCCGTGCCCGCTTCGCCAGCAGCATCCCGAGATCGAGCTCGCCGCGCGAACCCTTCTGCATGCCGATCACGACGAGCCGTCCATCAGTCGCGAGCGCGCGCAGGTTCGGTTCGAGGTAGGCCGCCCCGACGACGTCCAGGATCACATCGGCGCCGCCTCGCGCCGCGACCTCGGTCGCCCAGTCCTCGGTGCGATAGTCGAACGCCGCCTCCGCCCCGAGCTCGACGCAGCGGTCCGCGCGGTCGCGGCCGCCGGCGGTCGCCAGGACGCGCATGCCCAGCGCCGCGCCGAGCTGCACCGCGATCGATCCCACGCCGCCGAGCCCGCCATGCACGAGCAGGGTCTCGCCCGCCTGCGCGGTGGCTTCGCGCAGGTTCGACAGCGCGGTGCACGCCGCCTCGACGAGGGCCGCGGCCTCGCTCATCGACAGTCCCGCCGGGACCGGGAGGGTGAGCGACTCGTGGACCGCGACCTTCTCCGCGTAGCCACCGCCGGGAAGGAGCGCGCAGACGCGGTCGCCTACGCGTCGTGCGGTCACTCCCTCGCCGACTGCCGAGACCGTGCCCGCGACCTCCAGGCCGGGCCACTCGGGTGCGCCCGGCGGCGAGGGGTAGTGGCCCTTGCGCTGAAGCACGTCCGCACGATTGACACCGGATGCTTCAACGCCGATGATGACCTCTCCGGGTCGCGACGAAGGGTCCGGAACGGTGGCTTGCCTGAGCACCTCTGGCCCTCCGGCCGCAGCGCAGCGGGTGACATTCATCACACTCTCCGGCCCTGTCCCGTCATAGTGACGACGGTATAGCGTCTCAAGGTGAGTCAGGCCACACGCATTCATGTTCTCGGGGACCGGGCCGATAACAGGGAGTGCCGGCGCATACCGGGTGCGCGAGGCTGACGCCCATGGGTGACGACCCGTGGGATAGAGGGAGAAGATTCGATGCTCCAGAGATTGGGTATCCGCAGCAAGATGCTGCTGACGGTGGCTGTGCCGCTGCTCGTGCTGCTGCTCACCGGTATCGGCGTCGTCGGATTCTCCTGGGTCGATCTCAGCTCCGCCCGCAACGCGCAGACCGTCGTCTCCGCCCTCGACGACGCTCGCGACCTCGGTGAGGCCTTCACCGACGAGCGCTACTACACCGTCTCCTTCCTCGACGCCATCCAGGTGGGACGCGACGAGCAGTCCACCGCCGTGAGGGCCACCAATCAGGCCTACGCCGACGTCATCGACACGCTCGCGGGCGCGGAGGACTCCGACGCCGCTGATGTCGTCACGTCCCAGCTCGCCGCCGTCGTCGGCAGCGGCGACGACCTCGTGCCCTCCCTGCGCGCGGTCGGCATCGAGACGACCGAGGAGGGCCTGTCCTTCCCTGCGAGCGACGAGGCCACCCAGGTGCGCCTCGACTACGCCGACGTCTCCGCCGCGGTGGAGCGCCTCGCGATCAGCGACGCTGCTTCCGCGACCGGGACCTCCGCGCAGCTCGAGGCGCTCGCGGCCGACCTTGACGCCGAAGGCCTCGCAGCCCGCAGGCTCTTCACCGAGCCGGTGCCGTTCCTCGAGGGCATGCTCGCCACGTGGACGCCGACCGAGCGCGCGATCGAGACCCTCACCGCATCCGCCCAGCAGATCGACGACACCGACGAGAATGCCGCCGTCCTCGCCCGTACCGCCGAAGGAAAAGAGCTCCTTGAGGAGCTCGCGACCATGCGCCAGGCCGCGGCGCTCGGCTCCGCGAACTCGTCGACGACCCTCGAGTACTACTCGCAGCTCATCACCCTGAACCTCCAGGCAGCGACCTCCGCGTCGGCGGCGGCCGCGGACGCCGACCTGAACTCGCGCATCAACGCGTTCGGTCGCCTCAGCGCGCTCACCGAGTCGCTCGAGTACGAGAAGATCGTCGTCCAGCGACTCATCCTCGCCGGCGCGTTCGGCGACGACGGCGAGGGCCAGCTCCGCGAGCTCTCCGTGCGCGCCGACCTGTCCCTCGACGACGCCCAGGCCGCATCCGAGATCGTCGGCAGCCTCGACACCGTGCCCGAGTTCGCCTCGATCGCGCTCGACGGTGTCGACACGACGTACACCGCCATCCAGACCTCGCTGCTCAGCGGCGAGGACTCCGCGCTCATCGCCGCTCGCGACGAGCCGTGGGTCGATGCGGTGGACGCCGAGATCGGGCGTTACTCGCCGCTCACCGACGACGTGTGGAACCAGATCCTCTCCCGAGCCGACAGCGACGTGACGTCACTCTCGGCCCAGCTGCTCGCGGTCAGCGGCGCGGTTGTCGCCGCGTTCCTTATCGCGGTGATCGTCGCCAACGCGATCGCCCGTCGTATCGTCAACCCGCTGCGTCGACTGACCACGACGGCGACCGCGGTCCGCCAGGAGCTCCCGCGCCTCGTGGAGCGGGTCGCGATGCCTGGTGAGTCCGTGGACCTGTCCGAGGTCCAGATCCCGGTGGAGTCCGAGGACGAGGTCGGTCGTCTGGCGGAGGCGTTCAACGGCGTCAACGCGGCGACGCTGTCCATCGCGGCCGAGCAGGCAGCGCTGCGTGGCTCGATCTCCGAGATGTTCGTCAACGTCGCTCGTCGCGACCAGGTGCTCCTCAACCGTCAGCTCGCCTCGATCGACGAGATGGAGCGCTCCGAGGACGACCCGGACACGCTGACCAAGCTCTTCGCGCTCGACCACCTGGCGACCCGGATGCGTCGTAACTCCGAGTCCCTGCTGGTCCTCGCAGGCATCGACACCGGTCGACGCCTGCGCCGACCGATGCCGCTGTCCGACGTGATCCGTACGGCGTCGTCGGAGATCGAGCTGTACGAGCGCATCGATCTGCAGCTTGACGCCGACCCGCAGATGGTCGGTCACTCGGCCCTCACCACCGCGCACCTGTTCGCGGAGCTGCTCGAGAATGCGACTGTCTTCTCCGACCCTGGCTCTATGGTCGCCGTCCGTACGATGGCGACCGAGAGCGGCTACGTCGTCGAGGTGGCGGACACCGGCATCGGCATGAACCCCGAGGAGCTGCACAGCGCCAACTCGCGAGTCTCGTCCCACCAGGCCTCCGAGATCCTCGGTGCCCAGCGACTGGGCCTGTTCGTGGTCGGTCGCATCGCGCGCCGCATCGGCGCCGCGGTGGAGATCACGTCCACCGAGGGTGAGGGGACCACGGTCTCCGTCGCGCTGCCCGTCTCGCTGTTCGACGACCGCCTGCAGGAGCAGCCGGCGCTGACCCGCCCCTCCGCGATGGTGGCCGACGAGGTCATCGAGAACCCTCTCACCGGTCCCGCCGAGGCCGCGGGCATGGCGCGCACCGCGCCGGCCTCGGTCGACGCGTACGCGCCCGCCACCGTCCAGGAGGGCGCGCCGCTCGCCGGTCGTGGCGGCGAGCTCCCCTCTCGCGGCGGACTCCCGACGCGCGGAACGGTGACGGCGACGAGCGACGCTTCGAGCCCGTCCGAGCCTGCGCCCCAGCCGGCGTCGGCTGTCGAGGGTCTCATCCGCGAGGATGCCGAGGCTGCCCCTGAGGGCACCGCGGTCGACTCCTCGAGCCTGGTCGAAGGCGCGACCGCGGCGGGCCTGCCCGCGCGCCGTCGCCGCGCCGCGGAGCCCGCCTCTCCGAGCGCCCCGGAGCCTGGCGGCACGAACGTCATCGGTCTGCCCCAGCGGGCCACCGCCGAGCAGCTGTCCGCTCTCGAGGGCGAGGCTGGAGCGGACTTCACCCCCAAGGTGTCCGCCTCCGAGGTCGCGCCGCAGAGCGCCGAGCAGCGCGCCGCGATGTTCCGCGGATTCCGCTCGCGCCGCGCGGGAGAGGTGCCCCCGTCCGCGGCCTCGACCGTCGACGCCTTCTTCCCCGGAGGCAGCCAGGCCGGCGCCGGCCTCGAGCCCATCGCGCCGACCGCGCCGACCGCCCGCTCCGCGCAGATGCCTGCCGAGACCCCCGGCATCGGCCCGACCGCGGGCATCGCCGCGGCCTTCGCCGCCGGTATCGCTCGCGCCGATGGACGCGGCGAGACCCCCGCGGCTCCCGCCTCCGCCGAGACCACCGGTCAGTCGCCGCTGATCCAGCACGGCTTCGGCGACCCGCAGGGCCAGGACTCGGAGGCCCCGGCGGACACCAGCGGTTTCGTGATCCCGCTGCTCGAGGACGACGAGCCGCTCAAGGGTGTCGAGTCCGTCTCCCTCGTCGAGGAGCCCGTGGCGCCCGAGCAGACCGCAGTCGCTCCGCAGCCCTACTGGGAGCAGCAGGCCCCGGAGGCGCCGGCGATGCCCGCTCCGCCGTCGCCCTCGCAGCGCGCCGTCTTCGCGGCGCCTCAGGCCCCGAGCGCCGAGGTTGCGCCCCAAGCCCCGAGCGCCGAGGCCGCCCAGGAGGCCCAGCGTCGCTCGCTGTTCGCCCCTGATCCCGAGCCGACGCCCCCGCCCGCCGTGCCCGCGCCCGTGCAGCAGGCTCAGCCGGAGCCGGTGGTGGATCACGTCCCGGCAGCGCCGGTCGCGCCGCAGCCCGAGCCGGTCGTGTCCGCGCCTTCCCCCGTGGCTCCCCCGGCTGTCGTCGCCCCCGTGGTGTCCCCGGCCGTCGGCTTCGACGACCTCATCGGCGACGAGTCCACCGCGGAGACCGAGCGCGGCGGCTTCTTCAACAGGCTGTTCGGCCGCGGTCGCAAGGCCCCCGCGAGCCCGCACGGCGAGGCGGCCGACGCCGGCACAGCCGAGCCGTTCGTGCCGACCCCGGCTGCCGCTCCCGCGGCCTTCACACCGCTTCCTGCGCAGGAACCGGCGGCCGACGTTCAGTCCGCGTCGGCGCAGGAGACCGAGGGGCAGGCCGCCGCGTTCGCGCCGGGTGCGTTCCCGCCCGCGTCGCCGACTCCGGCCCCCACCGCGCCGAGCCCCGCGCCCACGAGCCGGGCCGCTGAGGGCATGCCCACCAGCTCGTTCGTCGCGCCGATGAGCGCTCCCTCGGCGCCGACCGCCGAGTCCGCACGGGCCGCGAGCGCTCCCGCGGCGCCCCCGAGCGCCCCGTCGGCTCCCGCGCAGGCCCCGTCGGCGCCCACGAGCTTCATGCCCGCGCCGGGTGAGAGCTTCATGCCCGCCGAGACGGCTGGGGGTGGCTGGCACGAGGAGCTCGCCGCGGTCGACCAAGGTCGCCGAGAGAGCGAGTCCGAGCCGTACTCGCCCGATCAGCTGGCGAACCCGGTCGGCTGGGAGCAGGCAGGCGCGTCGGCGCTCGAGCACGCCGAGCCCTCCGCCGGATACAGCCCGTCCTTCCAGATCAATCCGGAGCCCGACTCGGACCAGGGCGACCAGTCCGACGTCGCGTCCGCGGTCTTCTCGGAGTTCGCCTCTTTCGCCACCGAGCGTCCGAAGGTCCAGAAGACCAAGGCCGGCCTCACCAAGCGCGAGCGCACCAAGCCCGTCGAGGAGCCCAAGCCGCTCGAGGCCGAGGTCAAGATCACGGAGGCCCCGCGCGACGCCGACGCGGTCCGCCAGCGCTTCTCGAGCTTCTACTCGGGGACCCAGCGGGCGCGTTCCGACGTCGCCGAGTACGAGCGTCAGTCCCAGGCGAACAGTCAGGATCAGGCATGATTCCGACCACACCTACGCTCCGCCCGTGGAGCATCACCCCCAAGGAGGAGCAGTGACCGAACTGAGTCCCGAGGCCACCAACTTCGGATGGCTGCTGGACAACTTCGTCCAGACGGTGCCCGGAACGCGCCACACCCTCGTCGTGAGCGCCGATGGCCTGCTCATGGCGATGTCGAAGAACCTGGACCGCACGGGTGGTGACACGCTCGCCGCCGTCGTGTCCGGCATGGCATCGCTGACGCGAGGCGCCGCACGCCAGCTCCAGGCGGGCGAGGTGCGCCAGTCGATCATCGAGATGGACGAGCTTTTCCTGTTCCTCATGTCGGTCTCGAACGGCTCGGTCCTCGCGGTCGCCGCCGACTCGACGTGCGACGTGGGCCTCGTCGGCTACGAGATGACGCTGCTCGTCACCCGTACCGAGAACGCCCTCACCCCGCAGCTCATCACCGAGATGCGGCAGAACCTTCCGATCGACGGGCAGCTCCGCGCCTAGGAGCGTCAAGGAGGAAGTCATGAGCGACGCACACGAGCCTCTCGACGAGGAGACCTACGCCGTCCGCCCCTACGCGGTCACCGGCGGGCGCGTGAAGGCCGCCGGCAAGGACCTGCCGATGGAGGCGCTCGTCGAGTCGCTCTCCACGCCCCAGGCTCTCAGGGGGCTCACCCCGGAGAAGAAGACGATCCTGCAGCTCGCTACAGGTCAGTACCAGTCCGTGGCGGAGCTCTCTGCCCACACCCGTCTCCCCCTGGGTGTGGTCCGTGTGCTCGTGACGGACCTTGCGCAAGAAAACCACCTGAAGATCCACACCGGTGGAACGGCCGACGACGCCTCGACGCACGACGAGCAAGGCGGCCTTTCCCTGAGTCTCTTGGAGAGTGTCCTCGATGGCATCGCAGCCCTCTGACGTGGCCGGCACGATGGCGGCCCCACACGTGGCTCCCACCGTCGTCAAGATCGTGATCGCCGGCGGCTTCGCCGTCGGCAAGACCACGTTCATCGGCTCGATCTCGGACATCGACCCCCTCAACACCGAGGCGGCGATGACGGAGAAGTCGATCGGTGTCGACGACGCCGGCGGCGTCAGCGACCGCAAGACCACCACGACCGTCGCCATGGACTTCGGCCGCATCGCGCTGCCGGGGGCCCTGTGGCTCTACCTGTTCGGCACCCCGGGTCAGGACCGCTTCCTGTTCATGTGGGACGACCTGGTCCGCGGCGCGATCGGCGCCGTCGTCCTCGTCGACACCGAGCGCCTGGACCAGTGCTTCCCCGCCGTCGACTACTTCGAGGGCAAGGGCATCCCCTTCGTCGTGTGCGTCAACTGCTTCGACGGAGTCGCCCGGCACCAGCTCGAGGACGTCCGCGAGGCACTCGGCATCGGCCAGGACACCCCGATCATGTACACGGACGCGCGCGAGAAGGCCGCCACCAAGCAGGCCCTGATCGCCGTCGTCCAGCTCGCGATGAAGCGCCTCAAGGGCGCCTGAGCCGGGCAGCACGCACGATGCGAGGACGCCGCGCCACCGCCTTGGGCGGAGGGCGCGGCGTCGCCGCTTCCACGAGCGCTAGCCTTGAGGCGTGATCTACGTCGACGGCACCGCGCTGTGCCGCTTCCTGCCTGGGGTGCGGTACTTCGAGGAGTGGAACCGGTGGGTGGTGCCCCGGATCCAGCAGGTCGCGACCACGCAGCTCGGCCTGACGGAGCTTCGGCAGGCCGCCGAGCTGTACCCGCGCGAGGAGAAGGCGAAGGCGTTCGAGGTGGTCGAGGTGATCCGCTCGCGGATGCCTCTCATCCGGTTCTCCGACCAGAACGTGACGGTCTCGACGCACGCTGCGGCGGTGCTCAAGCCCTTCGCCGCGCTCCATCTGGGCGCTGCTGCCGCGCATCCCGCGATCGACACGATCGCGACGTACGACGCCGAGCTGGCGCGGGTGGCGGCGCTCTACGGCCTCACGGTGGTGAGCCCTGGCCTTCCCGAAGGCTGGCAGAATGGCCCCGGTGCCGCGGCCGCCACGGCCGCGCCGCCGACGAAGGAGAGTTGACCGAGCGGCCGAAGGTGACGGTCTTGAAAACCGTTGAGGCGTAACCCGTCTCCGTGGGTTCGAATCCCACACTCTCCGCTCTCGTGATCCGCCGCGTTGCTCGGCGGGTCTCGCGACCGGTACCCTGGTCCCCGGCCTTGGTGCCGAGGAGACGTGACCGAGTGGCCGAAGGTGCATCCCTGCTAAGGATGTGATGGGGCAACCTATCCGTGGGTTCGAATCCCACCGTCTCCGCCGATCTGGCCCCCGACCGTCCTCGGTCCGGGGGCCTTCGGCTTCTCCGGGCCCGGCCCGCGCCCCACATTCCCGTGCTCTCGGGGCGCCGCGGTCAGCGCAGCGGGTGAACCAGCCAAGCGTTGAGGAAGCTCCTCACGAGCGAGGGCATGTCGAGCGCGCCGCGGTCGAGCAGCCACTGCACCTGCAGGCCGTCGAGCAGCGCGATGGCCTGCGTGGCGATCCCCTCGGGGTCCGCGTTCGTCGCGAGCTCACCCTCCTCCTCGAGCTCCCTGAGCGCATCCACGAGCAGCCGACGCAGCGCGGAGTAACGGGTGCGGAAGTACTCGTGGCCGGGATGATCGGCGGAGGTCGCGGCGGCGGACAGCGTGGCGAACAGCTCCACCGCCCCTGGGGTCGAGGTGTTCGCCCTCGCGGTCTCGAGGAACGACAGCAGCAGCGTGCGCCCGTCGCGCGGTCCGTGCGCGAGATGCGCTGCGCCCAGCTCGTCCCGCCGACGAAGCGCCTCGACCAGCAGCACCCGGATGTCCGGGTACAGCGCGTGGATCTCCTGCTCGGGCATGCGCGCGCGTGCGGCGACGGCGGCGATCGAGTCGCGCCCGATGGCGTGGGTGGAGGCCTCCTCCAGCACGGCGTCGAGGAGAGGCGCTGGCTCGAGATCGGGAGGCGCCTCCATGCGCACGATGGTCTCCAGGGTGCGAGAGCCCTCCACGGTCCACCTCCTCGTCGCAACGTTGCGACCCTTCGACTCTACGCCGTGCCGGGTGCGCGGGAGGGGTGCCGGCGCACGGGTCGAGCCGCCCAAGCGGGTGTGCTTCGCGCCCGTCGAAATCGTGTATAGTTGTCTCTCGGCCCGCAAGGGCCACGCGCCCGTAGCTCAACGGATAGAGCATCTGACTACGGATCAGAAGGTTGGGGGTTCGAATCCCTCCGGGCGCGCTGACAGTGAGAGGCCGGGACGCGAGTCCCGGCCTTTCGCGTATCCCGTCACGCGGGGATGACCGCGTCGTACTCGTCTCCCGAGTCCTCGGACTCGATCCGGATCCGGAAGCGTCCGTCGAAGCCGGTGCCCGCGACCTCGAAGGTCCACGCGTCGTCCTCGCCCTCGACGGGCTGCGCGCGCTGCACCTCGCAATCGGCCTCCACCCCCGCCTCCTCACGGAGCTGGTCCAGGCTCGACGGGGAGCCGCTGGCGAAGTGCCTCTCGCCGGTGTGGACGAAGATCCCCGGCGGGCTGCCTGGGAACACCTGCACCAGATACTGCTTGTGGAACACCACGTTGTCCGAGAAGCCGAGTCCGTAGCTGTCGCGCTCGCTCACGTAGACGTCGAGCCGGAACACCATGCCGGTCCCGTCGGCGGGAGCCGCGCGCGTGTCGATCCAGCCCTCCCAGATGAGCCTGCCGTCGCCCGCCCAGGTGTTGGTGCCGTCGCCGAACGCCGCGAGTGGCTCGAACAGGGCATCCTCGAGGGTCTCGTCGCCGCCGTCGGAGAGGTCCACCTTGCGGAACGGGCCGTAGCAGTTCTGCGCCTCGACGCTCTGGTGGAACAGGTCGAAGTCCACGTTGCGCGGCCTGATCGAGACGCCGAAGAAGAACTCGCTCCGACCGAACCAGTCCTTGCCCCGCTTGATGTTCGCGCGGTCGAGCAGCAGCGAGACGCGATGCGAGCCGTGGAGGAAGCGCATCGCGATCTCGTACGCCTCCCTCGAGGTCACGAGAGAGTCGCGCCCACCGTGGCACTTGTGCACGAACGTGCGGGGCGAGCCCGGGAGCTGAGCCGAGGCGTGCTTCACCAGGCCGTCGCTGCGGTTGTAGGCGAGCGTGCCCTCGTCGAGCAGGCTGGCCACCCGGTTGAGCGCACTCGCGATCCCCACGTTGTACGACCGGAAGTCCGTGCCGACTACCGTGAGGACGCGCGAGGGGTCGAACGCCGTGCGCCACTCGCGGAACCGCACCGAGTCGGGGTCGAACGCCTCGAGCTCGTGGCCTGCGTCCTTGACCTTGGGAAGTGCCTTGAGCAGCCAGTCGGGCGCCTGCTGGAAGGCGATCCCGCGGTGCGGGGTGCCGAGGGTCACGATGCGGTGCACGCGGTCGCGCGCCTCCTCGCCCATCGCGATGACGCCTTCGCGCGCGACCAGCCCACCCATGCTGTGCGCGACGATGTCGACCCCACGGAAGTCCTCGCCGCGCCGCGCGGCCGAGGCCTCGATCAGGTCCACGAGGCGCTTGAGGCCCGCTCCGTAGACCTCAAGCGTCCGTGGGCTGAGGTCGTAGTAGCGGTAGACCCAGATGGTGCCCGCCGTGCCTCCGGCGAGCACGCGCCGTTCGACGGCCGGGTCGAGGACCACCGTCCCGCTCGTCGAGATCGCGTCGAGGTCGCCGAGGTCCGGAGGTGACACCTGGGCGCGCGCGTAGTAGCCGGCCACGTTGGTCGCATCCCGGTACGGGTGCGACGGAGACTTGAGCGCGCGCAGCACGAAGCCCTCGTAGATGTAGTTGTCGCCCTTGCGGCCCGGATAGGCGGTGCCCTCGTTGAAGCCCTGATACGGGCTCGCCTGATCGTCGCTGAGGTCGGTGCCCCCGAATCCTCGGATCAGGATGAGCGGACGTAGTGATCGTGCGGCTGGCGTCATCGCCGCCACCCCCCTTGCCGACGCGCAGGGAAGACGCGTCGAAGTCTGGCCTCTAGTCGGTGCCGACCCCTCGGGGTGATCGCCGTGTCAGCGCGCCCGCCTGCTCAGCACCTGCCAGCAGGATCGACCGGGGTCCGTGACATGTCAAGGCGCCCGGCCGCCACCGCATCGTCCCCGAGGGGTGTCACGCTCCCTGGGGTGCGTCGAGCACCACGGGCCGTGCCGCATCGTCCAGCTCGAGACGGACGATGCTGTCGCCGGCCTGGGCGACGCCCGTCACGAGAGCGTGGCGCCCCTCGGGCAGCAGCCTCACCGTGACCATGCCCTCCTGGGCTCCGTCGATGAACTCCGCGACCTCGTGGGACAGGCGCGTCATGACGTCGCCGTCCGAGATGGTGGTGGCCCTGTCGTCGAGCAGGGTGACGTCGACTCCGCGCCGTCGCGCCGCGCTCGCGGCGGTGACGATCGCGGGTGCGGTGAGCCCGCGGGCGCGCACCAGATCGCGCAGCGCCGCCTCGGTCGCCGCGATCTCGCGCCGGTCGGACTCGTCGAAGGTCTCGCCCGCGACGATGCGCTCGAGGGGCCTGGTCGCGATCTCTCGGACCTCGGTCGCGCGGCGGCGGCGGATCTCGCGGCGGGCCTGAGTCGCCGCGGAGGCCTCGGCGGCCTGCTCCGTGAGCTCAGCGAACGCGTTGATCTCCCGCGCGGCGCGGTGAAGCCCGCTGCCGAACAGCGCGGCGACCACCAGGGTGGCGGCGTGGCTCTGGAGCATCATGAGCGCGGAGAAAGCCCCGCGTCCCGTCGAGACGCCCCACACGGCCGTCGCGACCGCCATGAGCCCGAAGCCCAGCCAGGCGAGGCCGCTGCGGCGGCGGATCGACAGGAAGAACAGCAGCCACGCGTTCGCTCCCTGATGCCACGTCGCCCGACCGAGGTCGCCGTCCACCGGCAGGTTCCACGACACCATGACGGTCGACAGCAGGACCACGCCCACGACGAACCAGCTCTCCCGCCGGGGGAACGGGTCGGGGCCGGGCTGGATCAGCAGAGACGCGGCGACCATCACGAGGAGGACCGCGACCAGCGAGATCCACGGGTTGCGCACGGTCTGCGCCGTCACCACCACGAACACCATGTTGGTGATGCCGAACAGCGCGAGCAGCAGCTGGGCCTTGGTCGAGTCCAGCCTCAGGAGGCTTGCCGCGTCGAGCGCGATCCTCGCGCCCACCTCTTTCACGGTCGTCTCCACGTGAGGGTGACGATCGTGCCCTCGCCCGGCGCGCTCGATACGTCGGCGCCGCCGCCGTCAAGGGTGCACATGCGGTCGATGATGCTCACGCGGATGCCGAGCCGGCGTGCGGACACCCGCCTGTCGTCGAAGCCCGCGCCATCGTCGTCGCACACGACGTCCACGCCGTCGGAGTCCGCCTCGACGCGCACCTTGCGCGTGACCTGCTCGGAGGGGCCCGCGTGCCGCAGGCTGTTGCGCAGCGACTCCCCGAGCGCCTCGGAGATCGCGACGGCGACGTCGGAGGGGATGCGCTCCTCGCCGGTCCACGAGCCGTCGAACCTGACATCATGCGAGTGCTCGAGCGCGGTCGAGCGCAGCATCGCCACGAGCTCCTCGGGCCGATAGTCGCGCGCGGGGGAGACATCGTCCGCGAGCACCTGGATCTCGTCGAGCGCCTCGGCGGCGCGGTCCTGGAGCCCGGCGGTGGGAGACGGCGCCGTGGCGGCGTACAGGACGGACATCACGTCGTCGTGGACGATCGCGTTGATGCGGTTCTCCTCGCGCTCCTGAGCGGTCGCGCGCGCCTGCGCTGCGGCCTCGGCGCGTGCCCGTCCCGCGGTGGCGTCGACCTGCGCGGCGGTTCTCACGACCGCGAGGGACATGCCCATGAGGATCAGCGCGTAGAGCGTGCCGCCGATCGCGTCCTGGAACGCGAGCAGCGTCGAGTCGGGACGCGACGCCATCTGGGTGACCATGACGACCGGGGCCTGCGCGAGCCCGTAGAGCCACACCCACCGGTTCTGCCACACCACCGTCGCGATGACGGCGTGGAGGGCGTTGATGCCCTGGACCCAGGGAGCGCCGTCGAGCGAGTAGTACCCGTCCACGAGGAACACCGGGAACAGCACGTGCAGCACCGCGAAGACGATGACGGTGGCTCCGGCGACGAGGCGCATCGTCCTGATCGGCGCCCAGCGCGCGAGGGCCGCAAGGCTGATCGGAGCCGCGAGCCCGACGACGATCAGCGTGATCCCGTAGACGTTCCTGAGGCTCTCCATCTGACCGACCGCGCGCGGCAGCAGCAGTGCGGCGAACACGAGGCCGCCGATGCCGCAGGACAGGTAGATGTTGCGCAGCATCCGCTCCGCGGCCGGACCCGGCGTCGTGGGGACGGGAGCCTCGTGCACGGCCTCGTCGGCGGCGGTCACTCCGACGTCCCGAGGTATCCGTCCTCGATCGCCCGCTTGTACAGGTCGACGCGCGAGTGGGCCGGCCGCCCGGCCTCCGCGTACTTCTTGCGGATCCTGCTCACGTAGTCGGCGACGGTGTCGCGTGACAGCCCGGTGCGGATCGCGACGGACGTCGCCGTCTCGCCTGAGGCGTACAGCCCGAGGATCTCCTGCTCGCGCTGCGACAGCTTCGCGTCGGTCAGGGCGGCGTCCGCGTCGATCGCGGCGGCCCAGTCGGTGCTGAACACCTCACGTCCCTCCGCGGCCGTGCGGATCGCGTCCAGCAGGACGTCCGGTGCGGCCGACTTGCGGATCAGCCCGAGCGCGCCCGAGCGTGCGGCGGACTGGATGAGGCGGCGATCGTCGGCGCCCGTGTAGATGAGGGCGTGCGCGCCGCGCTCATGGATCGCGGCGACGTTGTCGGCGGGGAGCGAGGCGTCCGCGAGGCGCAGGTCGAGGACCACGAGATCGAGCGGTCCCTCGAGGCCCGCGAGCTCCGCGACGGTCTCGACGGATCCCGCGAGCGTCAGGTCCTCGGTCGACGCGATGAGGTCGCGGAAGCCGAAGGCGATCAGCGCGTGGTCCTCGACCAGCGCGATTGTCCGCACCGGCATCGCCCACCCCCCGTCAGAGTCTGTGCGCCCACTCTACTGGCCCCCCGTTCTGGTGCCCCCATAAGTGGGGGCTTTCGGCGCTCGGGCCCCGGTGGCACTCTCATACCAGGCTCGTTGAGAAGCGGGTCTGGTCCCAGCAAGGAGAAGTGATGCACTGGTCAGCGGAGGAATTCGTTCTTGTCATCACGGGGGTTCTGTTTGCCGGGATCGTCGCGTCCTCGCGTCTGCCAAGAGTAGAACTGACCCTGACATCTCGCCGCGCGTTTGCCATCGGCGCTGTGGTGTTCGTCGGGGCCGCGGCCGCTCTGGCTACGATCGAGAACGCGTCCTACCCGCCGTTGCTGTGGGTGCTGCCCTTGGTGCCGCTCATGGTCATCGGGGTCCTGATTCACGATGCCGTGGCGGTGGGGGCCGCACACGATCGCAGCCAGGACCCCACCATGAGCGCCCAAGGGAATCTGTCGGAGCCGGTCGACGATGCTGTCGATGACGTGCTCCGCGTCGGTCACACGCGAGCCGCGGACCCCGCGGCTACCGCCGAGGACCTCGCCGAGATCGCCTACGCCGAGCCGCGGCTTCGTCCCGTGGTCGCCGCCAACCCGGCGACTCCCGCGAGCCTGCTCGAGTGGCTGTCCGCCCTCGGCGACCCCGCCGTGCAGCGCGCCATCGGCGCGCGCGCCGCGCATTGATCCCGCCGCTAGCCGGGTCGTTCTGACTCAGCAGCCTGCCAAAGGGATCTGACGCAGCGGCCCCTCGCTGCCACGCGAATCATCTTCCTGACTTCACCGCTCGACGCGGTGACCCGACTCAGTCGATGTCCAGGGCTCAGTCGATGTCCAGGACCACCGGCACGTGGTCCGAGGCGCCCTTGCCCTTGCGCTCGTCGCGCACGATCGTGACGTCCGTGGCGCGCGCCGCGAGCGGCTCCGAGGCGTAGATGAAGTCGATCCGCATGCCCTCGCCCTTGGGGAAGCGCAGCTGCTTGTAGTCCCAGAAGGTGTACGTGCCCTCGGCGGGCAGGAAGCGCCGCGACAGCTCCTCGTACCCGTGGTCCGCGAGCTCCGCGAAGGCCGCGCGCGCCTCGGGGGTCACGTGCGTCTCCGCCTCGGAGTCCTCCTCCGACCAGATGTCGGTGGGCAGCGGCGCGACGTTGAAGTCGCCGACCAGGGCGGTCGGCTCGTCCTTCCACGCGGACGATGCGTCCCGCAGCTTCGCAAGGAAGTCCAGCTTGTAGGTGTAGTGCGGGTCGTTCAGGCCGCGCCCGTTCGGCACGTACAGGCTCCACACGCGCACGCCTCCGGCGACCGCGCCGATCGCGCGGGCCTCGACCACGGGCTCCTGGCCCGGCTTGCCGAAGGCGGGCTGATCGGGGAAGGCGACCTGCACATCGTCCAGGCCCACGCGCGAGGCGATCGCGACGCCGTTCCACTGGTTGAGCCCGTGGATCGCGACCTCGTAGCCGAGGTCTTCGAAGCCTGCGAGCGGGAACTGCTCGGGCTTGCACTTGATCTCCTGCATCGCGAGCACATCGGTCTCGGAGCGGCGGAGCCAGTCGAGGATCCGCTCCTCGCGGGCGCGGACGGAGTTCACGTTCCAGGTGGCGAGGCGCATGGCCTCAACGGTACCCGCCGGGCGGCGGTCGGGCGCGCGAGGTCCCAGTAGCCTGGAGCCATGGCGACGGCACTGGTGACGGGGGCCTCCGCGGGCCTGGGTGAGGAGTTCGCGTGGCAGCTCGCCACCGCGGGCCACGACGTGGTGCTGGTGGCGCGCTCGCGCGATCGCCTCAGCGAGATCGCGGACGTCATCGCGTCCGCGACGGGACAGCGGGCCGAGATCCTCGCTGCCGATCTCACGGATCCCGAGGGGCTCGAGCTCGTCGCCGCGCGCGTCGCGGACCCCGACGATCCGATCAGCCTGCTCGTCAACAACGCCGGCTTCGGGCTCGGCAAGGGCTTCCTCGACAGCACGTGGGAGGACGAGAAGCGGATGCTCGACGTCCTCGTCACGGCGCCCATGCGGCTCAGCCACGCCGCGCTGCCGGGCATGATCGCCCGGGGACACGGGGCCATCCTCAATGTCGCGTCGATCGCGGCGCACCTGGGCGACTCGACGTACGCGTCCCACAAGAGGTGGGTCGTGGAGTTCACCCAGGCGCTCGCGGGCCAGCTCGCGGACACCCCCGTCACCGCGACGGTCGTGCTGCCCGGCCTTGTCGAGACGTCGTTCCACGACTCCGAGGAGCTCGTGCACATGCGCAGCGACTTCCCCGGAATGCTGTGGCTCGAGCCCGAGCAGGTCGTGACGAGCGCCCTCGCGGCGGTGCGGCGCGGGCAGACCGTGGTGACGCCGTCCGTCCTCTACGGCGTCGCGGGGGCCGGCCTGCGGCTGCTCCCGGCGCGCTTCACCCGCCGCCGCAGGACGGGCGAGGCCTGACCCGTTCTTCCTGTACGGCGCCGCGCCTCGCTCCGAGTGGGAGGTGCCCGGGCGGGTCGACTGTGTCCCTCCGTGCCCTGCTCGCTCGCCTCGCGGTACAGAAACGTCCACTGGGAGACGGCGGAGGCCTCCTAGCGACATTGAGCGTCCACTAGGAGACACCATTGGGCGGGCTGCGCCCCAGTGGACACTCATGGTCGTTTCCGGACCCCCGCTGCGCGCCAGTGGACATTCCTGTACCGGGCGCCCCCGTGCCGCGCGGCCGAGCCGGCGCCCCGCTCGGCCGGGGTGCAGGACGATGCGTCGGTAGGCTTGGCGCATGACCTCCGGTACGCCTCGCGAGCAGCTCCGCGACCTCATCTCCGACCTCGCCGTGGTGCGGGGTCGCGTCACCCTCGCCTCCGGCAAGGAGGCCGACTACTACGTCGACCTGCGTCGCATCACGCTCCACCACCGCGCCGCGCCGCTCGTCGGCCACCTGATGCTCGATGCGCTCGAGGAGGCCGGCTTCGGTCCCGCCGACGTCGACGCGACGGGCGGCCTCACGCTCGGCGCCGACCCGGTCGCGACCGCCCTCATGCACGCCGCGGCTTCGCGAGGCCTCGACCTCGACTCGTTCGTGGTGCGCAAGGAGTCCAAGGCGCACGGACTGCAGCGCCGCGTCGAGGGTCCGGACGTCGCCGGCAAGAAGGTCGTCGCCGTCGAGGACACCTCCACGACCGGAGGGTCCGTCCTCACCGCGGTCGAGGCGCTGCGCGAGGCCGGAGCGGACGTCGTGGCCGTCGCCGTGATCGTCGACCGCAACACCGGCGCTCGCGAGAAGATCGAGGCCGAGGGCCTCCCGTACCTGTACCTGTACGGCCTCGAGGACCTCGGTCTCGCCTGAGCCACGCTGACGGCCGGGCCTCACCCTGGGGACGGAGTGCCGTCACGCCCGATCCTTCCCGGGGACGATGCGCATCGTCCCTGGTGTGTGCTGGGTGTGACGCGGATCATCCCCCGTAACGATGACCTGTCGCCCGCCTCTGGCTAGGGTGACGGCATGATCTTCAACCTGGGCTCCCGGCTGAGCTCCGCGGCGGCCATGGTCGCCGCGGTGGCCGTCGCGCTGCTCGCGGTCGGCTGGGGCGTGGGAGCAAGCGCCCTCGTGACCGTGGGGATCCTCGGCGGTCTCGCGGCCGCTGGCTGGGCCGGATTCCAGTTCTGGCGCCGCCTGGCCCACCGCAAGGAGCTGACGGAGTTCGCCGCGTCGCACGGCTGGCAGTTCGAAGGCCGCACCACCGCCTACTCGGGCCGCTTCTCCGGCACACCTTTCGACTCCGGCACGCGCCGCCGCCAGGAGGACGTGCTTCGCGGCACCTTCGCGGGCGCCCGCTGTGCGACGTACACGCATGTGTATGAGATCGACCGCCGTCGCACGCAGGCCTCGGGCGGCACGCTCGGCCTTGCACTGTTCGACGATGCGGGGCTGGGCTCGGCGCTCGTGTCGGGCAGCTCGCGCGGCTCAAGGGTCGAGGCGTTCCAGGTGACGCTCGTGGAGCTGCCTGTGGACCTCCCTCGCATCGACCTGGTCCCCGAGGGCATCGGCTCGCGGGCGGCCAAGCTCTTCGGCGGCTCGGACGTCGACGTCGAGTCGCACGCGTTCAACCAGCGCTGGCGTGTGGTCTCCCACGACCCTCGATACGCCCACTCGCTGCTGGACCCGCGCATGATCGACCGGCTCGTGCAGTCCGACGCCACGGGCGTCGCGCTGCGGATCGACGGCGGCGCGCTCATGATGTGGTCGCCGGGACGCCGCGGCGTGGAGGACCTCGCGCGACGCTTGTCGCTGCTGACCTCGGTCGCGCGCCGGATCCCCGCTCACGTGGTGCGCGAGCACCTCGAGGCGGGCCTGGGCCGCGGCGAGCACCGGCCCGTCCCGCCCACCGCGCCCGACTGGGCGACCACGCCAGGCGCGCTGACCTCGGGGCAGTGGACGGGCATCGAGCCCGGTCCCGCTGCCAGGGGCGAGGGCTGGAAGGGCCTGCCCGGCGGCGACTCGGAGTTCGACATCTTCGGCATCCCCTGGCGGCGCTGACCCAGCGCACCCGGCGGAGGCCACCACCGACCATCACCATCACGACAGCACACCCACGGAGGGGAACCATGGACGTCATCGCATACGTCATCATCGCGATCATCGCCATCGTCGCGATCTGGGCGATCGCCCAGTACAACGGGCTCGTCAAGCTGAGGAACCTGGTGCAGGAGTCCTGGCGTCAGATCGACGTCGAGCTCCAGCGCAGGCACGACCTCATCCCGAACCTCGTCGAGACCGTCAAGGGCTACGCCACCCACGAGCGCTCGACGCTCGAGGAGGTCACCCAGGCCCGCGCTGTCGCCGCGGCTCCCGGTTCCAGCCCCGCGCAGCAGGCGCAGCAGGAGAACGTACTGACGCAGGCGCTCGGTCGCCTCTTCGCGGTCGCGGAGGCCTACCCGGACCTCAAGGCGAACCAGAACTTCCTGCAGCTGCAGGAGGAGCTGACCAACACCGAGGACCGCGTCGCCGCCGGTCGCCGCTTCTACAACGCCAACGTGCGGTCGCTCAACACCAAGATCGAGACGTTCCCGACCAACCTCATCGCGGGGATGTTCGGCTTCACGCGCGAGGAGTACTTCGAGACCGTCGAGGCCGCGCGGCAGGTTCCCGGCGTCCAGTTCTAGGGGCGGGAGCCGACGCGGGCATGCATGAACACCCGAGCGGTCCCATGAAGCTGCGTGGGGGACCGAGTTGATCGACGTGCATGGGTTGTCCGTCGCAGGATTGATCCTGACGATGCTGGCCTTGGCGGCGATGCCGCTCCTCTTCTTTGGCATGCCAGTCGCGGGACTGGTCCTGTTCTTCGTCGCGCGGGGGTGGGATGCGAACCGGACGCTCCGGTACGCCGACATCATCCTGCGAGGCGAGGGGCTCGACCGGTTCTTCGCGAAGCGGATGCGCCTGGTGAACCCGTTCGACGGCTCGGTCTTCCTTGGCTTCATGCGTCCGTTGGGGCGCGGCGACTGGCGCGGCCGACGATGGGCGGCGTACACGACGGTCCGCAAGGTGAGGAGCGAGGTCTACCGCGAGGTGCTTGTCGTGGCGGTGTGGTCGCCGATCCGGCTTCCCGAGGCGACGCTCGCCTACGCGACTCCGTGGAATGCGGTCGTCGCGGGGAGGGGCAATGTCGTGGAGACCGAGTACGGCGAGTTCAACCAACGGTGGAGGGTCTTCAGCCGCCGTCGCCGGGAGCTGCACGCGATCCTCTCGCCGACGGCCGTCGAACGGCTGATGGCTCCCGAGCTGCGTGACGGCGTGCTGATGCTTGGCGGCAACACGTTCGTGCTGGAGGTCGGTGAGGACCTGAGTTCGGCGCCGCGCGTTGTCGATGCATTGATCGACGTGATCGACGGCATCCCGGCAGCTTTCGGTGGCGGTGCCTTGCCTCGAGTCCGGGACGCCCGCTGATCCGAGGACCGACTCGGACGCTGTCGAGGCGCGGCTGAAGCGACCGTTGGTCGCAGATCTGCAAAGGCAGTCTTTGCAGGAGTGATCGTGTGGCGGGCCGCTCGTTGTGGGACTAGATTCGAGGTGTGGTCGGCGTCAGGTGCCGGCCCGGACTCTGCGAGGAGCAGATCATGGACTTCTTCAGCGACTTCGTCTCAATTCTGCTGTTCACACTCTGGATCATGGTGTGGGTCGCATTCATCTTCCTGGTGTTCCGCATCATCATGGACATCTTCCGCGACCAGGAGCTGGGGGGCTTCTCCAAGTTCATCTGGGCGCTGTTCGTCATCATCCTGCCGGTGCTCGGCGCGCTTGTGTACGTGCTCGTGCGCGGCAAGTCGATGTCCGCGCGCGACGTGGCCGCGGCGGAGCAGATGCGCGCCGCGCAGGTCGAGTACACCAAGGGCCTCATGACCGAGGCCGGCGCGGCCTCGGAGATCAAGGCGGCCAAGGAGCTGCTCGACTCGGGCGCCATCAGCGCCGAGGAGTACGAGGCCATCAAGGCCAAGGCGCTCGCCTGACCCGACTCGAAACGAAGGCCGGTCCCGCAGGCGCGGGGCCGGCCTTCGTCGTTCCCTGGGCCCTGCCGCGCCGGACCGGGGACGTCTGCTCCCGGCCCCCGATCCGCCCTGAGCGCCCGCCTACACCCCGCCCCCGCATCGTCCCTGGCACCATCGCGGGGGCTCCGCTAGGGTCCTACGGGTCCGGAACGTGCACCGCGTGCCGGGAAGACTTGCTGGGGGAGAGCAATGGACAACCTTTTCATCGTCGTCGCCGTGTCTCTGCTGGTGCTCGGAGCCATCGCCTATGCGTGGTTCGACAAGCGCCGCAAGGACGCGCTCAAGGCCTACGCGACCAAGCGCGGCTACTCGTATGTCGCGGAGGACCGCGAGCTCGCCGACCGTTTTCACACCCGCCCCTTCGGCGACGGCACGCGGCGTCGCGCCTACGACGTCGTGTTCGGCGAGCGCGACGGCCTGAGGTTCACGACATACCGGTACGTCTTCGAGACGCCTCGCACCACGCACGACGGGCAGCACACCACCGACACGCACACGTGGCAGGCCACGTGGATCGAGCTCCCGTCCGCGCTGCCGTCGCTCGCCTTCAGCCCCGACAACGCGTTCCTGCGCGCGCTTGGTGGGCTGGGCCTGCGCGACGTCGACGTCGAGTCGCACGACTTCAACCAGCGCTGGCGCGTGGTCGCGGCCGACACCGCCTTCGCGCACGCGGTGCTCGCGCCCACCGTGATCGGAGGCATGCTCGCCCCGGTCCTCGAGGACCGCATCGTGTTCGTCGAGGGCGACGCGCTCGTGGCCGTCGACAAGGGAAGGTCGGACCTGTCCGACCTGGATGAAGTCCTCGACGCGCTGTCGGCCGTGCGCGACGCGGTGCCGTCGTTCGTGTTCACCGACTATGCGACGGGTCGCTGAGGCGACCTGAGGGGGCATCATCTACGTCGTCGTCGCTCTCTTCGTGGCCGGCTGCCTCGGGCTGTTCGCCTGGGCCGCCGTCGCGGAGAAGCGCCGCTGTGCCGAGCTGAGGGCCTACGCCGCGGCGCACGGCTACCTCTACACCGAGGCGGACGACTCGTTCATCGACCGATTTCACGTCCTCCCGTTCGGACAGGGCTCGAACAAGGAAGCGCTCGACCTCGTGGTCGGCTCGCGCGACGGGCTGAACTTCAGGACCTTCCAGTACAGGTACACGGTGGGCCGCGGTGAGGATTCGACGACGCGGCGGTGGCAGGTCACATGGATCGACCTCCCCACAGCGCTTCCGATGCTCGCGTTCATGCCGGACGCTGCTCTGTTCCGGATGCTGGGCGGCGGGGGGCTCGGAGACGTGGACGTCGAGTCCGACGAGTTCAATCGCCGTTGGCGGGTGGCGACCCGTGAACGGGCATATGCGCATGCGGTGCTGGCGCCCACCATGATCGATGCCATGCTCGCGCCGCGGCTGAGCGGCTGCGTCGTCTTCGTCGAGGGCCGGTCGCTGGTGGTCGCGCAGCAGCGCGTCATGGAGCTGGCGGATCTGGATCTGCTTCTCGATGCTCTGGTCGCCGTGCGAGATGCTGTGCCGCGCTTCGTCTTCGAGGACTACTCGCTCGATCGCTGACCGCGGTGTGGGTGACGGGGCGCGCGTGGGCGCGGGGCTGGCACGATGGTGGCCATGACAGACGATGCAGTCACCCTCGGCACCCCGCTCACCCCGACCGCGACCCGCGCGATGCTCCTGGGCTCCGGCGAGCTCGGCAAGGAGGTCGCGATCGAGCTGACGCGGCTCGGCGTCGAGGTGATCGCGGTCGACCGCTACGACGGCGCCCCGGCCATGCACGTCGCTCACCGCAGCCACGTCATCGACATGCTCGACGCGGACGCGCTGCGCGCCGTCATCGCCGCCGAGCGCCCGCGCCTCGTGATCCCCGAGATCGAGGCGATCGCGACCGACGTCCTCCTGGAGGTCGAGGCCGAAGGAGACACCCGCATCGTCCCGACCGCCCGCGCCACCAGGCTCACGATGGACCGCGAGGGCATCCGTCGCCTCGCCGCCGAGGAGCTGGGCCTGCCCACGTCGCCGTACGAGTTCGTCTCTTCCAGGGAGGACTTCGGGGCGGCCGTCGAGCGCCTCGGGACTCCGTGCGTCGTCAAGCCGGTGATGTCGTCGTCCGGCAAGGGCCAGTCGGTCGTCAGGTCCCCCGAGGACGTGGACGATGCGTGGGCCTACGCCGTCGAGGGCGGTCGCGCGGGAGGGGAGCGGGTGATCGTCGAGGGCTTCGTGGGCTTCGACTACGAGATCACGCTGCTCACGGTCCGACACGTGGGAGGGACGACGTTCCTGTCCCCGGTCGGGCACGTTCAGCAGGACGGCGACTACCGGGAGTCGTGGCAGCCGCAGGCGATGTCCGACGCGGCCCTCGCCGAGGCGGAGCGGATCGCGGGCGCCGTGACCGAGTCGCTCGGCGGCTGGGGAGTGTTCGGCGTCGAGCTGTTCGTGAAGGGCGATCGGGTGCTGTTCTCCGAGGTATCGCCGCGCCCGCACGACACGGGCCTCGTGACGCTCGCCTCGCAGGACCTGTCCGAGTTCGCGCTGCACGCGCGCGCGATCCTCGGCCTGCCCGTGGCGGCGCAGCCGCTGCGCGGAGCCTCGGCCTCGTGCGCGGTCCTCGCGGAGGGCAGCGGCGTGCCGGTCTTCTCAGGCGTCGACAAGGCGCTCGCGGTCGGCGGCGCCGACCTGCGCCTGTTCGGCAAGCCGCGGGTCGACGGCCGACGCAGGGTCGCCGTCACGGTCGCACGAGGCGACGACGTCAAGCACGCACGCCTGCGCGCGAAGGCGGCCGCAGCAGCTCTCCACATCGACCTGGTCGAGTAGGCGCTTTCCCCAGGTCAGAGGGACGGCGGGCCCGACTGTCACACGCCGATGCGAGCCTGGTCCCGACACCGATTCTTCAGGGGGCCACATGGCGACTCACGCACAGCTGCTCGACCGGGTCAGGACGCTGCTGGCGATCGCGGACGGCGGATCGCCGTATCCCGAGGAACGCGCGCTCGCGCGGGAGCGCGCCGAGAAGCTGATGGTCCGCCTCGCGATCGACGAGGCCGGGGTGCGGATGCCCGCCGACGAGGCGGTGCGGCCCACCACGCGGGACTTCGACCTGTCGGGCACCTACCTCAAGGATCAGGTCATCCTCGTGTGCTCGATCGCCAGGGTGTTCTCCTGCAAGAGCGTGATCCACGGCGACCGTCGCGTCATCTCGGTCGGGTTCGCCTCCGACCTCACGATCGTTGCCGCGCTCGTGGAGTCGCTGCTGCCCGCGATGCGCGTGGAGATGGAGGCCTACGGCGGCTCGCAGTCTCGGAGGAAGGCGTTCGCGTCCTCGTACACGGCGACGGTCACCGAGCGCTTGACGGACTTCTACGCGGGTGCGCTGCGCGAGGCCCAGTCGGAGGGCACAGGCTCGGAGATGGTGCTCGTCGATCGAGCGAGGCAGGTCGAGCTCGCGTACGAGGAGATGTTCCCGAACCTTCGCACGGTGCGTCGCCGCGTGCTCACCTCGTGGGAGGGGTGGAGCGAGGGAGATGCCGCGGGTCGCAGGGCCGACATCTCGCTCGGCAGGAAGGTGGATCCGGCCGCGCCGCGCGCGCTCGGTGCGTGACTACGCTCGGACGAGTGAAGCAGCAGCGAGATGAGGCGGGGCCGAGCGGCGGTGACCCCGCGCGGGGGTCCGACGAGGCGCCCGGCGTCGTAGAAGCGCCCGGATCCGACGAAGCGCCCGCGCACGGCGTCGGCCCGTGGGAGGGGGAGCTTCCCGACGACGACCGTTGCGACCCCGAGCTGCTCGCGGGCGGCGACCGCCGCAACGTGGTCGACCGCTACCGCTACTGGCGGCACGAGGCGATCGTCGCGGACCTCGACACGCGCCGGCATCCGTTCCACGTGGCGATCGAGAACTGGCAGCACGACCTCAACATCGGGTCCGTCGTGCGCACCGCCAACGCGTTCCTCGCGCAGGAGGTCCACATCGTCGGCAGGCGACGCTGGAACCGCCGCGGTGCGATGGTCACCGACCGCTACCAGCACGTGAGGCACCACCCCACCGCCGCGAACCTGGCGACCTGGGCCGCCGCATCGTCCCTGCCTGTGATCGGGATCGACAACCTCCCCGGCTCGGTGCCGCTCGAGACGTATGAGCTGCCGCGCGAGTGCGTGCTGGTCTTCGGCCAGGAGTCGGTGGGGCTGACGGACGAGCTCCGCGAGGTCGCGCAGGCGACGCTCGCGATCGCGCAGTACGGATCGACCAGGTCCATCAACGCGGGTGCGGCCGCCGCCATCGCGATGCACGCGTGGGTGCGTCAGCACGGCGACGTCGCCGCGGGACATCAGGGCTGAGGGCCGCTCACGGGTCTCGACGCGGGTTACTCGCCGTCGTAGTAGTCCCGCGCCCGCCCGCGCCGGTCGATCAGCCCGCGGATGGCGTTGCCCGGCTTCTCGATGAGGTGGTAGCTGAACCACGCGACCCCGATGCTGATCGGCAGCACGATCGCGAGGTCCATCGCGAGGCCGCCCCACCCGCTCGTGCCGGGGAGCAGCCCGTGCCCGTCGAGCAACAGGATCAGCGGCTCGTGCCACAGGTACAGGCTGTAGCTCACGAGGCCGAGCACCACGAGCACCTTGGTGTTCAGCGCGCGGGACCAGCGGTCCTCCTCGCCGAGCACGCTCGCGGCCAGGATGGCCACGAAGCCGAAGGCAGTGGCCGTGTGGAACCACGCGTGAAGTGCGTCGCCCGTCGGTCGCAGCGCGAGGGCGGCCACGAGCACCCCGAGCCCGACGATCCGGAGCCCCAGCGTCGCGGCCCGCGGCAGGCGGCGTGCCCCGCTCGCGACCACGACGGCGAGCAGCATGCCGAGCGCGAACTCGTCGAGCTTCGCGGGCAGGCCGAACCACACGCTCCAGTCGTCCCCCGCGGTGCCCTGCACGAGCCACGCGTCGAGCTTGTACGCGACGCTGCCGGCGAGCAGCAGCAGCGGCGTGAGCGTCGCGACCGCGAGCCCGGCGCCGCGGGACAGGCGGGGTGCGAGAGCCGCGAACGCGAGCCCGAGGATGGCGAGAAGCACGTAGAACTGGACCTCGATCGCGAGCGACCACGCGGGCCCGATCGTGTAGAAGATCTGCCCGTCGTCGTACACCTGGGTGAACGTGAGGTGCTCGAGCAGGTCCCACCAGTTCGCGTCGAGCAGCCCC
The DNA here is from genome assembly GCF_002090115.1 of Demequina sp. NBRC 110054. Taxonomy (NCBI): domain Bacteria; kingdom Bacillati; phylum Actinomycetota; class Actinomycetes; order Micrococcales; family Demequinaceae; genus Demequina; species Demequina sp. NBRC 110054. The sequence goes on from NZ_BBRK01000004.1 coordinate 1,076,090, forward strand.
CAGTTGCGCGAGGACCAGACCACGAGGATCGCGATCACGTACAGGGGGACGATGCGGGACGCGCGCCTCACGAGGAAGGAGCGGGCGCTCGGCATGTCGCCTTCGCCCGACAGTCCCCGCACGTACGGCAGGTAGAGCAGGAAGGCCGACAGCACGAAGAACAGGCTCACGAAGCCGTCGAGGCCGTGCAGGATGCGGTATCCCCAGTCGGCGTCGCCCCCGAGCGACCCCGGGCTCTGCGCGTCGATCTGCTGGAACACGTGGTAGATCACGATGAGGAGGGCGGCGACGCCGCGGTAGCCCTCGAGCCCGGCGAACCGGGCCCCGACGGTGCGCGCGGGGTCGTCGGCGGGCGTCAGGGTGCGGGGCGCCTCCGCGGTGACGAGGTCAGACGCGGTGCTTGTCCCAGACGCGGTGCTCATCTCAGACGCGGCCGTTGTTTCAGACACGGTGCTGTTATTAGACACAGTGCTGTTCCTAGACACAGTGCTCCCTCACCTTCTCGATGAGCGCCTCGACGGTGTCCGCGCCGGGGCGGGGCGCGCCGAGCTCGGCCATCAGGGTGCGGGCGACGACGCTGCCCTCGGGTCGCTCGTACGAGCCCAGCGCTCCCGCGAGGTTGTGGGCGGCGCGGTGCGCGTCGCGGATTGCCTGATCGGAGCCGGACGCGCCCGCGCGGATCGCCGCGAGCCCCTCCTCGAGGGTCGCGAGGCGCTCGGCCACGGTCGGCCTGAACCTCTCCCACAGCGCGGCGATGATCGCCGACGGGTCCTGCGCGCTCATGCGTCCCACCCCGCGGCGGTCGCCACCTGCGCCGCGAGGGTGCGCGGCGCGAAGGGCTTCGGGACGAAGCCGTCCACGTCGTCCGAGACGGGCGGCGTGGGGGAGGCGCTCATCATGAGGATCGGCGTGCGCGCGAGCGAGGGCAGCGCCCGCAGCCTCGCGGCGACCGTGAGCCCGTCGTCGCCGGGCATGAGGTGGTCGAGCAGGATCGCGTCGGGCGTCTCGGCTCCGGCCGCGGCGAGCGCGTCGTCCCCGTCGACGGCCTCGATCATCCGCAGCCCGCCGATGGTCTCGAGCGCGACGCGCGCGATCGCGCGCAGGTCCGGCTCGTCGTCGACCACGAGGATCGTCCTGGTCATGCCTTCACCTCCTGGGCGCGACGGTCGACGGGCACGTTGCTCTGGCCCGAGCGCATCGGGAGGCGCAGCGAGAACGTGCTTCCCTCGCCGAGCGTGCTTTCCACGGTGATCGAGCCGCCGTGCGCGCGCGCCATCGACTGCGCGATCGCGAGCCCGAGTCCCGAGCCGCGCTTGCCGCGGGGCGCGCTGCCGGGCGCCTGCCAGAAGCGGTCGAAGATGTGCGTCTGCGCGGCCTCCGAGATGCCGACGCCCGTGTCGACGACGTCGATCCTGAGGCCCTCTTCGTCGACGTGGGCCGCGAGCGCGACGGTGCCGCCCTCGTCGGAGAACCGCACCGCGTTGCTCGCGAGATTCGTGAGGACCTGGACGATGCGGCGCGCGTCTCCCCAGCATCGTGCCTGGGTGGGCGCCACCGTCACGGAGACGGAGCCAGCGTCGGCGAGCCCGGAGACCGCGTCCGCCGCCTCGGCCATCGCCTCGTGGACGCTCAGCTCGGCCCTGGTGATCTGGAGGCGTCCGGTCGCGGCCCGCTCGAGGTCGAGGATGTCGTCGACGAGCCCCATGAGGCGCACCGTGTTGCGCTGCGCGACGCCGAGCATCTGCGCGCCCGTCTCCGGGTCGCCACCGAGGTCCTCGAGCAGCTCGAGCGAGCCATGCACGGCCGCAAGCGGTGTCCGCAGCTCGTGGCTGACCATCGACACGAAGTCGTCCTTGAGCCTCTCGAGGTCCAGGCGCTCGGAGACGTCGTCGAAGACGAGGATCGCGGCGTGTGCGCCGCCGGTGTCCGTGAGCGCGCCGACTGACAGGTCGACGTGGAGGGGCGAGCCGTCGCGGCGCCAGAACGTCTCCCGCTGCGTGGTCCGCGAGGCGCCGTCCTCGAGCGTCGCGAGCACCGCGCACTGGGCGTGCGGATACGCCGTGCCGTCCTCGCGCTGATAGTGGGCGAGCGCGTGCAGCTCGCGGCCGATCAGCTCGGAGCCCTTCCACCCGAGCATGCGGGCGGCGGACGCGTTCACGAGCGCGATCGTGCCGTCGCTGTCGAGGCCGATGACGCCCTCGGCCATCGCGTGGAAGACCTGCTCGGCGCTCGCCAGCGCGGTCTCGGCCACGTCCAGGCGAGCCGAGACGTCGATCCTTCGGAGCTCTGCCTCGGGCCACTGGGCGAGGTCCGTCAGGACGCTGACCTCGTCGTCCGTCCACTCGCGCGGTGCGCCCGACATGACGGCGAGCGCTCCCTTGGCGCCGCGAACGCGGTCGCCCAGATCGAACGGCACTCCCAGGAAGGACTGGATCGCCCCGGCGGCGAGGCCCGCCGCCTCGGTGTCGGCGACCGCGAGCGGGGCGGTGCCCACGAGGGTCTCCGACAGCAGCCCCGTCGGATGCGCCGCGGGGTTCCTGTCGAGTCCCGCGGACCCGATCACGAGGAGGTGGTCCTCGGAGCGCAGGACTACGGCGGCGCCGTCGGCGCCGAGCAGCCGCTGCGCGGTGGCGGCCATCGAGTCGAACACGGGAGTGCCCATCGCCGTGGACAGCATGTCCCTGCGGGCGCGGCGCACTCCCTGAGGCGACTCGGCCAGCGCGCGCCACACGCCCGCGATCCTCGATCCGTCGCTCATCGTCCCGACATCCTCGGTGTCACCTTCCACTGCCGGTCGCCGACCATCTCCTTGACCTGCGCGACGCGCGCGATGATGTTCTTCCACTCGGTGTAGAACAGGGACGCGAAGAGGAGGTACATCCAGAACCACCCGCGGTGACGCCGGATCTCGGGTACCGCGAGCCGCCACGCGAACAGCGTCTGCGCCGGGCCGACCGTCGTCGTGAACAGCGTGGAGAGCACGAAGATCGCGATGAACCAGTCGAGGCTGTCGAGCCCGCCGTCACGCCACGCCATGAACGCGATGAGCGGGTACATCTGGAGGCTGACCCACGGGTAGACCTCGCGCCAGCCGAGCAGGAACGTCATACCGGCCTTCTGCTGGAGCGTGAGGGTGCGGGAGCGCCACGCGCGTCGCAGGTGCCGCTTCGACACCTGGAACCATCCCTGCGCCCAGCGCATGCGCTGGTTCCACAGGTGGCTCCACGTGGTGGGCGCGAGCTCACGCGAGATGAGGCCCGGGTCGTTGGCGATGCGGCCGCCGTCCTCGATGACGCGCATGCTCGAGTCGATGTCCTCGGTGAGCATCACGCCGCGCATGCGCGTGCGGCGCAGCACCTCGGTGCGCCAGTAGCCGTTCGCGCCGCCGAAGATCCCGAAGCCGTGCAGCTGTGCCCTGCCGGGGTGGCTGACGGCGTAGATGGCCTCGAACTCGACCGCGACCGTGCGCGCGGTGCGGCTGATGCCGCCGTTGCGGATCACGCAGTGGCCCTGGACGACGTCGTAGCCGTTCGAGAGCCATCGCCACGCGCGGGTGAACGCGTCGGGCTGCGGGTGGTGGTCGGCGTCGAACATGCCGACGAACTCTCCGCGCGTGTGTCGGAGCGCGGCGTTGACGTTCTGGGCCTTGGAGGTCGATCCCTCGACGCGCAGCGGCAGGAAGCGGGGGTCGCGCTCGGCGAGCCGGCGCAGCGTCTGCTCGATCAGGAGGCCGCGCGGGGTGTTGTACGCGAGGATCACCTGCAGGTCGGGGTAGTCGACGCGCAGGAACGACTCGACGGTGTCGAGGATCGTGGCCGACTCGTTCGGGAGGTAGGCGGCGATGATCGCGGTCGCCGTCGGGGGCGGCGATCCGGGCTCCTTGGGCGGCCGGACGGGGTCGAGCGCGTAGAGGCCCTCGGCCCAGATGAGGGCGCCCGTGATGGCCAGCGACAGCACGATCGTCACGTACAGGGGAGCGGTGATGTCCCACCCCAGGCGGTAGAGCGCCTGGTAGATGAGGAAGGGGCCGACGATACCGAGCGCGAAGGTGAGCGCGATCTGAAGCGGAGTCGTGAGGCGCGCGCGGAGACGTGCGAACCGTGACGGCGCGAGGGCGTTCTCCTCGGTCAGCTCGGCGCCCCAGCGCACCGGCGCGAGGTCGAGCTGCGTGGCCGCGGCCTCCGCAGCGGTCGCGGTCCGCCTGATGGCGGTCTCCAGGGAGTCGCCGCGCTGCGCGTCCGTGAAGCCGATGCTCGGCGTGAGGCGCACCGACTCGCCGCGCACCGCGAGGCGCGCGTCGGAGATGTCCTTCGCGAGCGAGGTGAGCGCGGCGGCGACGGTCCTGTCGGTGAAGTCGTAGGTCGCGACGACGAGGTCGCCGCCGTCCGTGCCGGCCACTGTGTGCTGGCCGAGCCTGGTCCGCGCGAGGCCCGCGACCTGCTCCTGGATGTCGTCCCAGCCGTCCGGCCCGAAGCGCGCCTGCACCATGAGGCGCTCCGCGAAGGCGATGCGGGCGATCGAGATGCGGCCGTCGGTCGCGCGAAGCAGATCGAGGGCGTCGACCAGCGCGTCGCCTGCGGGCATCGTGCGCTGCTCGGCGTCCTCGACGGTCTCGGCGGGAGCCTCGAGGTGCCGGCTCACCTGCGCGACGAGGTCGTCGACGGTGAACGGCTTGCGGAGGTACTCGTTGGCTCCGAGCCGCAGGCCGGTGGTGGCGTCGCCCGGGTCCATGCGCGAGGTCAGGAACAGCACGGGGACCGACTGGAGATCCGTCTGGCTGCGCAGCTTCGTGATGAGCTGGAAGCCGTTCATCTCGGGCATCATCACGTCGCTGATCACGAGGTCGGGGACCTCGACCGAGAGGATGTCCAGGGCCTCGGGGCCGGACGACGCCTCGATGACGTCGGCGCCCTCGGCATCCAGCACGGCGGAGACCAGGGCACGGATCATCTCGTCGTCGTCGACCACAAGGATGCGCGAGCTCTCCACGTGCATCCTCCTGGTTCCTGGGACTGGACCTCGCTTCCCGATCGGTCCGCCGTGCGCCGATGTGAGAAGTTCTCGGCACTTCGTGTCGATCCGTTGCGTCCGCTGCGTCGTCAGGGTGAGACTCGGGAGGGACCCGAGCTCACCGACGCGAAGGACATCGCCATGAAGTACCTGCTTCTCATCGCATCCGACCCCACGCTGCCGTCGCCCGAGCCGGGAGATCCCGAGTTCGACGAGTACATGGCCGCGTGGACGCAGTACACCCAGGACCTCGCCGAGGCGGGGGTCCTTCGCGGCGGCGAGGCGCTCCAGGGCGCCGAGACCGCGACCACCGTCCGCCATGCTGGCGACGGGACCACGTCGCTCGTCGATGGCCCGTTCGCGGAGCTCAAGGAGCACCTCGGCGGCTACTACGAGATCGACGTCGACACCCTCGACGAGGCGCTCGAATGGGCGCGCGGCCTGCCCGTGGGCGAAGGTGCGGTCGAGGTGCGACCGATCTTCCCGACCGACATGCCCGCCTAGGGCGTCGACGCTGTCCTCGGACCCTGTCGGCGCGGCGCTCACGCGCGTCGCTCGCGAGGAGGGCGGGCGCCTGCTCGCCCTCCTCGCCGACCGCCTGCACGACCTGGATGCTGCCGACGACTGCCTCCAGGACGCCTACGCGAGGGCCGCGCGATCCTGGTCCTCCCGCGGCGTCCCGGACGAGCCCGCGGGCTGGATCTACGTGGTCGCGCGCAACGCCGGGATCGATCGGCTCCGGCGCGAGGCCGCCGAGGGGCGCAGGACGGCCGCGCAGGCGCGGGTCCTCGCCACGGGCGTGGCGCGTGACGAGGCGCCCGACGAGGAGCCCGCCGACGAGCTCCTGGCGGAGTACGAGGAGGTGGGCGACGAGCAGCTGCGCCTGCTCCTCCTGTGCTGTCACCCCGCGCTGTCGCGGGAGACCCAGGTCGTGCTCATGCTCCGTCTCGCGGGCGGCCTCACGACCCGCGAGATCGCGGCCTCCTTCCTCCTGCCCGAGGCGACCGTGCAGCAGCGCATCGTCCGGGCGAAGCGGAAGATCCGCGCGGCCCGCATCCCGCTCGTCGTCCCCGCCGACCTGGACGAGCGCGCGTCGATCCTCGCGACCGTGCTGGGGCTGATCTTCAACGAGGGCTACGTGGCGCACTCCGCCGATGCGGGGACGCTGACGCGCGTCGAGGTCGCGGACCGCGCGATCGCGCTCACGAGAGCTGCGGTCGAGGCGCTGCCGGACTCGCCCGAGCTCGCGGCGCTGCTCGCGCTCGAGCTGTTCCACAGGTCACGCGAGGCGGCGAGGGTCGACTCGCGAGGCGCGCTCGTGAGGCTTCGCGACCAGGACAGGGCGCTATGGGACCGGGGACTCGTCGCCCAGGGCTTCGTGGTGCTCGGCAGGGCGCTCGCGATGCGCCGGCCCGGGCCGTGGCAGGTCCAGGCGCTCATCGCCGCCGAGCACACACGCGAGGCCCCGGACTGGGAGCGCATCGTGCGCTACTACGACACGCTTCTCGCGATGACGCCAGGACCGGTCGCGAGACTGTCCCGCGCCGTCGCGCTCGCCGAGGTGCGGGGGCCGGCTGAGGCGCTCGCCGAGATCGACGGGATCGACGGCCTCGACACGTTCCACCTGTGGCACGCCGCGCGCGCCGACATGCTCGAGCGCTCCGGCGACGCGCACGCCGCGAGGGTGGCCTGGACGCGAGCGGCGGAGCTGGCGGTCAATCCCGCCGAGGCGGACTACGCGCGGCGGCGGGCGACCGGAGAGGGTGCCTCCCCGGCCTCGTGACACGCGCCGTCGGGCCGCGATGCGGTGGCCGCCGCCAGTCGTTCCGTACCTGCGCGAACGCCAGCGCCACCGCAGGACCAAAGCCCGACCGCGCATCGTCCTGATCTCTGCAAGAATGACAAGCGGTTCCATCCGCACAATCTCAGGAGCAACCCATGGCTATCGCCACCACTGAGTCCTACGCCGCGATGCTGGACGCCGCCAAGGCCGGCGGCTACGCATTCCCCGCGATCAACATCACCTCGTCCTCGTCCGTCACCGCAGCCATCCAGGGCTTCGCGGAGGCCGAGTCCGACGGCATCATCCAGGTCTCCGTCGGTGGCGGTCAGTACGCCTCCGGCTCGACCATCAAGGACGCTGTCGTCGGTTCGCTCGCGCTCGCGGCCTACGCCCGCGTCGTGGCCGAGAAGTACGGCGTCACCATCGCGCTCCACACCGACCACTGCCACAAGGTCTACCTCGACGAGTGGCTGAAGCCGATCCTCAAGCTCGAGGCCGAGTCGATCGCCGCCGGCAAGGGCCCGATCTTCAACTCGCACATGTGGGACGGCTCGTCCGTGCCGATGGACGAGAACCTGCTCATCGCCGAGGAGCTCCTCGAGATGTCGCAGGCCGCCGACACGATCCTCGAGATCGAGATCGGCGTCGTCGGTGGCGAGGAGGACGGCCACTCGGCCGAGGTCAACGACAAGCTGTACTCGACCCCCGAGGACGGCATCAAGACCATCGAGAAGCTGGGCCTGGGCGAGAAGGGCCGCTACCTGACGGCCATGACGTTCGGCAACGTGCACGGCGCGTACAAGCCCGGTGCCGTCAAGCTGCGCCCGGAGATCCTCGGCGACATCCAGTCCGCCGCTGCCGAGAAGTTCGGCAAGGAGAAGCCGTTCGACCTCGTGTTCCACGGTGGCTCCGGCTCGACCGCCGAGGAGATCGCGACCGCTGTCTCGCACGGTGTGATCAAGATGAACATCGACACCGACACGCAGTACGCGTACACGCGTCCGGTCGTCGACCACATGATGAAGAACTACGACGGCGTCCTCAAGGTCGACGGCGAGTGGGGCAACAAGAAGGCCTACGACCCGCGCGCCTGGGGCAAGCTCGCCGAGGCGGGCATGGCCGCCCGCGTCGTCGAGGCCTGCCAGCAGCTCGGCTCGGCCGGCAAGAAGATCTGACGATCTGAATCCGTTCGCTGAGCCCCCGCGGTCCTCGACCCCGGGGGCTCAGCCACGTTCGGGGCTGGTCCGAGCGATCGGTGACCGCGCGGCGCGCGGTGAACCGCGCATCGTCCGGGCCGGATAACCTTATGAATCGGGGCGCAATCGTCCCAACAATCGACCAAGCCCCCGGCGAAGCACCGGGGTGAGGGGAGCAGCACCGTGCCTGGTGTGGTGATCGTCGGAGCCCAGTGGGGCGACGAGGGCAAGGGAAAGGCGACCGACCTGCTCGGTTCGCGCGTCGACTACGTCGTGAAGTTCAACGGCGGCAACAACGCCGGCCACACGGTCGTCGTCGGGGACCAGAAGTTCGCGCTTCACCTGCTGCCGTCGGGCATCCTCACGCCAGGTGTCACCCCGGTCATCGGCAACGGCGTCGTGATCGACCTCCGCGTGCTGTTCGGCGAGCTCCACGCGCTCCAGGAGCGCGGCGTCGACACGTCGAAGCTGCTGATCTCCAACGCGGCGCACCTCATCACGCCCTACGCGCGCACGCTCGACAACGTCACCGAGCGCTTCCTCGGCAAGAAGAAGATCGGCACGACCGGTCGCGGCATCGGCCCCGCGTATGCGGACAAGATCAACCGCCTCGGCATCCGAGTCGGCGACCTCTTCGACGAGGAGCTGCTGCGCGACAAGATCGAGGGCGCGCTCGCCCCCAAGAACCACATGCTCGTGAAGGTCTACAACCGCCGCGCGATCACGGTCGACGAGGTGGCCGACGAGCTGCTCGGCTACCGCGACGAGATCGCGCCGATGGTCGCCGACACCGGGCTCGTGCTCGCGAGCGCACTCGCTGAGGGCAAGAACGTCCTGTTCGAGGGCGGCCAGGCGACGATGCTCGACGTGGACCACGGCACGTACCCGTTCGTCACGTCGTCGAACGCGACCGCGGGCGGTGCGTGCACCGGCTCGGGCGTCGGGCCGACCGCGATCGACTCCGTCATCGGCATCGTCAAGGCGTACACCACGCGCGTGGGCGAGGGGCCGTTCCCGACCGAGCTGCACGACAAGTGGGGCGACCGCCTGCGCGACGTCGGCCACGAGTTCGGCACCACCACGGGCCGCCCGCGCCGCTGCGGCTGGTACGACGCGGTGATCTGCCGCTACGCCTCGCGCATCAACGGCCTGACCGACCTGGTGCTCACCAAGCTCGACGTCCTCACGGGCATCGAGGAGATCCCGGTGTGCGTCGCGTACGAGATCGACGGCGTCCGCTACGACGAGCTCCCTCAGGACCAGGCGCTGTTCGCGAAGGCGACGCCGATCTTCGAGACCTTCCCCGGCTGGACCGAGGACATCTCCAAGGCGCGGACCTTCGAGGAGCTTCCGGCGAACGCCCGCGACTACGTGCTCGCGCTCGAGAAGATCTCGGGCTGCCGCATCTCGGCGATCGGCGTGGGCCCTGCGCGCGACGAGATCGTCGCGCGTCACGACCTGATCCACACGCGCTGAAGCGGGGTCGGCGCTGGGCTGCGCGGGTCGTCTGGCGGGCGCGCATGCGTCCTGGCAGTACATGAGTGCTGGTTTCGGGGCCGATCTCGGCACTCATGTACTGCCAGCGCGCACGGCGTGAGCACGCCTACCGAGCCCCCGCGCCGTCGGCGCCCGCCGCGAGTCCGCACACACCCTCTTGCGGAGGAAAGGCTCCGGCTTTATCGTTGACTGGTGCGCGACAGCGTGCAGCACCCGCGGTGGCTTGCCATCGGCCGCCGCGCGCTGAGGGGCCCCCGGTGGGTGTCCGGCTCGCGATTCACGCCTCGCTCGGTCTGGGGGGACTTCGAGGTACGCCAGCGGACGCCCGCCAGGGGTCAGCCACCACCCGCCGTCATGCCGCGATCGGCTCGCCGGTCGCCCCGCGCGCCGCCGCCGGAGCCAACCGCCCCCAGAGCCAGCCACCACCCGCGGTCGCGCGGCTACGCCGCCCGCTCCCTCACCACCTTGGCGATGTCGACCCGAGCGATCTGCCGCGACGCGGGCCACTGCGACACGAGCGCCGCGAGCACCACGCCGAGTGCCGCCGCCGGCAGCGACCACCACGGCCAGTGGATGGACAGCGAGAAGATGTCGTCGTTGAAGGTCTGCAGGAAGCCGTCGGCCGCGATCACCCCGAGCACCAGCCCGAAGGGGATCGCGAGCACGGTCGCCAGCATGTTCTCCGTCGCGATCGCCCCGGCCACCCGCCGCAGGGGCACTCCCGCCGCGCGCAGGGTCGCGAGCTCTCCGGTGCGCTCCACGACGTTCACGGCCATCGTCACGTACATCACGGCGAGCGCGAGCACGGCTCCCAGCAGCACCATGACCCCGATGAACGCCCAGAACAGGCCCAGGTACTGCTCGACCGAGCTGAGGATCGCCCGCTGGTCCTGGTAGGCGACCACGCCGTCGAGCCCGGTGATCGTGTCCCGCATCGCGTCGCGGTCCACCCCGTCATCGAGCGTGATCGCGAACTGCTCGACCGAGGACGACCCCAGCGCGTCCGTCGCGGTCTCGAGCGATGCGTACACGGAGGTGCCCATGGGCTCGTCCACGAATCCCTCGATCACGGCCTGCGTCTCTCCCGCGTCGGTCGACAGCGTGACGGTGTCGCCCACGGAGACGTCCAGGAGGTCCTGCATTGCGTGCCCCACGAGGATCCCGTCCGACGGCAGCGCCACCTCGTCGCCGGACGAGTCGAGGAAGCCGTGCATGATCGTGTCGGTCTCGTAGCCGGTGAGGCTCGTCGCGTAGCTGCCGTCGTCGCTGATCACGGTGGCGGACCCGCTGACGGTGGCCTCCACGACGTCGACGCCATCGGTGCCCTCGAGCGTGGCCTGCATCCCCGTGCCGGTCTGGGCCACGACGGCCGCGTCCGACAGCACCACATCGTCGAACTGGGTCCGGATCGCGTCGACGATCGAGACCATCATCCCGGCGGAGGCCATCACGAGCACGAGCGCGAGCACCGTGCCGAGCATCGTGGCGAACGTGCGCCGCTTGGAGCGGACGACGTCGCGAAGCGCCATGCGCAGGCCGACCGGCAGCCCCTGCCTGCGGGCCACGAAGCGGCTCCACGGCCCGGGCGGCGAGGCGTCGGCGACGGGCCGCATGGCCTGCGTCGGGGACGTGCGGGACGCGACGACGGCCGGACCGAGCGCGCCGAGCATGCCGACCACCGCGCCGAACACGAGACCCAGCGCGATCATCCACGGGTGGGTCTCCACGACGGTATCGGGGATCCCGAGCGCCCCCGTGTAGGCGGACGTGATCGCGCCGTTCGCGAGGGCGCCGAGCGCCGCTCCGACGACCGCGCCCGCGAGCCCGATGATCAGGCCCTGACCCAGGTAGTGGCGGAGGACCCGGCCGCGCCGTGCACCGGCGGCCATCATGGTCCCGATGACCGGGCGCTCCTGCAGGATGCGGCGCGTGAGGAGCACCCACGCCGCGACGCCCGCGGCGATGAGGAACAGCGCGGGGAAGGCCTTCGACATCTCGTCGAATCCCTGGAGGTCCTCGTTGAGGGTTGCGTGCGACGCCTGCTCGAGCTGCGTGGTCACCGAGGTCGCCCCTGCGGAGGTCATCGCGGCGGTCACGTCGGCCTCGAGCGCGTCGCTGAAGTCGTCGGGAAGCAGCACCTGCACCTGGTTCGGCCCGGTGCCGGACCACGTCTGGACAGCGTCCTCGTCGGCGTAGAGGACCGCGAACGAGTGCGGGTCGGAAAGGGCGTCCTGCCGGCTGCGCGCGGGCCACAGGTACTCCGCGGACTCGACGATCCCCTGGACCGTCACGTCCTGCCAGCCCGCAGCCGAGTAGACCTGGAGCGTGTCGCCCACCGCGATGTCGAAGGTGTCGGCGGCGTGCCGCTCGACGAGCACCTCGTCGGTCGCGCCCGAGTCGAGGTAGTCCCCCTCGAGCACCCCGACGTCGTCGACGGCCGCGCGTTCGTCGGACGGGAGGCCGACGACCCGGCCGAGCAGCTTGGTGTCGCCGATGAGCATGGGCGGGTCCACCTGCGTGCGGGTGATCGCCTCCTCCGCGCCGGCGTCGAGCGCGGCCTGCGCCACGGCCTCGGAGTCGCCGCCGAGCGCGGTGAGGTCCGCGAACGCGAGGCGGTCGTAGGTCTGCTCGTAGGACACGGTGAGGTTCTGGAACGCGCCCGCGGTCGCCACGTAGAGCATGACGCCGAGAGCGATCGTGATGCCGACCGCGATGACCTGCGTGCGCTGCCGCCACAGGTCCCGATAGGACTTCTTGGTGCGTGCCTGCATGGCGATCACCAGGTCACGTCGGCGGCGTCGGCGGGGTTCTCATTGCGTTCGCTCGACGCGATCTGGCCGTCGACGAGCGTGATGACGCGATCCGCGATCTGGGCGACCGAGACGTTGTGGGTGACGATGATGATCGTCCTGCCCTGACGGTGAAGGTCCTGGAGCAGGCCGAGGATCTGCTGCCCCGTGGGCAGGTCGAGGGCGCCGGTCGGCTCGTCCGCGAACAGGATGTCGGGGTCGGTCGCGAGGGCGCGCGCCACGGCCACGCGCTGCTGCTGGCCGCCCGACAGCTGCGCCGGGAAGTTGTCCATCCGGTCGCCGAGGCCGACGGCCTCGAGCACCTCGGGAGCCCGCGCCTTGTCGCCGCGGCCGGTCATCTCCATGATCACCTCGACGTTCTCTCGCGCGGTGAGCGTGGGGATGAGGTTGAAGAACTGGAAGATGAAGCCGACGTGGTCCCGGCGGAAGTCCGACAGCTTGGCAGGTGCGACGTCGCTGATGTCCGCTCCCGCGACCTCGACCTTGCCGTCGGTGGACGGCTCGATGCCGCCGATGATGTTGCACAGGGTCGTCTTGCCCGAGCCCGATGGTCCGAGGATCACGACGAGCTCGCCCGACGGGATGTCGAGGTCGATTCCCTTGAGGGCGTGGACGGCGTTGTCGCCCTCCCCGAAGACCTTGGTGAGGCCGGTGACGCGGACGCCGCGGTCGGTCGCGACGGTGGTGTCGGTGCTCATGCGCGCTCCTTGTGTGGCTGGGTGAGGTCGTGGGGGGACAGGGACGATGCGGTGGTCGGCGAGGTCTCAGGGGCCTCGGCCGTCTTGGTCGGCAGATGGAACGCGCCGTGGTGGTAGACGTCGAGCGCGTCGGCGGTCCAGCGCGCGGCGCCCTCGGGGCTGAGGGGGTCGGTGCCGATCGCGTCGGCGATGTGCTCGCGCAGCAGGATCATCGCGAGGTCGTTGACGATCAGGAACGCCGCGCGGGCGTCCGGGTCGGCCGCCTCCCTGGCGACGCCCGCCGCGACCAGCCCGTCCTGCATCGTCCTGGCCGCCTGGAACCATCCGCGGAAGAGCCGGCGGCCCGCGTCGCCCCCGTCCAGGAGCAGGCGCCTCACGTACGTGGGGACGGGGGAGTCGGGAGGGACGACGGAGAGCAGCAGCTCCGCGAAGCTGCCGGAGCCCTGGTCCGCGGCGAGGGCGTCGGCGAGCTCCGCGGGGGGCGAGGAGGCGGCGACGTCGAACATGCGCGCCACCTCCTCATCGATCGCGTCGCGCAGGCCCTCCTTGGAGCCGTAGTGGTGGAGGACGTTCGCGGGCGAGGTGCCCGCGCATGCGGCGATGTCGCGCACGCTCGTGCCCGCGACCCCGCGCTCGGCGAACAGCTCGAGGGCGCACGCGCGGATCTGGTCCCGTGCGGTGGTGGCCTCGGACGGTGTCGACTGATCCATGCTTCCCATACCGTCGACCATACTGAACGAACGTTCAGTCAGCAAGAGGGGCAGCCGGGAAACCGGGTTCAGGCGGCGCAGGCCCGTGCGAGGATGGGGCGACCGCGGGTCGGCAGGGAGCCGCGCGGACGCGGCGAGGGAGACCCATGGACAGGCGGATGGCGATGCATGTGCGGTACTCGCTGCTCGAGGGCCTGATCGTCGGCGTCATCTGGGCGTTCTTCTTCCGCAGCTCCGTGATGTGGGTGCTCACCTTCGCGCTGGCCTGGACCGTGATCGCGGTCCTGCGGCGGCGGTGGTGGGAGAGCCGTCGGTAGACTCGCGAGCGTGATCGTCCTTCTTGTCGGAAGCGGCGCCCGCGAGCATGCGCTCGCCCGCGCGCTCCACCTCGACCCCGCCGTCACCCAGCTCCACGCCGCCCCCGGCAACCCGGGCATCGGTGAGATCGCGAAGCTGCACTCCGTCGACGCGAACGACGGCCTCGCCGTCGCCTCGCTCGCGGCCCTGGTCCACGCCGACCTGGTCGTCGTGGGTCCCGAGGCGCCGCTCGTTGCGGGCGTCGCCGACGCGGTGCGCGCCGAGGGCATCCCCGTGTTCGGGCCCAGCGGCGAGGCCGCGATGCTCGAGGGCTCCAAGGCCTTCGCCAAGGAGATCATGGCCGCCGCGGACGTCCCGACCGCCGCGCCCCGCGTGTGCACGACGGTGGACCAGGTCGCCGCGGCGCTCGACGAGTTCGGTGCCCCGCACGTCGTCAAGGACGACGGTCTCGCGGCGGGCAAGGGAGTGGTCGTCACGTCCGACCGCGCCGAGGCCCTCGCCCACGGCGAGGCGATCGTGAACGCAGGCGGCCAGGTCGTCATCGAGGAGTACCTCGACGGACCCGAGGTCTCCCTCTTCTGCATCTGCGACGGCAAGACCGTCGTGCCGCTCCAGCCCGCGCAGGACTTCAAGCGCGCCTACGACGCCGACGAGGGCCCCAACACGGGCGGCATGGGCGCCTACACCCCGCTCCCCTGGGCCCCCGAGGGCCTCGTGGATGAGGTCGTGCGCACCGTCGCCCAGCCCACGGTCGACGAGATGGCTCGCCGCGGCACTCCCTTCGTCGGAGTGCTCTACTGCGGCCTCGCGCTCACCTCGAAGGGCACGCGCGTCGTCGAGTTCAACGCGCGCTTCGGCGACCCCGAGACCCAGGTGGTCCTCTCGCAGCTGAGCACCCCGCTCGGCGGCGTCCTCATGGCCGCGGCCCAGGGCGGCCTCGACGCCATCCCGCCGCTCGAGTGGAAGGACGGCGCCGCCGTCACCGTGGTCCTCGCGGCCCACGGCTACCCCGCGGATCCGCGCAAGGGCGACCGCATCACGGGCATCAAGGTGGCCGAGCGCATCGATGGCGTCCACGTGCTCCACGCGGGCACGTCCTCCGACGGCGAGGGGCACCTGCTCGCCTTGGGCGGCCGTGTGCTGTCGGTCGTCGGCGAGGGCGCGGACCTGACCGCCGCCCGCGACAAGGCCTATGAGGGGATCGCGCCGATCGAGCTCGACGGCTCCCACCACCGCAGCGACATCGCCGCGCGCGCCGCCGCGGGCGAGAACCTCCTGGAGGCCTGATGCCCGGTCACGTCGTCCCGCCGACCGCCCCCGAGCTGCCGGGCTGGAAGCACGTCTACTCGGGCAAGATCCGCGACCTCTACGAGCCCGTCGAGCCGCACCCGCGCGGCGACGTGGTCCTGGTCGTGGCCTCCGACCGCATCAGCGCGTACGACTGGGTGCTGCCGACCGAGATCCCCGGCAAGGGCGGCATCCTCACGGGCCTGAGCCTGTGGTGGTTCGACCAGGTGCGCGACATCGTGCCGAACCACACCGTCGAGGCGCCCGTCCCGGCCGAGGTCGAGGGGCGCGCGATGGTCTGCAAGCGCCTCGACATGTTCCCCGTCGAGTGCGTGGCGCGTGGGTACCTCACGGGCTCCGGCCTCGTCGAGTACAACGAGTCCGGGACCGTCTGCGGCATCCCGCTTCCCGAGGGCCTGGTCGATGGCTCGCGCCTGCCCGAGCCGATCTTCACCCCCGCCACCAAGGCCGAGGTCGGCGAGCACGACGAGAACGTGAGCTTCGAGGCGATCGTGGAGCAGATCGGGCTCGAGGACGCCGAGGCGCTGCGCGACCTCACGCTCGCGGTCTACTCGCGCGCCCACGAGATCGCCGCCGAGAAGGGCATCATCCTCGCGGACACCAAGTTCGAGTTCGGCCGCACCGCCGACGGCGAGATCCTCCTCGCCGACGAGGTGCTGACGCCCGACTCGAGCCGCTTCTGGCCCATGGACGAGTGGGAGCCGGGCCGCGCGCAGCCCAGCTTCGACAAGCAGTACGTCCGCGACTGGCTCACCTCGCCCGAGTCGGGCTGGGACAAGAAGTCGGACGATGCGCCTCCCGCGCTTCCCGCGGACATCGTCGAGCGCACGCGGCAGCGCTATGTCGAGGCCTTCGACAGGCTCGCGAAGCACTGAGCCACGCGTCGTGCCCCAACGTTCCGGGTCGCCCGGGCGTCGACACTGCATGAGGACGATGCGGTGGCTCGCGGCGGTGGCCTTCACGGGGGCGGTGCTCGCGGGCTGCGCTCGGTCTCCCGACGGGGGCGTCGAGTATGGCGAGACGCTCGACCTGGGCGTGCCCGGCGAGGTCATCGAGACGGTGCCGGCCGTCGCCGGCTACCCCGCATGCGGCAACGAGCCGATCGTCTACGAGGGCACGACGTGGTACCCGTTCGAGCCCGCGAATCTCGACGAGTTCCCCCAGATCGAGGCGATGGTCGCTACCGGAGGCGGACTGGGCGGCGGGACCACGCGCGTCGCTCTCCCGGCCGTGGTCGAGCCGGGCGTCGGCGACGATGTCGGCACGCTCACGATCTACGAGGGCGGGCTCGCCTTCTGGATCTCGGACAGCGGCGGCCTCGAGACCTGGCTCACCGATCAGGAGCTCGAGTACTGGTGGCAGTGCTGAGCGAACCCCAACCATTCCGCGCCGCCGTGCGTTGTACCGGTATGGGGATCAGGGGGATTCTGGCGGGCGCGCTCGCAGGCCTCGCGCTCGCGGGGTGCAGCGCGGGGGACGATGCGTCGCGCGACGAGTACGGCGACCATGGTTCGCCGGGGGCCGTGCTCGACGTGCGTGAGGCCGTCGAGTACTACCCGGCGTGCGGGGACGAGTCGCTGACGATCGACGGCGTCGCCTGGTACCCGTACCAGCCGACCAACCTCGCGGACTTCCCCGACGACCCCCTCGCGGACGCGGGCGTGACCGAAGCCGCGGCCCTCGTCGACCCGGCCTACCTGCCGCTCGGGGCGGGGCCCGGGGCCGCTGCGGCCTCCGCGCCGCGCGCGGTCGCCGACGCTTCGATCGCACCCCCGGAGCCGGGAGACGACATCGGCACGTTTGTGATCTACGAGGGCGGCCTCGCCTACTGGGTGTCCGACTCCGGCGTCAGCGACGGCTGGCTCACGACGGATGTCATCGAGTACGACTGGATCTGCTGAGCGATGCGCCCCGGTCGGGGCGGAGGGTTGCTTGGGTGCCTTACGCCCGGCTCTCGTTCTGGAGTTCGCGCTTCTGGACCACCGCGACGGACGGCACGCCCCACCCGCGCTTGAGCGACAGCACGCGCAGCGCGAGGATCACGAGCAGCGGGAGCCAGAACACGACGAGCGGCGGCAGCCCCGCGGCCCACAGCGCCCAGTAGACGATCGCGCCGCCGAGCGCGGCGGTCGCGTAGAGCTGGCCGTTCCAGAACACCTCGGGCACCTGCGCGGAGAACAGGTCGCGCAGCACGCCTCCGCCCACGCCGTTGGCGATGCCGACGATGATCGCGGCGGCCGGGTGCGCGCCCACGTCGAGCGCGATCCCGGTGCCGATGACGACGAAGATCGCGAGGCCCGCGGCGTCGGAGTACTCGACGATGCGGTGGCGAGCGAAGGCGCCGAGGTCGCGGCGGCGGGCGAACGGCGCGATGACGAGCGCGACTCCGACCGCGACGACCACGAGGGCCGGGTTCTCGATCCAGAAGACGGGCTGCCCGAGCAGGAGGTCGCGCATCGTCCCTCCGCCCACGGCGACCACGCCCGCCAGGACCACGGCCCCAACCAGGTCCATGCGGCGTCGACTCGCGGCGACCGCGCCCGAGATGGCGAAGGCCACCGTGCCGAGGTACTCGAGCACGATGCGCAGCGCGCTGAGCGCATCGTCGAGGATCGCGTCGGTCGCGACGCTGCTCACCAGGTCCATGGGGTCCCTCCCTTCGGGCGACGTCCAAGCGTACGGCGTGAGGCCGCCGACCGGACGGTGCGACGGGTGGCGGGGCCCTGCTAGGTTCGAGCCCACCCCGGTGCGTCACGCATCGTCCTGGCCACGGCGTCGTCCTGGCCACCGCATCGTCCTGATCGAAGGGAACCCCATGCGCGCCCTCGCCCCTCTCGCCGTGCTCGGCCTCGCGACCGCGACGCTCACGGGCTGCTCGACGATCCAGGGCATCATCGACGGTCCGGTGCTGCAGGACTTCGCGGTGGGCGAGTGCCTCGACACCGACGGCGTCGTGAGCGGCGACGAGACCGAGGTCGGCACGATCCCCGTCGTCGAGTGCACCGAGGCTCACGACGCCGAGGTCTACTACGTGACAGACACGACCCTCACCGAGTTCGACGAGGAGGCGCTCTTCGACGAGGTGACGACGGCGTGCCTCGACGAGTTCCAGGCCTACGTCGGCGTCGCGTACGACGACTCGTCGATCTACTACTCCGCGATCTACCCCACGCAGGACAGCTGGGACATCGAGGACCGCCAGCTCGTGTGCCTCCTGACGGTCGACGAGGACGTCACCCAGTCGTTCCAGGGCTCGGGCGTCTAGGGCCTGCTGGCGCCCGCGCGGCACCCGAGATCGACCCCGGCTCGGGGGCTCCGGCGGGCTTGTAGACTTCAGGCATGCCCACCATCGTCGTCGACGTGATGCCCAAGCCCGAGATCCTTGACCCCCAGGGCAAGGCCGTCTCCTCCGCCCTCCCCCGCATCGGGATCGAGGGCTTCGCGCAGGTCCGCCAGGGCAAGCGCTTCGAGCTCACCGTCGAGGGCGAGGTGACCGAGGAGGTGCTCGCCGCCGCCCGCAAGGCCGCCGAGACCCTGCTGAGCAACCCGGTCATCGAGGACGTCGTGTCCGTGGCCGTCGAGGAAGTCTGAGCATGACTGCCCGCATCGGCGTCGTCACCTTCCCCGGCACGCTCGACGACCGCGACGCCGCACGCGCGGTGCGCCTCGCCGGCGCCGAGGCCGTGCCGCTGTGGCACGGCTCCGACAGCCTCGAGGACGTCGACGCGCTGGTGCTGCCCGGCGGCTTCTCGTACGGCGACTACCTGCGCGCCGGTGCGATCGCGCGCTTCGCGCCGATCATGGACAAGGTCGTGGACGCGGCCAACGGCGGCATGCCGGTGCTCGGCATCTGCAACGGCTTCCAGATGCTCACCGAGTCGCACCTGCTGCCCGGCTCGATGATCAAGAACGACCACCTCCACTTCGTGTGCCGCGACCAGACTCTGCGCATCGAGAACGCGGAGACCAGCTGGACCACGGAGTACCGGGCGGGCGAGGAGATCGTCATCCCGCTCAAGAACCAGGACGGCCAGTACGTCGCCGATGAGTACACGCTCGACCAGCTCGAGGCCGAGGGCCGCGTGGCCTTCCGCTACGTCGGCTGGAACCCGAACGGCTCGCGACGCGACATCGCCGGCATCACGAACGAGCGCGGCAACGTGGTCGGTCTCATGCCGCACCCCGAGCACGCCGTGGAGAAGGGCTTCGGGCCCGACTCCGTCGAGTCCGGCCGCGCCGGCACGGATGGCCTCGCGTTCTTCACGTCCGCCATCAAGGGCCTGCTGACGCTCGCGTAGCGTCCGGGGCCCGCGTGCACCGACCACGGCCTGCGCGCAGCCACGAAAGAGGAAACTGTGATCGTCGAGTCCGTCGTCCTGCCCGTCAAGCCCGGATTCGAGGCCGGCTTCGAGCGCGCCTTCCGCGCCGCCGAGCCCCTTCTCGCGCGTCAGCGCGGCTACGTGTCGAGCGCGCTGCGCCGCGGCGTCGAGGAGGAGTCGACCTATCTGCTCACGGTCGAGTGGGAGACCGTGGACAACCACGAGGTCGGCTTCCGCGAGTCTCAGGACTACCAGGAGTGGAAGGCCCTCCTGCACCCCTTCTACGTGACTCTGCCCGAGGTCCTTCACTACGGCGAGGACCTCTCCGGCGACGCCGAGTCGTGGGAGGAGGAGCCCGCAGAGTCCGAGGACGATGCGCTCGCCTCCTTCTGGGAGCGGTGCCGCAAGAACGTTCCCTCGCTGCCCGAGGAGGCCCCCGCGGCCTGGGCCTTCGGCGGCACGCGCGCCCACGCGGCGGGCCTGCTCGAGCTCGTGCTCGCGGGCGTCAAGACCGGCACCGCGTCCTCGCTGTGGGACTTCGAGGCCGAGGGCGACCCGCTGCCCGAGGTTGGCGAGGTCAACATCATCGTCGACGGTGACGGCGTCCCGCGGGCGCTGATCCAGACCACCGACGTGCGCACCGTGAAGTTCGACGAGGTCGACGAGGAGCACGCCGCCTCCGAGGGCGAGGGCGACCGGTCGCTCCACCACTGGCGCGTCGTGCACGCCCGCTTCTGGGACGAGTTCTCCGAGACCGGCTTCTCGCGGGACATGCCCGTGGTCTGCGAGCGGTTCGCGCTCGTCTACTCGGAGGCCGACCCGCGGCCGTAGTGGTAGCGCGCGGCTCCCGACGCGCCAGAGACGGGTCGCGCCACAGAAAGTTTGAACCAATCTGGACTCCGACACCCCGCCAGCGGGCCGGATCCGGCCCAGAGTTGCGGCGTGTCGATCTGAGATTGGTTCAAACTGTCGGGTGCGGGTGCGGGTGGTGTCAGGCGCTGAGCCGGCTCCGCAGCTCCGCGAAGGCGTCGAAGGTCTTGCGGTTGAGGTCCGCGCCGAGCTGGTTCGGGATCGTGACGAGCAGAGTGTCCGCGTCCATGACGGCCTCGTCCTCGCGCAGCTCGCGCTCGAGCTTGTCGATGTCGCCCACGTAGGTCTTGCCGAACGTCGACACCGCGTTGTCGAGCTCGCCGATCTGATCGCGGTTCGCGCCCATGAGGTCGCGTTCGAGGTGCGGCCCGAAGTAGGTGCGCGTCTCGTCGTCCACGATCGGCATGATCGAGCGCGAGATCGACACCCGCGGCTCGCCCGGATGGCCGGCCTCGCGCCACGCGTCGCGGAAGACCTCGATCTGCCGGCGCTGGACCACGGGCATCGGCTCTCCCGTCGCCTCCGCGACGAGCGTCGAGGACATGAGGTGCATGCCGAGCTCGCCGACGCGTCGCGCGGACTCGTTGCCGCCAGCGCCGTACCAGATGCGGTCGCTCAGCCCGGGGGACTGCGGCTGGATCGGGAGCAGCTCGCCGGGCAGCGCGTGGGCGCGCGCTCCGGGCTGGGCGATCCCCTGGCCCGAGATCGCCTCGCGGAAGCGCGCGATCCTGTCCGCCGCATCGTCCGCGGGCGTCATGCCGACCGGCAGGGGGTAGCCGAAGGTGTCTGGCCCATCCGCGGCGGGCTCGGGTGAGCCGCGCGAGACGCCGAGCTGGAGCCGTCCGCCCGAGACGAGGTCCGCGGTCGCGGCCGCCTCGGCCATGTACAGCGGGTTCTCGTAGCGCATGTTGATCACGCCCGTGCCGAGCTCGACGCGCGACGTGCGCGCGCCCATCGCGGCGAGCAGGGGGAACGGGGAGGAGGTGTTCTGCTCGAAGTGGTGGATGCGCAGCCAGGCGCCGTCCATCCCAGCGTCCTCGGCGGCCTCGGCCAGGCGGATCGTGTCGTCGACCACGTCCTTCGCCGTCCGGACGCGGGAGCCGGGCGCGGCCGACCACCATCCGAACGACAAGAATCCGATCCTCAACATCGTTCCTCCGCTGTGCATTTCAAGGGGTGGCCCTCGCTCTCAACACTAGGCCGCACCGCGCCATTCCGGCACTCGCTGGCGCCCGCACGGCTAGCCGGCCCTCCAGCGATAGATTGGCGTCATGATCACGATCCGCGAGGTGGCGGCCGACGAGCCGCAAGCCCTCGCCCTGTGGCACGACCAGCAGCACGAGCTGATGGAGCGATACGACGACCCGGACCTGGTGATCGAGACCGAGTTCCCGACCTTCGTCCGCTCGCTCGTGGGCTACGCGGACGGCGAGGCGGTGGCCACGGTGCTGCTGCGCTGGTCGCCGTATCACGAGGCCGGCGCGATCGAGCTCAAGCGCCTCTACGTCCGCCCCGACCACCGCGGCAGGGGCCACTCGCGCGCGCTCATGGGCGTCGCCGAGTCGGTCGCGCGGCGCGCTGGCGCGACCCGGATCGTCCTCGAGAGCGGCGATCAGCAGCCGGAGGCCCTGCAGCTCTACGAGCGGGTCGGCTACGAGCGCATCACCAACTACGGGACGTGGAAGGACGACGAGGGTACGCTCTGCTACGGCCGGGTGCTGCCGACGCGGCTCCTGGTCGTGAACGGATCGATCGGCGCAGGCAAGACCGCGGTCGCCGCGGGCGTGCTGGATGCCCTCAGGGAGCGCGGTGCCCGCGCGGCGTTCATCGACGCCGACTCGCTGTGCCAGGCCGTGCCCGCCGGCGAGGACGATCCGTATCACCAGGAGCTCATGTTCGCCGCGATCGCCAAGATCGCGCCCGTGTACCGGCACCGCGGCTACGGCTGCATCGTCGTCCCCCGCGTGGTCGAGGACGCCGACGACCGGGCCCGCTGGGCGCGTGCCTTCGCAGCCGACGTCGGCGCCCCGGAGGTGACGGTCGCGCGCGTCACGGCGCCGCTCGAGGTGCGTAGGAGCCGGATCGATATGCGAGAACCCGAGGGGTACTGGCGCGACTGGGCGCACGCCAGGACGATCGAGCTGGACGAGGTCCTCGAGGACCTGGACCTGGACGATGTGGTGGTCGAGAACGTCGGCCGCACCGCCAAGGAGACGGCGGAGGAGCTGCTGGCCGAGATCGGCTGGTAGCGCTCGGGGCTCGGTCAGGTGGCGGCGACGATGCCGGGGCTCACGCGACCGTGACACCGGACAGCAGCGCCCACCGCCAGTCCGACTCGTGCGCGCGGATCCACGCCGCGTCGCGACGCCACACGTCGCCGACGCCGCGCGCCCACAGCTCGTTCCACGGCGCGGTTCCGGTGCGGGCCATCGCCTCGAGGTAGTCGTACATCCTGGCGGAGCGCTGGGCGAGCAGCGGCACGAGCCTCTCCCGGTCCGCCTCGGACAGGCCGTAGCCATCGGCGATGCCGCGCAGGCGCGCGGTGCTCCCGCGCAGATCCGAGTCCGCGCTGTATAGCGGGGCGAATGCGTGCGCGACGTGCGCGAGGTCCCACAGGCGCGTGCCGGGGGCGGCCGCGTCCCAGTCGATCGCCGCGAGCGTCCCGTCCTCGCGCAGGACGATGTTGGACGGCGCGAGGTCCTGATGCACCACGAGGTCGCCGCCAGGAGACGGGATCCCAGCGAACCACTGTGCGTCGGTGGGAGGGACGAAGTGCTCGAGGGCGTCGTGCATCTCCCGCACGAAACGGCCCAGGCGCTGCGGATCGAGCGCCTCAGCGGGCGCGCGCGGGTTGTCGAGCCTGGTGCCGGGCACGAACTCGACCAGGTGCCGACCCTGGTCGTCCCAGCCGAAGGACCTCGGCGCGCCATGGAAGCCGACGCTCTCGAGGTGGGTCAGCAGGGCGTGCAGCGCACCCGAGTAGGGATCCGGGGCGTCGGAGTCGATGCTCGACCGGCTGATGGTCTCGGCCGGGTTCGGGACGGCCGGGGTCGCTGCCGACGGCGCCGCCTGCGGGGTCGGCGCGGTGGGAGGGCCGAGCAGTGCCGCGGGGGCGGTGAGGACGATGCGCTCGCCGGGTCGAGGCGCGATGACGACGGTGCGGCGGCGGCGCGGCAGGAACGACTGCGCGGCGGCGAGGCCGGGGCGGCGCCGCGGGAGCAGGGGTGCGGGGGCCGGCTTCGGAGGAGTCGGGCGGGCCTGCGGGGGCGAGGGCGCGTCCGCAGGTGCCGGCCTTGGCGTGAGAGTCGGGGGCTCCGGAGCCGTGGGCTTGGGCGCCTGAGCCGCCGGCGAGGACGGCACCGCTGCGGCCGATGCGGTCGGTGCGGGCGCGGGCGCGGGCGCGGGCGCTGCGGGCGTCGCCGATGCAGCCGCGGGGGAGACCGGCGGCACCGGTCCGGCCGCAGGGGAAGCCGGCGGTACCGGTGCAGCTGCAGTGGATGCAGTGGTTGCAGGCGGTGCAGGGGGCTCGGGTGAGGCCTGCGCGGCGGGCTCGGGGGCGACCCGCGGGCGCTTTCCGTGCGATCCGTCGACATAGGCGGCCGCCGCGTCGGTGCGCGCGATCGCCCGCCGGGGCTCGGGCTGCCCGTACGGCGTGGGAAGCGGTCCCCGCGGGGGCGCTCCCGCGGGGGTGCTCGCCTCGGAGTCGGGTCGCCAGGCCCAGCCGGGGGGCCACGTCGGCTCGACGATCCGCTGTGTCGGCTTCGGCGAGCGGTCTCCCGTGACGCGGGCCACGGCCCACTCGAGGCCCTCGATGCTGTCGGCGAGGCGAGCCGCCGCGTCGTCGTGGCCGACGGCGTGAACGACGATCCTGCCGTTCCAGCCCGAGTCGACGAGCACGTGCGAGACCCATCGGTCCCGGCTTCCGGCGCCGAAGGGCAGCACGAGCCGGCCCGACAGCTCGGCACCCGCATCGACGCCCGAGACGACGATCGCCACGAGCGCCTCGCCGAGCAGCTCGATCACCGCATCGAGGTCCGCCGCGTGGTGCTGCGCGTGATGCAGCTGCAGGCCGATGCCGACGTTCTTGAGGCCACGTCGCGCGAGGGCCTCGACGATGTCGTGCATGGTGTGCGGCTCGCCCGCCCAGCCGCCGTGGTTCGTGAGGATCACGCACAGGCCGTGCGAGTGCGCGAGGCGCGCGAGCGACGTGAGGTGGTCGGCGGCGCGCTCGACCTCGACCTCGTGCCCGCGCTCGGACAGCGGAGCAGGCGCGCCGGGCGCCTCGAATGCGATCGGCACCCACAGGTCGGGGAACAGTCCTCGTCGCGTGACGATGTCCATGAGGCCGCGCAGCCCCGCAGGGACGATGCCGAAGCGCCCCGCGTAGCCGGGCTCACCCAGGTCGGGGAGCGGGTGAGGGGCCCAGATGCCGTCTAGGGTGACGCCCTCCCTGCGCAGCGCATCGAGCGTCGCGATGCGCGAGCCCAGGTCCTGGTCGAAGTTGTCCCAGATGACCCGCGTCAGTCCGAGGGTGCGGAGCATCTCCGCGTGCGACGCCGCGTCCCTGTCGATCGCGTCGAACCGCAGATGGGTCGCCGACAGCTGGTCGCGGGCGGCCCATTCGGGGGCGCCGCGGCCAGGCCGCGGCACGCGCGAGGGAAGCGTCATCGCCCTCTCTCCTTCTCGGGTTCAGGAAAGATATCGGCTTACGAGAGGCAGAACTCCAGTGCCGCGGCGGCATGAATTTCGAGAGAGTCGAAGTAAGGGATGTCGACGTCGTCCGCGGTGAGCACCATCGGGATCTCCGTGCAGCCCGCGATCACGCCCTGAGCGCCGCGCTCCACCAGGCGCGCCGTGGCGTCCCTCACGAGGGCACGGCCCTCGTCCTCCACGATGCCGTGGGTCAGCTTGCTGTAGACCAGCTGGTGGACCTGCTCGAGCGCGGGCTCCTCCGGCACGAGCACGGTGACGCCGTTCGCGGCCATGCGCTCGCGATAGAACGGCATCCGCATCGTGAAGCCGGTGCCGAGCAGCGCGACGGTGTCGAGGCCCTGCGCCTTGATGGCCTTGGCGGTCTCGTCGATCATGTGGATCACGGGCACGTCCACCGCGGCCTGCACCGAGGAGGCGGCGACGTGCATCGTGTTCGCGCAGATGATGATCGCCTCGGCACCGCCGTCGACGAGCCAGCGCGCGTCCTGCGCGAAGGTGCGCGCAAGGCCGACCCAGTCGCCCGCGTGCTGGGACTGGCCTACGTCGCCGAAGTCGTAGTGCCGGATCACGAGGTCGGCGGTGCGGTCGGGGATCGCCGCCGCGACTCCCTCGTGGAGCAGCCGCTCGTAGACAAGCGTGCTGTGCCAGGTGATTCCCCCGAGCAGGCCGATTCTCCGCGGTGACGTGCGCATGACCACGACCCTAGACCCCCGCACGCCTTCTGGGCGAGAAGTACTTTTGCGCAGCCGGGAATGTCCTGGCGACGAGGTGCCCTGGTAGGTCTGCGTGTGGAGGTGCGCGCTCCGCTCTCCGCGGACGCCCCTAGACCTTCCAGTATGCTGGAAGCATGCGCATCGGAGATCTCGCGACCCGGGCGGGGGTGACCGCCAAGACCATCCGCTACTACGAGTCGATCGGCCTCATGGAGGACGTGCCGCGCGGCGCCAACGGCTACCGCGACTACGGCGACGACGCCCTCGATCAGCTGCGGTTCATCCGCGACGCCCAGGCTGCGGGCCTGTCTCTTGCAGAGGCTGGCGAGATCCTCGCGATGAAGCGCGCGGGAGAGTCGACGTGCCGTCACACGGGTGAGCTCCTCGAGCGCCGGCTCGAGGACATCGACCGCCAGATCGAGAGCCTGCTCGCCGCGAAGGCCGAGCTGCTCGCGATGCAGGCGCGCGCCGAGAACCTCGATCCCGGCGCGTGCAACGACCCCGCGCGGTGCCAGGTGATCGAGGCCGGCCGCGCCGGGGTGCACGGCCACGCGCACGGAGCCTCGCGCGGCCCCTCGATGCTCGGGGCCACCATCCCCGTGAGGTCCGGCGCATGAGATTCCGATTGCCCTCGCCGCGGCGTCGCGTTCCCGCCGCGCTCACCTCGGGGGGCGACGCCGCGCCGACCGCCCCGATCTCCGTCGCCGACACCGCACCTGTGGACGGCGAGCCTGGCGGCGGTGCTCCCGCATCGTCCGGGGGTGAGGACGTCGAGCTGCGCATCGCCGGCATGACCTGCGCGGGCTGCGCGACGACGATCCGCGACGGCCTGCTCCAGCTGCCCGGCGTCGCGTCCGCCGGGGTCAGCCCGGTCACCCACCGCGCGGCGCTCCGCCCCGACGGCACGGTGCCGGCCGAGGATCTCGAGATGCTCGCCGAGGCCGCGATCACGGGTCTCGGCTACCGCGTCGTCGACGAGCGCTGAGATTCGCGGGCGACCTGCGGTCCTGCCGGAGTCCGCGTCTGGCGTCCCGCATGGCCTCCATTCCTGGGTCCCACCGCTTGACCTTCCCCTCCACTGGAAGGTCTAACCTCGAGATCATCCGGTGTCCTCGAAGGGACGCCCCGACCCGAAGGAGCTCCCATGGCCTCGAGCATCGACATCACCGTCCAGGGCATGACCTGCGGCGGCTGCGCCAATAAGGTCCGCACCGTCCTTGAGGGCACCGACGGCATTGCCGGCGCGGAGATCGACGTCGCGTCGGGCGCCGTCAAGGTCCTCATCGACGGCACTGTGCCCGCCGATGACCTCGAGTTCGCGATCGACGAGGCCGTCACCGGCGTCGGCTACACCGTCGCCTGAGCCGAGCGCCGCGCCCCCGACGTCTCCCGTGCGCTGCGGGCGCCCGCTTCAGCGCACGCGATGTCTCCTGTAGGCGACTCATGCCCGCTTCGGCGCCAGAAATGTCACCTGTAGGCCAGTGAGACCCTCTCTCCCCTGGAGACCCCGATGAGCACCCCCACCGACACGGCCCCCGCAGCCGACTCGAATGCCGCCCCCGTCACGCTCCCCGTCGAGGGCATGACGTGCTCGAGCTGCGCCGCCACGATCCAGGGCGGCCTCGCCCGGCTCGACGGCGTCGCCGACGCGAACGTCAACTTCGCGACCCGCCGCGCCACCGTCCAGGCGGACGGCACGATCGACCCCGACGTGCTCGCCGAGATGATGCGCTCGACCATCGCGAGCCTCGGCTACGAGGTGCCCGCGCAGGAGGCCGACGGCGACCAGCTCGCGCACGAGCACGAGCAGCACGCCAGGTCCGACGCCGCGCGGATCGCCGACTACCGCCGTCGCTTCATGGTCGCGGCGGTCCTCACCGTGCCGCTCATGGCGATCTCGATGATCCCCGCCCTGCAGTTCGGCGGATGGGAGTGGCTGGCCCTCGCGCTCGCGACCCCGGTGGTCGCGTGGTCCGCGTGGCCCTTCCACCGCGCGACGATCGGCGCGGCCCGTCACCTCAGCACCACTATGGACACCCTCGTGACGATCGGCACCGTCGCGGCGTGGACGTGGTCGACGGTCGTGCTCGTGGGACACGCGACCGGCGCACTCGCGCACACGCACGTCTACTTCGAGACCGGCGCGGTGATCGTCACCCTGATCCTGCTCGGCAAGTGGATGGAGGTGCGCTCGTCGGCCCGTGCGGGCGACGCGATCCGCGCGCTCAGCACCCACCAGGCAAGCACCGCGACCCTCGAGGACGGCAGCATCATCGACCGCGCCGACCTCGAGATCGGCATGCGCTTCGTCACGCGTCCGGGTGAGATCGTCGCGACCGACGGCGTCGTCGTCGACGGCGAGGCCGCGGTCGACGCGAGCCTCGTCACCGGCGAGTCCGTGCCGGTGCGCGTGGAGGCCGGCGGCGACGTGGTCGGCGGCACGGTCGCCACGGACGGCGCCCTCACGATCGAGGCGACCCGCGTCGGCTCCCAGACGATGCTGGCTCAGATCGCGCGGATGGTGGACGAGGCGCAGAACGGCCGGGCGCGCGTGCAGCGCCTCGCCGACAGGGTCGCGCGGATCTTCGTGCCTGCGGTGATCGCGCTCAGCGTGCTGACCCTCGCGGGCTGGCTCGTCACGGGCCACGGCGCCGCCGACGCGTTCACTGCGGCGGTCGCGGTGCTCATCATCAGCTGCCCGTGCGCGCTCGGCCTCGCGACGCCGCTCGCGATCATGGTCGGTACGGGCCGCGGTGCGCAGCTCGGCGTGCTCGTCAAGGGCCCCGAGGCGCTCGAGGACACGCGCGAGGTCACGACCATCGTCCTCGACAAGACGGGCACCGTGACCGAGGGGCGCATGACCCTCGTCTCCGCCGTGGCCGCGGGCGACCACAAGGACGAGGCCGAAGCGCTGCTCGACGCCGTCGCCTCGGTCGAGGCCCGCTCGGAGCACCCGATCGCGAAGGCCATCGCGGACTCCCGCCCCGGCCGCGTCCCCGTCAAGGGCTTCCGCGCGCTCGCGGGCTCGGGGGTCGTGGCGACCGTCAAGGGCGCGGCCGCCGACGGCTCGAACGCCGAGGTGCACGTCGGCTCCCGCCGCCTGTTCGACGAGGTGCCCGCCGAGATCGAGGAGCTCGCCCAGGCCTCGGAGCGCGAGGGCCGCACAGCCGTGCTCGCTGGCCGCGCCCCCGCATCGTCCGGGGGTCTGGGGACCGGGGCGCTCGCCGTCCGCCCGCCGCTCGTCGCCGAGGCGATCCTCGTGGTGAGCGACGTCGTGAAGCCCACCTCGCACGAGGCCGTGGAGGCCTTCCGCGATCTCGGCCTCGACGTCGTCCTGCTTACTGGCGACAACATGCGCGCCGCCAAGGTGGTCGCGGACGAGGTCGGCATCGAGCGCGTCATCGCCGAGGTCCTCCCCGCCGACAAGGCCGACGTGGTGGCCGGGCTCCAGGCCGAGGGCGCCCGCGTCGCGATGGTCGGCGACGGCATCAACGACGCCCCCGCGCTCGCCCAGGCCGACCTGGGGCTCGCGGTCGGGACCGGCACCGACGTGGCTCGCGAGGCCTCAGACCTCACGATCGTGTCGGGCGACCTGCGCGCCGCCGCCGATGCGATCGCCCTGTCCCGGCGCACCCTGTCGACGATCCGCGGGAACCTGTTCTGGGCCTTCGCGTACAACACGGCGGCGATCCCGCTCGCGGCGCTCGGCATCCTCAACCCGATGATCGCGGCGGCCGCGATGGGCGGCTCGAGCCTGTTCGTCGTCGGGAACTCGCTGCGGCTGCGGGGCTTCGCGGGCTACCGCTCGGCGTCGGCCGACTGATCCTGCGCGCGCGAGGGCGTCGCTGTCGCTGATGCGCTCGCGGACGCGCCGATCGCGTCGCTCTCCGCGGCCTCGACCGCCTTGCGCGCGTGCTGGAGCTCCTGGATCGCCTGGTTGTAGCGCACGGATCCCACGCCGTCGTCGTGCGCCGTGATGAGGACGTCGAGCTGCGCGCGCTGGAAGCGCGCGAACGCGAGCGCCGCGACCGGGCCGTAGCGCTCGGCCATGTCGCGACGGTTGCTGCGGCGCTCGCGGCGGTTCTCGAGGCTCGCGAAGTCGACGGTGCTGACGTGCTCGTCGGGCACCAGGTCCCGCGCGTCGAGGTGCAGCGCGCGCCGCTCGCGCATGTGCACCCAGCGCAGCGTGGCGAGCGCGAGGATGAGCACGGGCACGCTCTTGACGATCGCGGTCGGCACGGTGCCCAGCTGGATCAGCGGCGAGTTGAAGAAGCCGTGCAGGAGCATCGAGGCGCCAAGCGATCCGACGAGCACGGACCAGCGTCGTCCCGGGCCGCTCACCGAGCCGAAGAAGTACCCGACCGCAGCGCCCGTGATCGCGGTGTAGGTGGCGTGCGACCACAGGCCCGTGACGAAGCCGCGCAGCACGAAGGTCTCGAGCACGACCGAGGCCTCGGCACCCTGGGCGGACCACTGGGTCGAGTACAGGAAGTTCTCCGTCACCTGGAAGCCGAGCCCGACGAAGACGCCGAAGAAGAGGCCGTCGGACGCGGATCTCACGCGCGCGCCCGGGATGAACGCGAGCGCGGCGACCACGAGCATCTTGAGCGGCTCCTCGACCACGGGCGCCGCGATCGCCGAGTCCCACGGGGAGGTGCCACCGCGCAGCGAGGCGAGGATGCCGTGCATGGCCGGGGCGGCGACCATCGCGATGCCCGCGACGAGCACGGCGCCGCTCACGTACGCGACCGTCGTCGTGCGCAGCGAGCGACGCTCGAACATCTCGAAGCGGTAGATCAGCAGACCCGCGACGATGCTGTAGGCCGACCACAGGGCGAACGCCAGCAGGCCGAGCGCGGGCTCGGAGATGAGCGCGTTCCAGAAGGCCGGGGCCAGCCTCACGGCTCCGGCGAGGGTGAGGACCAGTCCCACCCACAGCACGGGGTGGCGGAAGTCGAGGACGGAGGTGGTGCGAGGTGCGATCATGAGTTGTTCGCCTTCGAGAAGCGCAGCGACTCGACGAGCGCCTGTGCCGACCCGAACACCGTCTCGAGCGAGGTGGCGGGCGAGGTCATCACGACCGACACCTGCTGGTCGTCGTGCTGCACGATCCACACCAGTTGAGCGTCGGTGGGGTTCTGCGCCGACAGCAGGATCGCGGGGTCGCCCGCGATCGTCTCGAACTCCTGCGGCGCGCTCACGACCCACTGGCCCTCGGTGTCGCTCTCGAGCTGGTCGAGGGTGGGCTGGATCGCCTCCTCAAGGCTGCCGCTCACCGCGATCACGGGCGTCACGATCAGGGTCGCGCCGGCCTGGGTGAAGACGTGGAAGGTCTCCGAGTCGGCGTCGTACGCCCAGCCCTCGGGCGGGACGACGCTCGTGCCCTGGGCGGCGACGATGCGGCCGGCATCGACCGACGGGGCGCGCAGCGCGCCATCGATCATGGGCAGGCCGACCAGGTAGAACACCGCGATGAGCGCGACGATCAGCGCGCTGCGGAAGCCGGTGCGACCGATGAGCTGGATCGAGAGGGGGATGCGGCCGGTCACGCCCGTCTCGGGAAGGAACATGTGCTCTCCCTCCCGCTCGACTGCCGACCTTGTGGGCCTGCGTCCAGAATATCCCGAGCCCGTGGCCCGGTCAGGCTCGGTGTGGAGAGAGTCGGGACTGCGCGGGTCAGGACTGCGCCGGTCAGGACTGCGCGGCAGTCCGGCGGATCTGCGTGACGACCGCCTGCGCGAGCTCGTACAGCCCTGCGAGGTCGTGGCGGACCTCGGCAAGCTCGAGGTCCGCGGCCTCGGCGACGACGCAGCGGTCGCCCTGACGGACGAAGAACCGCACGCGCCCCGGATCGGGGAAGGACAGGTCGGGCAGGGGGAGCATCTCGTCGACCCACGCGCCCGCCTCCGAGAGGAAGGCGTGCGCGGCATGACGGACGGCATCGTGGGTGCCCGCGCCGACCACCCCGCCACCGGTGCTCATGAGCAGCGATGTGGTGCCGTCCCATCCGCAGATCAGCGTCACTGCGACGTCGGGCATCGCGACGTCCATCCCCGCGAGCCACGCCTCGGCGTCGAGCGGGGCGCCGTAGTCCGCGGCCGGCGCGGTGAGCGCGCGCTCCCGCACGTGCGCGGTCGCGTCCGATGCCCTGCTCACGGGCGCCGCCTTCCCTGTGGCTGCACGCGAATGCCAGACGCCCGCATCGTCCCCGGCCCCCGCATCGTCCCTGGTCAGACGGCCGCGAGTGCGCGCTCGAGGTCCTCGCGGAGGTCCTCGACGTCCTCGAGGCCGATGCTCAGGCGCACGGTCGCGGCGGACATGCCGACCTTCGCTCGGCCCTCGGCGCCGAGCTTGCGGTGCGTCGTGGTCGCGGGGTGCGTCGCGATGGACTTCGCGTCGCCCAGGTTGTTGGAGATGTCGATGACCTGGAGCGCGTCCATGAAGCGGAAGGCCGCGGCCTTGGCCTCGTCGCAGTGCGGGTCCACGCCCTCGGGCAGTGCGATGTCGATCGTCACGAGCGTGCCGCCGAGCGTCATCTGGGCCTTCGCGAGGTCGTGCTGCGGGTGCGAGGGCAGGAACGGGTAGCGGGCCACGGCGACCTTGGGGTGGGCGTCGAGCCACGTCGCGAGGTCGTGTGCTGACGCGGACTGGGCTTTGACGCGCACGCCGATCGTCTCGAGCGACTTGCCGAGCACCCACGCGTTGAAAGGCGACAGCGAGGTGCCGATGTTGCGCACCAGCTGACGGACCTTGTCGACGTACTCGAGGCCGCCCAGGACGGCGCCGCCGAGGACGCGGCCCTGGCCGTCGATGTGCTTGGTCGCCGAATACACGACGGCGTCCGCGCCAAGCTCGAGCGGCTTCTGGCCGAGCGGGGTCGCGAACACGTTGTCGACGACGAGCAGCGCGCCCGCCTTGCGTGAGAGCTCCGCGACGTGCGGGATGTCGACGACGTCCTGCATCGGGTTGGTCGGCGACTCGAGATACACGGCCGTCGCGGGGGTCGCGAGGACGCGCTCCCAGTCGGCGGGGTCGGTCGCGTCGACGTAGTCGACCGTGATGCCCCAGTTCGCGAAGTAGTCGTTGAAGACGTTGATCGAGGAGCCGAACAGCGCGCGCGAGGACACGAGGCGGTCGCCCTGCTTCAGCACCGCGGCGAGCGAGACGAAGACCGCGGCCATGCCGGTCGAGGTCGCGAAGCAGTCCTCCGCGCCCTCGATCGCGGCGAGCCGCTCCTCGAACATCGTCACCGTGGGGTTGGCGTACCGCGAGTACTGGTAGCGCTCGATCTCGCCCGCGAACGCCGCCTCGGCCTCGGCGGCGGTCGGATAGATGTAGCCCTGCGTCATGAAGATGGGCTCGGCCATCTCATCGAAGGGCGTGCGGTGGAGGCCGCCGCGCACGGCGAGCGTGTCGGGGCGGAACGCGGGGACGTCGGCGTCGGTCATGAGGTCAGCGTACCGAGCGGGCGTGAGTTGCCTACAGGCGACATCGATGGGCGGCCAGCGGGCGTGAGTTGCCTATGCATGACAGAGGGGCCCGGCGACCGCACGATCGCCGGGCCCCTCCGGGGCATGCTGCGTCAGCCCGCGAGCGGCAGCCTCCGCCGCGCGATCAGCACGCCGACGCCGGCGAGCGCGAGGAGGGCGCCGAGCGCGAGCCCGGTCGCGTCGCCGCCTGTCGCGGCGAGGGCCGCCGAGGTGATCGTGATGTCGGCCGAGCCGATGAGCTCGCCCTCCGCGTCGTACACGTACAGCGTGTGCGTGCCGACGGCGATGTCGGAGGGGATCGTCACCTGGATGGTGCCGTCCGCAGCGACCGTGAGCGTGCCGAGGTCGACCACGTCCGAGTGGATCTCGGCCGAGACCTCCTCGCCCGCGTACTCGTCGTCGTCCCCGACCTGGATGGTGATCGTCTCGCCCTGCGTCGCCGACGACGGCGCGGAGATGCCGGAGCCGGAGCCCGCCGTGCCCGACTCGCCCTCGGAACCGTCTCCGGAACCGTCGTCGCTTGCCCCGTCGTCGGAGCCGTCCTCCGTGCCGTCGTCGTCGGACACGTCCGCCGAGTCGAGCGCGGTGCCGACGTTCCCGACGCATGGCAGGGTGCCCGTGCGCAGCGAGTAGTCGTCGGTGTCGGCGTCGTCCGCGTAGTAGGTCGGGACGGAGCCGTCGACGCACACCGTGGAGTCGCCGATCGCGAAGCCCTCGTTGGCGATCCCGTCGTCCATGCCGGCGGGGTTGTCGTACAGCGCCTGGACCGTGAACGCGCCGTCCTCGATCGTGTACAGCGCGATCCGGCCGTCGCAGGCCTCGTCGCAGACCACCCACAGCGCGCCCGCGCCGGAGAACTGCACGTCGGCTACGAGGTCGAACGAGACGGACTCGGTCGAGATCGTCGCGATCAGGACCGACGAGCCGTCGTCCATGAGCGCGACGACGTATGCCGCCGCGGTGGTCTCGACGCCCACGACGAACAGCCCGTTGCCGTGGTCGGCGTAGTCGGCCGGGTCGTAGGCGAGCCCGGTCGACTCGTCGACGAAGCCCTCGTCCACGAGCCACGCGTCGGGGATCCACGTGACGCCCTCGAGGCCGCCGTTGGCCGACAGTGTCGGCAGCAGCGAAGCGAGGTTCCACTCGTCGGTCGCGGACAGCGTGCCGCTGCCGGTCACGTCGTAGCGCAGCACGGACGGGCGGCTCACCGAGCTTGCGTCGTTGTTGCGCTCGGTCGAGACGTAGACGACGTCCTCCTCGTCGGTCACGGTGACGCCCTCGGCGTCGACGACTCCGGTGCCGTCGCCGTAGCGCAGCGTCCACTGGTCGAGGATCGCGCCGTCGACGGCCAGGTGGTAGAGCAGGCCATCGCCGTTCTGGACGGCCCACAGGGTGCCGGGCTCGTCGGTGCCAGAGGCCGCGTAGTCGATGCCGGACATGTCGCCGGTGAAGTCGTCGGCGCCGTCCAGGACCGACACGTCCTCGCCGCCGGGCCACGGCGACGAGTTGACGATGCCCTCGCAGCTGTTCTGGTCGCCCGGCGTCGGTGCGAGAGTCGTCTCGAACTCGCCGGTGCCGTCGGGGCAGCGGCCGTAGGTGGTCGCCGCGTGCTCGGTCCAGGCGTAGGAGTCGAGCTCGGTGGTGCCGTCGGTATCGAACAGGTGCACCTCGTCGCCGCCGCCCAGGCCGAAGTCGAAGGTGTCCTTGTCGACTACGAGGAACTCTCCCGGCGCGAGCGAGCCCTCGGTGAACGTGTAGCGGTGGTCGGCCGTGTCGTCGTCCGTGAGCACCAGGCCCGCGAGGTCGACGGTCGTCGAGCCGATGTTCGTCAGCTCGACCCAGTCGGGCCCGTCGGCGTCGTCGCTCGACTCGACCTCGTTGACGCGGATCGGCACCGAGCAGTCGTTCGGCTCGCCCTGCGTGGACACCGTGGTGTCGGTCCAGTCGCCCGTGCCGTCGGGGCAGCGGCCCCACGTGACGCTCGCGTGCGCGTCCCACGTCGCCTTCGCGGCGAGCTCGCCCGACAGGTCGTAGAGGCGGAACGTGTCTCCGTCGCCCAGGCCGAAGTCGAAGCCCTCGGGGTAGGTCGCCGACTGCTGGTCGATCACGACGATGCCGTAGGCCGGGACGACGGTGCCGTCCGGGACCACGTCGGTGCGGCTGTCGTCGTTGTCCTTGATGGACCAGCCGGAGATGTCGATCGGCGAGCCGGTCAGGTTGATGACCTCGACCCAGTCGGTGTCGTCGCCGTTGGACTCGACCTCGTTGATGGCGAGATCGCCCGAGTAGTCGTCGGGCTCGCCGCTGGCCTCGACCAGCGTCGCACCGTCGCAGTCGTTGGCCGTGCCGGGGGTCGGGGAGACGGTGTCGTGGAACTCGCCCGTGCCGTCGGGGCAGCGGCCGTAGGTGACGGCCGCGTGGTTGCCCTCGGGCCAGGTCCAGGTCTCGAACGGCGTCGCGGCGCCGGAGGCGATCTCCGCGAGGGCCGTGCCGGCCGAGAACAGCTGCACGGTGTCGCCCTTGCCCAGGCCGAAGTCGAAGTCGCCGGTCTCGGTGTCGTCGTCGTACTTGGTGAGGACCACGAAGCCGCCTGCGGGGATCGGCTCGAGCCCGGTGATCGTGAAGGCGTCCTCCTCGGCGTCCTCGGTCTTGCCGTCCATGACGATTACGCCGTTGACGTCGAGGTCCTCGTCCGAGGTGTTGATGAGCTCGATCCAGTCCTCGCCGGCCAGGACGCTGTCGTCGCCGTCGGACTCGATCTCGTTGATCACGAGCGAGTCCTCGACGGTCGCGGCCTCCTCGTCGCACGAGTTGGCGGTGCCGGGCGTCTCAGGGAGCTCGGCCCAGTCGCCGGTGCCGTCGGGGCAGCGGCCCCACGCGTTGGCGGTGTCGTCGGGGTTGCCGGTCAGCGCGTAGCTGTCGACGAGGGTCTCGTCGTCGGTGGCGAACAGGCGGATCGTGTCGTCGCTGCCGATGCCGAACAGGAAGTCGTCCTTGTCGAGCAGGAGGTAGGCGCCCGCGGCGAGGGTGGTGCCCTCGGCGAACTGGAGGTGGTCCTCGTCGTCGTCCTTGTCATCGCGCAGGTACATGCCGGACAGGTCGACGTCCTCAGCGCCGTAGTTGTACAGCTCGACCCAGTCCTCAGGGTCGCCCTTGGAGTCGACCTCGTTGATCGCGACGGTCGGGAGCGCGACGTCCGCCGCTGCTGGCAGCGCGACGAGCGTCCCTCCGAGTCCCATCGCGGCCGCGGCGGTGGCCGCGGCGATGCGTCCCATGCGCATGTGTGCATCCCCTTCATCGGTGGGAGGCGCACACGCCGCGCGCCTCGAGTGCAGACGAGGGGGAACGTATCGAGGCCAGCGGAACTTCAGGTGACGGCCAGATGGCTATCCGGTGACGGCGCTCACCATTGCTTCACCAGGGACGATGCGGCGGCGGGCTCGGTGTCGTGCGCGGGTGCCCCAGGCGCCGGGGAGACGAAGACGGGTCCGACGCGAAGGAGCCCCCGCCATCCGGCGGGGGCTCCTTCGCTCAGACGGGGGTCAGATGACCCTCACCGTGTACTCGCGTCCCGATGCGGACACCGCGGTGGCGACGTCGCCGCGCACGGTCACGGTGACCGTGTCGGTCTCGCCGTCGGCGCCCTCGAGGACGATGCTGCGGTCGCCGTCGGCGCCCGGGTAGACCTCGAGCTCGACCTCGGTGAGGAAGTCGTAGTCCGGGCGGTCCGTGCGGGTGCCGCGCGGGAGCACCGCGCCCTCGCGGACGTACAGCGGCATCGACTCGAAGCCGTGGTTCTCGCTGACCCAGCGGCCGCCGGCCACCTTCTCGCCGGTGAGCAGGGACGTCCACGTGCCCTCGGGCAGGTAGAACGTCACGTCGCCGGTCGCAGTGAACACCGGCGCGACGAGGAGGTCGTCGCCCAGCATGTACTGGCGGTCCAGGTGCTGCGTCGCGGGGTCGCCGGGGAACGCCATGAACATCGGCCGCATCATCGGCAGGCCCGACTCCGCGGTCTGCGCCGACGTGCGGAACAGGTACGGCATGAGCGACAGCTTGAGCTTCGTGAACGTGCGCGCGACGTCGACGGCCTCGTCGTCGAACGCCCACGGGACCCTGTAGCTCGAGGACCCGTGCAGTCGCGAGTGGCTCGACATGAGGCCGAAGGCCAGCCAGCGCTTGAACACGCCCGCGTCGGGGGTGCCCTCGAAGCCGCCGATGTCGTGGCTCCAGTAGCCGAAGCCCGAGGACAGCAGCGACAGGCCGCCGCGCAGCGACTCCGCCATCGACACGTAGGACGACGAGTTGTCGCCGCCCCAGTGCACGGGCATCGTCTGGCCGCCCGCGGTCGCGGAGCGTGCGAACAGCACGGCCTCGCCCTCGCCCTTGACCTCCTTGAGAACCTCGAACACCGCCTCGTTGTACAGCTGCGTGTAGAGGTTGTGCATCGTCATCGGGTCGGTGCCGTCGTGCCACACGACGTCGGTCGGGATGCGCTCGCCGAAGTCCGTCTTGATCGCGTCGACACCCTGCTCGACGAGGCCCCGGATGAAGTCCTGGAACCACACCTTGGCCTCGGGGTTCGTGAAGTCGACGAGCGCCATCCCCGCCTGCCACTGGTCCCACTGCCACACGGTGCCGTCGGGGCGCTTCACGAGGTAGCCGCGCTCGACGCCCTCCTTGAACATCTTGCCGCGCTGCGCGATGTACGGGTTGATCCAGGCCGAGACGTGCAGGCCCTTGTCCTCGTGCATGCGCTTGAGCATGAGCTCGGGGTCGGGGAACGTGCGCTCGTCCCAGACACCATCGGTCCAGTTGAACTCGCGCATCCAGAAGCAGTCGTAGTGGAACACGGACAGCGGGATATCGCGCTCGGCCATGCCGTCGACGAAGCTCGTGACGGTCGCCTCGTCGTACTCCGTCGTGAACGACGTCGTGAGCCACAGGCCGAACGACCACGCGGGCACGCGCGGCGGGCGGCCGGTGAGCGCGGTGTAGCGGCGGATCACGTCGGCGGGCGTGGGGCCGGCGATGATGAAGTACTCGAGCGACTCTCCCGCGGTCGAGAACTGGACGCGCTCGACGGTCTCCGTGCCGACCTCGAAGCTCACGTGCTCGGGGTGGTTCACGAAGACGCCGTAGCCCTTCGAGGACAGGTAGAACGGGATGTTCTTGTAGGCCTGCTCCGAGCTCGTGCCGCCGTCGGCGTTCCACATGTCGACGCTCTGGCCGTTCTTCACGAACGCGCCGAAGCGCTCGCCGAGGCCGTAGATCGTCTCCGCGACGTCGAGGTCGAGCTGCTCATGCACGTACGTGCGCGCCGGCGCCATGCCGTCCTCGGTG
The DNA here is from genome assembly GCF_002090115.1 of Demequina sp. NBRC 110054. Classification (NCBI taxonomy): domain Bacteria; kingdom Bacillati; phylum Actinomycetota; class Actinomycetes; order Micrococcales; family Demequinaceae; genus Demequina; species Demequina sp. NBRC 110054. Next base: position 1,114,868 of record NZ_BBRK01000004.1, read on the forward strand.
TAGCCGGTGACGCCCGCGGGCTCCGCGGTGACCGTCGACTCCTTGCCGAGCTCGACGTAGCCGATCGACTTGTGGCCCGAGCCCGTGACCCGCACCCCGTCCACCTCGAAGTCGAGCTGCCACGGCGCGCCCTTGGTGACCCGCGCGGTCAGCGGGCCCGAGACCAGGGAGCCTCCCGCATCGTCCGTGTGCACCGTGCCCGTGCCCTCGACCGCGCCCGGCAGCGCGAAGCCGGGGGACCGGTGCGCGCCCTGGTGGTGGTCGATGCGGACCCGGACGATGCCCTCGAGGGGCGACGACAGCGTGACCGTGAGCATCGGCAGGTTGAGCACGTCGCCGCGCCCGACGATGCGCTTGGTCGGGGCGTAGGCCTCGAGGGTCGCGCCGTCGGCCCAGACGTCGTAGGCCTCCTGGCCGTAGTGCGCGGTGACGCCGGGTCGCCGCATCCAGAATCCGTCGGTGAACTTCACTTCACTGCTCCTGCCGTGATGCCGCGCGTGAGGGTGCGCTGGAAGATGAGGAAGAAGATGATCGTCGGGATGATGCTGATGAGCGTGCCCGCGATCAGGGTGGTGGTGTCCGTCTGACGCTCGCCGTTCAGCTGCTCGAGCAGCAGCGGCACCGTGAGCGAGTCGGACGTGTTGAGGAAGGCCAGCGGCAGCAGGAACTCGTTCCACGTCCAGATGAAGAAGAACACCATGAGGACGGACAGCGTCGGCCGGATGATCGGCACGATCACCGAGCGGAGGATCTTGGCGCGGCTCGCGCCGTCGACGGCCGCGGCCTCGAGGATCTCCTTGGGGAACGTGCCCAGCAGGCTCGACAGCAGGTAGGTGCCGAACGCCGCCTGGATCACCGTGAAGGTGATGATGACGGACCACGGGTTGGACAGCAGGCCCAGGTCGTCGTAGAGGTTGAACAGCGGGTCGAACAGCATCTCCTGGGGGATGAGGTTCGCCATGAGGAACACGAGCACGATCCAGGTGCGGCCCTTCACGCGGCCGATGCCGATCGCGAACGAGTTCAGCACCGACAGGATGACGGCGAGGATCGCGACCATCGTGGAGATGAAGATCGAGTTCCACAGCGCGCGCGGGAAGTTCTGTCCCTCCCAGAACGCCTGGATGCCGGTGAAGTCGAGCGCCTCGGGGAAGTCCAGCGGGCTCGAGTTCGCGTAGTCCGAGGGGGACTTGAACGCGTTGAGCAGCAGCAGGAGCATCGGGAAGACGATCAGCGCGGCGCCGAACACCGCGAGGATCATGAGGATCCACTCGGCGGGGGTACGCGGCCGGGACTTGTTGTTGCCCTTCTCGGGGGCGGCAGGCGTCTTGGTCCTGCCGGACGATGCGGTCGTGGTGGTCATGACGTCACGCCTCCTTCTTCTCGGCGGCGTTCTGCACGCGGATGAAGATCACCGCGACCACGAACACGACGATGGTGATGGCCGACGCGATCGTCGCCGCGTAGCCCTTGTCGGTGCCGTTGATGAACTCGTTGTACGCGTAGAACGAGGGCACGTAGGTGGACTTGTTCGGTCCGCCGGCCGTGAGGATGAAGACCGGTGCGAAGACCTTGAGCGCCGCGATCGTCGTGGTCAGCGAGACCACGAACACCTCGGGCCGGATCATCGGCAGCGTGATCGCGCGGAAGCGCTGGAACCAGTTGGCGCCGTCGAGCTCCGCGGCCTCGTACAGCTGCGGCTCGACGCGGCCCAGGGCCGCCATGAAGATCACGACGGGGTAGCCGATCTGGATCCAGATCATGAGGACCATGACCGAGCCCATCGCGGTGCCGTACGAGCCGCCCAGCCAGTTGATCGTGACCTCGTTGCCCGTGATGGCGGAGAGGAACTGGTTGAGCACGCCCGTCTCGTTCGGCTTGAGGATCCAGCTGAACATCACACCGGCGACGGCGATCGGGAGGATCTGCGGCAGGTAGTAGGTGGCGCGCAGGAAGCTCGACAGCTTGCCGCTGAAGCGGCGGCCGACCACGTCGAAGAGCAGCGCCGAGATCACCAGGCCGAGCAGCGTCGGCACGATCACCATGGCGATGATCACGAGGAAGATGTTCTGGAACGACTGGAGGAACTCCTCGTCGCCGAACAGGGCGATCCAGTTCTCCAGGCCCGCGAAGCTCTCCTCGGCGCGGCCTCCGCGCCAGTGGAAGAAGCTCAGGCGCAGGTTGCGGACGAGCGGGTAGAAGATGACGACGCCGACGGCGATCGCGCCGGGGATGAAGTAGAGCCAGTAGCCGAGCTTGCTGCCCTGGCGCTCCGGGATCCGCGCGGGTTCCGCCGGGCGCTTCTTGGGGCGCTTCTCGCGCACAAGGGGGAGGGAGGAAGACATAGGGGGGTCCGTCTCTGGCGGGGGCCGGGCCTGTCGACCCGACCCCCGCCGTCAGAGGGGTGGTTATCGGACGGTGGAGACGTAGTCCTCGTAGTAGGACTCGAGCTGCGCCGCCGCGGAGTCGGCGTCGTAGTCGCCGTTCACGAGGCCCTGCATGACCGAGTTGAGGTCGCCGTAGAAGTCAGGCGTCGGCCAGTCGGGGTAGAACGACAGGCCGTCGCGCTCGTTGACCTCGTTGAAGACCTCGATCAGCTTCTGCGCGTCCTCGTCCGTGATGTCGGAGGTGTCGGCCGCGACCGGCAGGCCGCCGGACTCTCCCAGCAGCGCCTGGACCTCGGGGCGCATCGTGATGTCGATGAAGATCTGAGCGAGCTCAGGCTGCTTCGACTCGACCGGGATCACCCAGATGTTTCCACCCGAACCGGGGGTGAGGGTGGTCTCGGGGAAGTTCGCGATCGTGAACTCGAAGTCCGTGACGTCGGACAGCATGCGTCCGTACCACCACGAGCCCGAGTAGAAGATCGGCGAGTCGCCGTTGATGAACTGCAGGCCGGCGTCCTCGGCGGTCATACCGGTGACCTCGGAGGAGATGTAGCCCTTGTCGAGCCAGTCGACGAGCGTGGTGTTCGCGGTGGTGACCTCGGTGCCGGTCCAGTCGACGACGTCCGTGTACAGCTGGTACGCGTTGACCCAGTCGCGGTCAGCCTCGCTCAGCGCGAGCTGGTACCAGAGCTGGCCCATCGGGTACTCCTGAGCCGACGTGGTCATCGGGGTGACCCCGGCGTCCACGAAGGTCTGCATCGCGGCCTCGAGCTCGTCCATGGTGGTCGGGATCTCGAGCCCGTACTCGTCGAACATGTCCTGGTTGTAGTACATGAAGACGAACTCGCCGTAGTTCGGGACGCCGTAGAACGAGCCCGAGCCCATCACGCCGTCCTCGTCGTACATCGCGATGGTGTCGACGCCCTCGCCGAGCATGTCGGCCCAGCCGTACTCGGCGTACGCGTCGTCCAGGTTCTGGATGACGCCGATCGCGGCGAGCTGGCCCGCGGTCGCGTTGCCCTTGTTGTACTCGGACACGTCCGGAGCGTCGGACGAGTCGAAGAGCTGCTCGGCCGAGGCGTTGAGGTCCTCGAACGCGGTCTCCTGCAGCTCGACGGTGGCGCCGGTCTCCTCCTCGAAGATCTCGATGGCCTTCGCCCAGGCGATGCCCATCGCGGACTCCTCGCCCTCGTAGTGCATCACGGTGAGGGTGGTGCCGGTCCAGTCGGTCGAGCCGTCTGCGTTGGTGGCCGCTGGCGTGGAGTCGCCGTCGGATGAGCAGGCCGTGAGGGCCAGCGCGCCGATGGCGAGCGCGGCGGCCGCTGCTCCAGTGCGGTGCTTCATGTCTCTCCTACTTCCTTGTAGTCGGCCTCGCGGGCCTTGGGGTTCCGCATCGCCGTCGAAGCGCTTCGACGATGCTGACGATCCAGCTAGGTTCGATGGTTCTCAGACCAAGTGCTGGGCCGCCTTCTCGGCGCTGTCCACGGGGGCGCGGACGGAGCCGAAGTCCTGGTATTCGGGCGGGATCAGGAGGGTGCGGGCTTCGCGCTCCCCCCTGTCGATGGCGGCGACCAGCAGGTCCACCGCGGCGGTGCACGACGCCTGCGCGTCGAGCGGGATCCTGTCGAGCGGCACCGGCAGGCGGTGCGTCGGGTAGGCGGCCCCGGCTGCGACGACGGAGACGTCGTGGGGGATGGACAAGCCGTGCGCGGCGAGCGCTGGCGAGGCGTCGGCCGCCACGTCCGAGCTGGTGTTGAGCACCAGCCCGGTCATGTTCGGCAACGCGGAGAGCAGGTTGTCGACGGCCTCGCGAGCGGAGTGCTCGCGAGGGTAGGCGACTGCGTGGTCGAGGCCGCGCTCCTCGCACCGTGCGACGAAGGCGTCCCGGAAACGGAGAGGGAAGTTGGAGCCGCGCTCGACGGTGACGCGCGGGTGGGAGATCAGGCCGATGCTCGTGTGGCCGGCGTCCGCGAGGCGGTCGACGGCCATGCGGGCGGCCTGCTCGAAGTCCATGTCCACGCACATGAGGTCGGTCGCGTCGTGGGGGATGCCGATGAAGACGACCGGGTAGTCGAGGGCGCGGGCGAGATCGGCGCGGGGGTCGTCCGCATCGACGTCGAGGACGACGACGCCGTCCGCGAGCGCGGTCGCGGCAGCGCGGCGCATGCTCTGCATCGCGTCGTCGTGGACCAGCAGCAGCGTGTCGTAGCCGAGCTCGGCGGCCTCCTTGGTGACCTCCATCGCGAACTGCATGTGGACCGAGTGATCGGTGTCCTCGTGCAGCGGGGCGGTGACCGCGAGGATGTGCGAACGGTTGGCGGCGAGCATTCGCGCGCTGGCGCGGGGCTGGTAGTTGAGCTCGGCGGCGGCCTTGAGGACGCGGTCCCGCGTCTCGTGAGAGATGGCTCGCTTGCCGCTCAGCGCGTACGAGACGGTGCTGATGGATACGCCCGCGGCCTTCGCCACGTCATCCACTGTCGCCATCTCGGACCCCGTTGTCTCGTCGTGTCGAAGGCATCGATGCGCTTCGATGCTTCGACATTAGGTTTCCTTCGGCAACATTGCAACCCTGAGTGTCGGCCGTGACCGTTTCGTGACCTTCGGGGGTGGTGGAGCGTCTCGCCTCCTCACCGCCCGGCCGCGCTCAGCCGAGCAGCCCGCGCACGAACTCCAGCTGCCGTGCGACCTGGAACGCTCCGCCGCCCTCGTGGTCGTTGAACTCGTAGACCTCGATCGCCTTCGAGGGATCCCCTCCGAGCTCGCCGTAGCGGTTGAAGGCAGCGAACACCGTCGATGGCGGGCAGATCGTGTCCATCAACGCGGCCGACCACAGCGCGGGCGCCCGGCCTCGGCGCGCGTGGTTTGCGACGTCGATGTAGCTCAGCGTGCGGAAGACCTGGTCGACCCGGTCGCGATGTCCCGCGAGGTAGCTGCGGATCTCACCGTAGGGGTCGGTGTCGGCGATGTCCGCGGCGCGCCTCAGGTGGCACAGGAAGGTGACGTCGGAGAGCAGCCCGATCGGGCGGTCGTGGAGCCCCGCGGCGGCCGTGGCGAGGGCGCCACCCTGGGACGCGCCCGCGACGATGACCCGGTCGGGGTCGAGTCCCGGCAGCGCCGCCGTCGCGTCCACGGCGAGCGCCGCGTCGGTCATGGCGCGCGTGTAGAAGTGCTCGTGTGGGTCGAGGATCCCGCGCGTCATGAAGCCCGAGTGCGAGGGTCCCGAGCCGTGCGGGTCGGGGGTGTCGCCGACGCTGCCCCAGCCCGCCGCGCCCTGGCCGCGCGTGTCGACCATGAGGTGCGCGTAGCCCGCCGAGGCCCACAGGGTGTGCTCGTGAGGCAGCCCTCGGCCGCCGCCGTAGCCCTGGAACTGCACGATCACGGGCAGCGGCTCATCCACGCCCGCGGGCCGCGACAGCCACGCGCGGATCCGGTCGCCGCCGAAGCCGCTGAAGGAGACGTCCGCGAACGCGATCCGCGGCAGCCCCGCGTCCACCGGCGTCGCGGTCGGGGGCTCGGCGAGCGCGCGCGAGCCGGCGAGGGTCGAGGCCCAGAACTCGTCGAAGTCTGCGGGCTCGGCTATCTGGGGTCGGTAGCCGCGAAGCTCCGCGAGCGGGAGGTCGTAGGCGCCCACCTCAGCTCTGGCGCCAGGGCAGCCCCGAGGCCTTCCAGCCGGCGGTCGAGCCGCGGTGGCCGGCCTCGTCCGGGCCGCCCTCGAAGCCGCCGACGATGTTGTACGACGGGCCGATACCCGCCGCCGTCGCCACGGTCGCCGCCGCGATGGACCTCTGCCCCGAGCGGCACAGGAAGACGATGGGGCGGTCGCCGTCGGCGGTCAGGCCAGCGTCGGCGAGCTGCGTCAGGAAGCTCTGGTTCTGCGCGCCACCCGGCCACGTCACCCACTCCACGAAGACCGGTGCCTCGCCAGCGGCGGCCGTCTCGGGCACGCCCACCCACTGCCACTCCGCCGCGGTGCGCACGTCCACGAGGACCGCGCCGTCCTCGACCATCTCCCACGCCTGCTGCGGCGTGATGTCCCCTGCGTAGTCGGCCACGGTCAACTCCTTTGTCTCGATCCGTCGCCAGCCTAGTGGCGGGGGCGGGACGATGCGGGACGGGGACGATGCGGGAGGGGCCTGGGCTCAGGCGCCCAGGCTCGCGCGTGGTCGTGTCCCCACGCGCGCGACCATTCCCGCGACGAGCGAGCCGAGCGCGATCGTCCCGAGCAGCACGGCGATCACGAAGAACGTCGGCAGCACGGCGTGGGTGAGGTGCGTGAATGCCCACGCCGCACCCGCCTCCGTGCGCGCGGACACGGAACCCTGCGCATCGAACTCGAACAGCGTTGTCCTGAACAGCGCCGCCCCTCCAGCGACTCCGAGGACGCCGCCGACCACCGTCCCGAGTGCGAGCGGAAGCCCGAACTGAGCGGCGGAGGCGAGACCGACACTGCCGGCATCGAGTCCGAGCGCGGCTTGAGCACGATCCTCGGCCACGGTCGACGCGCGTGCCGAGAGGAAGGCGGCGAGCGCGACCAGCACGAGCAGCCCGCCGACGATCAGCGCGAGGACGCCCTGAGCGCCAGAGGCGGAGCCCGTCGCGGAGCTTGCGGCGAACGCGAAGGGGCCGAGCCACTGCCCTTGCGGCGTGCTGGAAGCGAGGTAGGGGTTGCCCTGATCGGCCCACCCGAGCAGGGCCACGTACGTCGCGAGCCCCGCGCCCAGGGTCGCCGCGAGCGCCAGGACCGCGGCGGGCGCCGAGGCGACGGCGGGTCGCCCCGCGAGCGCGGTCCCTGCCGCGATCAGCCACGGACGCCTCGCGCGGGACAGTGCCGTGGCGAGACGGGACACGGCGCGCCTCGTGATCTCGACGGTCAGCGCGACGGAGGTGAGGCCGGCCGCGATCGCCGCGACGGAGGCGAGCGCCCAGAACCCTGCGGTCTGCGATACCTCGTTGGCCCAGCCCTGGTCTCCGGGGATGCCGTGCACGAGCACGAGCGCGCCGAGGGCGCACAATCCCCACAGCGAGAGCAGCGGCCACATGGGCACGAGGCGCGAGAGCCGTGCCTCCGTCAACGGTGTGACCGGCTTGAGCGCGGCAGCGGGCGCGACCCTTGCTGACCAGAAGGCCGGGATCGCGCCGATGATCGCCGCGATGACCACGGCGAGCGCCACCATCGCGAGCGGGATCCAGCGAGCGATCGATGCGTGCGGCGGGATCAGGGCGTCAGGGTTCGCGGAGACAAGACGCTCCCAGTCGAGCACCACAAGCGCGTAGGCGCTGGCGGCGCCGACCACTCCTGCGAGCAGGCCGACTCCGAGCGTCTCGAGAACTGTCGCACCGACGATCGTGGAGCGTCGTGCGCCGAGCACCCGCGCGGTCGCGACCCAGCGCATCCGTGCCTGCGCCTGGGAGCGACCTACGGCGAAGGCCATGCCGAGAAGCCCGACGGCGAGCACGCCGGCGGCGAGCATCAGATAGCTCAGGTCCCACACGCCGGTCGATTCGTACCAGCCACCCGGCGGCCGGGACGCTCCTAGCCCGGCGAGCTGAGGCGTGACGTGCTGTGCGAACAGCGCGACGCCGTCGACGTCGTAGTCGGTGCCGATTCCCGCCTCCTGGGCGGCGAGCGCGCTGAGCTCCTGGGCCGAGTCCCAGTCGATGATCGCCTCCTCCTGCCAGACCGCGTAGCGCTCCTCCAGTGGTGGCCTGAGCAGGCCACTCACCTTGAGCGTGCCGAGCTCGACGAACTCGTCGCCGTCGCTCCCGCTCCAGGTTCCGGCGCGCAGTGTGTCGCCGATCTCGAGGCCTAGTGCGCTCGCGGTCGTCGCGCTGACCGCCACCTCGCCCTTGCCGGGGGCCGTTCCAGCGGCGAGCAGGGCGTCCCATTCGACCGCCCCGGTCATCGCGAGCGTGTTCCAGATCGTGGTGCGGTCGCTGAAGAGCGACAGGTCGGGTGAGGTCCCGACCGCGGCGAGCTCGGCGGGTCCCTCCATCGTGGCGACCAGGCCGGCCCCGTCGGAGTTCGCTTGCGTGACCAGCGCATCGAGCTCGGCCTGGGTGAGGATCGTCGCGTAGTCGAACACCTCTGCGGCGGCTGTGCTGTCGCCGATGCCTACGTTCGTCCACCATTCGCCGTCCTGTCCGTGGGCGGCGGCGACGTAGTCCACGATCCAGGCCTGCTGCGCGGCGACGTACGCCGTGAAGGAGGTGAACCCGACCGCGAGTGCCAGCAGTGCAGTGGTCCAGGTCAGATACGTCCGATGCGCGCGCAGGTTCTCGCGCAGGAGCTGGCCGATCATGCGGGCGTCCTTTCGAGCGGGCGGGCGGCGACGCGGGTGGTGGCCGCGACGATCGCGGCGCCCGCTGCGACGCACGCGAGCATGACGGTCAGGATCAGCGCGGCCGGCAATGTCGCGTGGGAAAGGTGCGCGAACGCCCAGGTTGGCCCCACATGGGCGAGAGCGGTGACGTTCCATGCGGCGTCGTGCAGCACATAGTCGTAGCTGAACAGTGCGGCGGCGAGGCACGGCCCGATGAGGCCGCCCAGCAGCGTGCCAAGTGCGAGCGGTCCACCGAACTGGAGCGCGGCCGCGCGGCGAGCAGCGTGAGCATCGAGCCCCATGGCTGCGGCAGCACGGTCCTCGTCGGTATGCGCGCTCCTCGACGACACGAACGCGGCGAGCGCTGCCAGCGCCAGGAGGCCCGCGACGAGCGCGGTCACGCGTGCCTGCGTGCCGTAGCCCGTGCTGAGCGATGCGCCCATGCTCGGGAAGGCGAACGGACCGAGGAAGGGGACCGCTGGGTCCGCGCTCGAGGTCCCGGCCTGGGTGTCGTAGGCCCAGACGTAGAGCGCAAGGTAGGTCGCGAAGCCGGAACCGACTGTCGTGGCGAGCGCGAAGACCGCCGCGGGGGCTGAGGCGAGCGCCGGTCGAGCGAGCAGTGCGGAACCGGCGGTGAGGGCCCACGGCCGTCGTGCACGCGACAGCCGCACAGCGACGGCAGCGACGGCGCGCCGGACGAGCTCCACCACCAGCATCGTGGTGACGACGCCCGCACAGATGTAGGTCACCACGGCGACGACTCCCATGCCGGGGGCCTCGGCGACGCGGACCGACCAGCCGGCATCGCCGGGGGTGCCATGCACGCCGAGGAGGGTGCCCGCGGAGCATACGGTCCACAGCGCCAGCAGAGGCCAGAGCGGAGCCGTTCGCGAGACGGGCACTGACGAGACAGGTGTCACCGCCGTGAGCGCGGCGGTCGGGGCGACGCGCGCCGACCAGAAGGCAGGGATCGCGCCGATGATGGCGGCGAGCAGCACCCCGAGCGCGACCAGGCCGAGCACCACCCACACCGGAAGCGAGAGATGCGCAGGCAGCAGCGCCTCGGGGTTCGCGGCGACGAGCGCCTCCCACTGCAGTGCGGTCACGGCATATGCCCCGAGGAGTCCTGCTACGCCCGCGAGCGTCCCCCACGCGACCGTCTCCGTCACGGTGGCTGCGGCGATCGTCGCCCGACGCGTGCCGAGCACTCTGGCGGTTGCCACCCATCGCACACGCTGCTGCGCCTGGGACCGACCCACCGCGAAGGCCATGCCGATCAGCCCCACCACCAGCACGCCGGCCGCTAGGGCGTAGTACTCCACCCCGTACGCGATTGTCGCGTCGTACGGGTCCCAGACGGCGGTGCGCGTCACGGTGGCGAGCGCGGGTGTCTCGCGCTCGGCGTAGAGCGACACCGCCTGGAGCGTGCCTGACTCCGGGCTTCCGGCCACGGCCGCCACCTCCGCGAGGTCGAGCGCGGTGTCCCAGTTGATGATTGCCTGCTCCTGCCACACCTCGTACTCCCCTACGACTGGGGTGCGTAGCAGGCCGCTCACGGTCAGCGTGGAGAGGGGGACCGATCCGTCAAGGTCGTATGCGGACAGGGTGCCTGCGGTCAGCGCGTCGCCCACGGCGATGCCGTTGTCCTCCGCCCAGGCGGCGTCGACGACGATCTCGCCCGTCGCAGGCGCGTCGCCGGTCAGGAGCAGCGTGTCCCAGTCGACCGCGCCGGTCGTCGCCGTCGTGTTCCAGTCGGCGGAGTCCGATGACACGTACGTCGCGGTCTCGAGCTCCGACCCGAGGGTGAGGAGGATCTCGGTCCTGGCGGACACTCCCGCGCCCTCGGCCGTGGCCTGCTCGAGGAGTTCGGCGAGCTGGTCGCGCGTGATCACCTCTGCGTCGCCCGCCCCGTCGGTGTCGGGGTCGCCGACCGCGACCTGCGTCCGCCATGATCCGTGCACGCCGTGTGCCTCGGCCACGTAGTCGGCGACAGTGCTGTGCTGAGCCGCGGTGAGCGCAACGTAGGAGGTAAGCCCGATCGTCAGTGCGAGCAGCGCAGTGGTCCAGAACAGGTAGGTCCGATGCGCACGGAGGTTCTCGCGCATGAGTTGGCCGATCATGCGGCGGTCCTCTCCAGAGGGCGCGCCGCCACGCGCGTCGTGAGCGCCGCGACACCGGCGCCGACCCCGACCCACGCCACCACGATCCCCGCAACGATCAGCACGGGCCACATGGCGTGGGTGAGGTGGGTCAAAGCCCACCACGGTCCGATGGTGGCAGAGGTCTCCCAGGTGCCCGAGCCGTCGGCGTCGATCTCCGTCGGCGCCCATAGCCAGTAGGAGAACACCGAGACGGCGATGGTCACGCCTGCGACGACCCCGACCGCCACGCCAGTGAGGAGCGGGATGCCGAACTGCGCGGCCGCTGCGGTGCGTGCGGCGCCCGCATCGAGCCCGAGCGCGGAGCTCGCGTCAGCCTCATCCTTGGTGGAATGCCTCAGCGAGAGGAATGCTCCCAGCGCCACAGTGACGAGCATCGCGGAACCGATCGCGGTCAGCATCAGCACCGACCCGCCGAAGCTGTCTTCAAAGCCGAAGCCGTCGATGAGGAACTGTGCGAAGGGTCCGAGATCCGCGGTCGAGCCATCGAGGGTCCAGGTGCTGGTCTCCGCCCAGTTGGCGAGAGCGACCCACGTCGTGAGGCTCACGGTCGCGGCGACGGCGAGCGCGATGACGGACGCCGGCCCAGACGCCTGGCGGGGCCGTCCCTCCAACGCATGCCCCGCTGCGATGGACCACGGCGTAGTGCCCGCGGCCACCCGTCGCGAGACGACGCGCACCGCGCGACGAGTGATCTCGATCGTGACCGCGGCGGTCGTGATCAGCGCCGCGAGGCCGAGTACCGGCACCGCTGCGCCCACCCATCCCTCCCACCCCTGGCCGTCCACGTCGATACCGCCGTGAAAGAGCACGAGGAACGGGACCGAGGTGGCGAGCCAGATCACGACGAGCGGCCAGACCCGCACCGTGCGCGACACCTCCGCCTGAGTCGCTGGCGTGACGGGCTTGAGCGCCGCGGCCGGAGCGACTCGCGCGGCCCAGAAGGCGGGGATGCCTCCGATCACGCCTGCGACGATCAGTGCGAGCCCGAGCATCGCCAGCCACGCCCACCAGGGCAGAGAGACGCCGGCGGGGACGAAGGCGTCGGGCTGCGCGGCGGTGCGGCGGGCCCAGTCCCATGTCACGATCCCGGCGCCCGTGGCCGCACCGAGCGCGCCGGCGACGAAGCCGACGATGAGCACCTCGAGCATCGTTGCGGCGACGATCGACGAGCGGCGCACTCCGAGCACGCGCGCCGTCGCGACCCAGCCCGTGCGGGACTGTGCCTGTGACCGGCCGACCGCGAACGCCATGCCGATGAGGCCGAGCGAGAGGATGCCCGCCGCGATCGCGAGGTTCTGCGCGATCGGCGCGGTGATCGAGCCGAACATCGAGTACGAGCCACCTCCCCTGACGGTGTCGAGTGCGGGCGTCCTGACGTCGGCGCTGATCTCGGCCTGGTAGATGAGCGACATGTCCTGCGCGGCGGTGGGGTTCGCCTCGGTGACCGTTGCGGCGAACTCCCCCGCGGTGTCCCAGTTGAGGAGGTAGTCGTAGGTGGACGCCCAGTAGGCATCGCTGAGCGAGTCGCGTACGAGGCCGCTCACGGTGAGCGCGCCGAGATCCACCTCGAGCGGCTCGACGTCGTCTTCACCGTTCCAGAGTCCTGCGTAGGCCCAGACCGTGTCGCCGATCCCGACGCCGAGCTCGTCGGCCCATGTCGCGCTGACCACGACCTCGCCAGGCTCGGGTGCGTCGCCGTCGAGCAGCAGCGCACCCCAGTCGGGCTCGCCGACGAGTGCGGCGCCGCTTGACAGCGGCCACTCGTAGTCCGGGCTCTCGTAGTCGACGTCGCGGTCCGCGAGGGGGAGCGACGACACCATCGAGTCGATGGTCGTGAGCGCTGTCGCGCCCGCGCCCTCGGCGTTCGCGGCGTCGACGATGTCCGCCACCTCGCTTGTCGTCATGGGGTCCGGCTCACCGGGCTCGTCCCAGGAGACGAAGGACGCGAAGCCGTGCCACGAGCCGTCCATGCCGTACGCGGCCTCGATGTGGCGCTCGACAGAGACTGCCTGCGTGGCGGAGAACGTCGCGAACGACGCCATGGCGACGGCGACCGTGAGCAGTGTCGTCGTCCACAGCAGGTAGGTCCTGTGGGTGCGGAACTGCTCGCGCATGAGCTGGCGGATCATCGGACGCCCTCCTTGTCGGCGGTGCGGAGCTCCTCGACCGGCGTGCCCTGGGACATGCTGAGGCCGAGGACGAGGGAGACGGCGACGGCCACCATCAGTGCGACGGAGCCCACCCCGAGGCCCACGATCCACGGCGCGTGACCGAGCTCCCACCCGAGGCCCCACAGGGTCTCGGACGGGTCGAGCGGCGCCCCTGACTTGAGCAGCGTCGGGTGGTTCCACAGCACCGACGCGACGGTGCCGCTGAGCGTCCCCACCACGGTGGCCCCGGTGATCGTGAGCGCAGACTCGAGCGCAGGGATGAGTCGCAGCGCGCGGGGCGAGGCGCCGAGCGCCGCAAGGGTCGCGAGCTCGCGACGTGAGTCGCGCGCGGACGAAGCGCCCAGCGCGACGATGAGCCCGACACCCAGAATCAGAACTGGGGCGCCGATCGCGAGCCACAGGGACTCCGTCCACGACGGGTCCGAGCGGTCCGCCCCGCCCGCGAGAACGTGACCGTCGACCTCCGCGCCCGCGTCGGCGAGGACCTGGTCCATGAGGGTACCCGCGTCCTCGTAGGACAGGGCCGCGTCGGCGGGCCACAGCATCAGGGACGATGCGGGAACGTCTCCGTACACGGACTCGGCCCACTCGCGGGTCGCGATGGGCTCGACGTAGGTCGAGGGAACCTTGAACACGGTCGTGCCGCCGAGAGCGGCCACGGCACTGGCCCCGAGGTCGTTCAGCTCGGCGTCGCCCGAGGTGACGGTGCCATCCTGTAGTCCGACAGGGCGCAGCCCCTCTGCCGAGATCTCGGCGAGGTCGGTCGGCGCGACGACGAGCACCACCTCGCCGCCGTCACCCGCTCCGTCGACGCTGCCGCCGATGCGACCGTCCTCAGCGCCGGTGACGATCATTCCCGCCGGCACCGTGACCACGCGAGCGTCCGACTCGAGCGTGGCCACCACATCGTCTGGAAGGGCCTTCGAGACGACCCCCGCGGGCAGCGACTCCTCCCAGGTGAGCGTCGTCAGCACGGTCGCGTACGAGAACGGAGCCTCCGAGGCGTCGCGCGCGGAGGCGAGCTCGGTCGTCGTGGTGGTGAAGGCAACGATCCCGATGAGCAGCGTCGTCAGCATGGTGGCGAGGCGGCGCAGCGCCGAGCGGCGTCCGAGCGCGTCCGTCGCCATCGCGAGCGCGGTCCCCATACTGCGCGAGAACCCCCCGAGGAACTCCGTGAGACCTCGGCCGAGCGCGACGGCGAGCCAGCGCGGCGGCGAGAGCAGCAACAGGTCGGCGAACGTCCCGAAAGCGATCCACACTGCGATCGTCGCGGCGAGTGACGTGACGTCGCCGCCAGGCCATGCGATGCCAGGCCAAGTCCGGTCGACAAGGAAGAACGCGAGAGCTGCCGCGATGGCTCCGAGAGCGATGCGGCGCTGCAGGCGGCTCGGATTCTCGACGGTGCCGGACTCGAGGGTCGGAGCATGCTCGGCGGAGGGCGCGGTCGCGGTGACCCTGGACGCCGCCGCCTGGTACGCGAAACCACTCACGGCCACGAGCACCACCAGGAAGCCGAAGGAGTACATAGCGAGCGCCAGCGCAGCCCCACTCAGGTTCTCGGGGCGCACTCCGGGGTTCGCGAGCGTGGCGGCGATGCCCCAGGCCAGCCCGATGCCGCCGGCGGCGGCACCGTGGCGCAGCCCGCGCAGCAACTCGGCGGTCACGATGCTGTCGCGCGAGGCTCCGAGCGCCATCTCGACTCGCCACCGGTCTGCATCCGGGCGGATCCCGATCACTCGGAAGGCGTACGTGAGGAGCGCAGCAGGGAGCAGCAGGAAGAGCGTCGCGCCCACGAGCGCGATCGCAGTCTCGGCGTCGTAGTCCCACTCGACGCATGCGCGCCCGCAGGTGTCGATCGAGGTGCCTGCAAGCGAGACCGCGGTCGCGATCCCGGCGAGGACGCCCGCAATCCCGAGGATCCCGAGCGGCACGTGCGCCATCTTCATCGCACGCCCGCCTTGTCGGCGGTGCGGAGCTCCTCGACCGGGGTGCCTCGGGCCATCCACGAGCCGACGAGTAGCGCCGCCGCGGTCGATACGACGAGCGCCGCCGCGCCCACCGCGAGAGGGGTCCCGAACGAGGCATGGGCAAGATCCCAGCCCATGATCCAGAGGGTGTTGCTCAGGTCAAGGGGAGCGCCTGCCTGGAGAAGGGTCGGGTGGTACAGCGTGAGGGCCACAAGTGTCCCGGCGGGAATCCCGACCAGGCACGCGGCGAGCACGGTCGTCGCCACCTCGATCGCGGGCGCGGTTCGGACTGCCCGAGGCGAGGCCCCGAGTGCGGACAGCGTTGCCAACTCACGACGGCGGTCGCGCACCGACGCGTTGCCGAGGGCCACCACGAGTCCGATCCCGAGGACCGACAGCGGGATCGCGAGAACCGTGAGCGCGCCTACGAAGCCCGACGCGAACTTCTGGGTGCCCGACCCGTCCGAGACGTACGTGGCGAGCTCGTCGCCTCCGGCGGCGTCGACCGCCGCGTCGAGCGTCGCAAGGTCCTCGCCCCAGAGCTCTCCGCGCTGGATCAGGCCGTCAGGGCTCAATGGCAGCTCGGCGTCGGCGGGCCAGAGGATCACGCCGACCACGGGCACCGCACCGTAGGCCTCCTCTGCCCAGGCACGGGTCACGAAGGCCGAGGCGTCCGAGCCGTACAGGCCGAACAGGTCGTCTCGGCCGTCCGAGAACGTCGCTTCGTCCCAAGGCGGGGTTCCCCATCCGACGGTGGCCGTCCCGTCCTGAAGCCCGACCGGCCGCAGGCCGTCGGAGTGGCGAACCTCGAGGTCAGCCGGGTCGACGACCAGAGTCGAGGCGCGAGACGTGCCGGAACCGGTGAGGACGGCGCCACCGGAGTGCTCGGTTGTCGACGACCAGTCGAAGGGGTCGTCGAGCAGCACCCCATACGGGACGGCGATCACGGAGTCGTCCGCGAGCAGCGCCTCCAGCACGGCCGGGTCGATCGCGTCGTCTACGGCGCCGCTGGGCAGGGACGTGTCCGTCCACCAGGCGACGGTCGCGACGGTGTAGTCCATCGTGAAGGCCGCATCCACCTCGTTCTCGGCGGCGTCGACGGAGCTCACGACCGAGGACAGCGCGGCGATCGCGATCACGCCGCCGATCGCGCCGGTCGCGAGGGAGCGCAGGCTTGACCTGCGCGTGAGGCCGTCGGCCGCGATCTGCGCCGCGAGGCCCAGCCCACTGGGACGATTCGCCGTCGCTCGGGCAAGCACGCGGCCGAGCGTCGCGGCGAGCCGGCGGGTGGCCCACGCGATGGCGCGTGCCGCGAGGATGAGGCCGCCGAGGTTCGCGACGACCTCGAAGCCGGTGAAGGTGTTCTCGAGCCAGACCTGAGCCGATGTGGTCGGCGAGGTTGGTCGGAGCGGGGCGAAGCGGTCGGCCGTGAGCATCCCCGCGCTGAAGGCCACCGCGACGATGAGGAGCCATGTCCAGCGGCTCATCCGAGCTCGGTCAGCGGGTGGTTCGGCCTCGAGCCCCGTCGCGACGCCTGGCCTTGGCCCCGGGCGGGTCGCCGAGCGGGCGGCGAGCCAGTGGACGCCGCCCGTGACGGCAACGAGCAGGACGTACGCCGCGACCATCCCGGCGAGCGCGTAGAGGCTGGGGAGCGCGACGCCCTCGTCGGCTGGACGGAAGTAGGGCACGGTCATCGCGAGGACCAAGCCGATCAGGACACCGGCGCCGGTGGTGAGCGCCCCGCGACGCAGGCCGTCGACGGTCTGGTCGCGCACGATCGTGCCCCGATCCGCCCCCAGGTCCAGCATCGTCCGCCATGCGATGGAGTCGGAACGAAGCGAGATCCTGCGGAACATGAACGCGACCGTCGCGAGCGGCAGCGCCACGAGAGCCCCGCCGTACAGACCGATCGCAAGTGTCGTGAAGAGGATCGAGAGGAAGGCCTCGCCCGCGTTGCCCAGGTCGCCGTTGCGGATGACGCCGAACGCCAGTCCAGCAAGAACCCCTGCGACTCCGATCAAGCCGGCCGGGATCCAGCCCATGACACGGCTCATCGCACGCCCTCCTTGTCGGCGTCGCGGAGCTGCTCCGCGGGGGTGCGCGCCTCTGCGCGGAACCTCACCAGCGCGGCCATCCCCGCAGCGAGCGCAGTCGACGCGAGGACGAGTGCGAGCAGCGCAGCCCAGGGCGCCTGCGCGAGGTCGTAGCCGACGTTCCAGGCGCGGATGCTGAGCCCTCCCGCGCCGTTGAGCGCGGACAGGAACGCGCCGAGCACGGTGCCGGCGACGAGCCCGAGGGCCGCACCGACCGCGGTGACGACGCCGGCCTCGATCGCCGCGGCGGCCCGCAGCGTGCCCGCCTGAACCCCGAGCGCGACGAGCGTCGCGTGCTCCCGGGCCCGCAGCCGCTGCGTCGCGGCGGACAGCGCGATCACGATGCCGACGGCGGCGAGCAGGAACGGGCCGCCGAAGACTGTGAGGTTGCCGAGGTCGACCCGCTCGCCGTCGCCGTACATCACCGTCGCCGAGCTCGTGACCGAGACGATCGCGTCCTCCAGGTCGTGGTCCGCGAGGATCTGCTGCACCTCAGAATCCTGCTCCGGCTTCGCTGAGCCGTCGGGCAGCGTGGCGCCGACGTAGAGCAGCAGCGTCGAGTCCGCGCTCGGGCCGAAGGTGTCCTCTGCCCACGCGCGATCGATGGCGAGGAACGGTGCGGAGACTGATGGAGTGTCGAGCTCGACCACGGTGTCACCGAGCGCGACGAGGCTCGCGCCGCCGATCGCGACGCCATCGTCGAGGTACGTGGGGCGCAGCCCGTCTGCGCTGATGGCATCGAGCGCGTCCGGCGCGAGAGCGATCAGCGTCTCGCTGCTCTGCATGGTGCCTTCCTCGGCTCCCCAGCTCTCGGGAAGCGGGGTCTCTTCGGTCACGAGGGTCGCGGCGCGCACGACGATCAGCCGCTCGTCGGCCTCGAGGCTTGCGACGAGGTCCTCGTCGAGCGCGGGCGCCCAGCCCGTGCCGGTCCACGGGTCGCCCTGGCCGTAGACGTCCCCGTAGTAGTTGACGGTCGAGACGTAGGCGTCCGGCGTGATCGCCTGGGCGAGGTCATTACGCGCTGCCATCCCGTTGAGGAGCACTCCGGCCCCGGTCGCGATGGCCACCACGAGGCCGACGGCTCCGAGCGCGGCGACCCTGAGAGGCGCCGGTCGCACGAGCGCGTCGGCGGCGAGCGAGCGGGCGCTTCCTCCTGCGCTGCGGGTCCCCAGTGCCCGCCCGAGCCGGCGGACGATCCGGTTGCCGAGGCCCGAGCCCCAGTACACGAGCAGCACCGGGATCAGCAGGTAGAGCGAGAGGGACGCGGCGATGCCCAACGCGATCACGAGACCGTTGGTCGAATCCGTGATGCCCGGAATCAGCATCGTCCCGATCGTCGCGACCGAGAACGCGAGCGCGAACCATGGCCAGCGGGGGCGGCGCTTGGCGCCGACCTCGTCCGAGGCGGATGCTCCGGGCGGGGAGTCTGCGGGACTCGACCCGGGCCGCGTCGCCCACACTGCGGCCCACCACGTGCCGAGGGTCGCTGAGACCACGAGGAGCAGCCAGGAGACGGCGAGGTCGGCGACGGCCCACCAGTCGACGGGCACGAGCGCGGTCCCGCGGAGGGCAATGAGCCAGAGCTGCACCGCCGCGGCGCCGAGGACCAGCGAGGTGCCGGCGGCGATCGAGGCGCGGACCGCCGACCGGCGCACCTCGCGCCCGATGAGCGACGAGCGCGGCTGACCGAGCGCGTGCAGCGCGGCCAGCTCTGCGCGGCGGGTCGCGAGGTGCGCGGCATCGAGCGTGCCGGCGACGGCTGCGCCGAGCGCGATGAGAAGCGGCGCGTAGATCGCGAGGAAGACCAGGGAGTAGGAGCCCGGCAGCACCGCGTTGTAGATGCCGGTCGACTCGGCCCAGACGGGCCCGAGCGCCCAGCCCAGGAGCGCGCCCACGACGCCGACCGCGATCCAGCTGAGGTGCCTCATCGCTCCACCCCCGCGAGGGCGTCGAGTCCTGCGAGGACCGCCTCGGGCGTCGGGTCGGTGACGTGGCCGGCGACCTTGCCGTCGGCGAAGAGAAGCACGCGGCCCGCGTACGACGCGGCGGTCGGGTCGTGCGTGACCATGACGGCCGACTGGCCCAGCTCGCGGCACGAGACGCGAAGGTGGGCGAGCACCTCGGCGCTCGCGTGCGTGTCCAGGTTGCCGGTCGGCTCGTCGGCCAGGACGATGCGGGGCCGGGTGATCAGCGCGCGGGCGATGGCGACCCGCTGCTGCTGACCACCCGACATCTCGTAGGGCTTGCGCTCGAGCTCTCGGCCGATGCCGAGCATCTCGATGAGCGCGTCCAACCACTCCGGATCCTGCGGTAGGCCGTTGAGTCTGAGCGGCAGCACGATGTTGTCGCGTGCGCTCATGGTCTGCATCAGGTTGAAGCCCTGGAACACGAAGCCGACGATCCGGCCCCGCACCTTCGCGAGCTGCCTGTCCCGCATGGCCGTGATCTCGTCGTCCCCGACCCAGACCTGGCCCGAGTCGGGCCTGTCCAGCCCGGCGAGCAGGTGCACGAGCGTCGTCTTGCCGGAACCGGATGGCCCCATGACGGCGGTGAGGACCCCTGCCGGGATGTCGAGATCGACGTGATCGACGGCGATGACGGTCGAGGCGCCTGCCCCGTATGCCTTGGTCAGCCCCCTGGACCTGAGCGCGAGCGGCGCCTCGACCGGCGGCGTTGCGGCCGCCGAGGATTCCCCCGAATTCCCCTTCATGGAGACGAAACTATCGATCGGCACCTGGTGCCCGCGTCGGCCTGGGGGATGGACTTGCGGTCATACCCAGGTATGACGGACCTGGGTCCCGCATCGTCCTCGCATGTGCAGGGTCAGGATCGTCGACGTGGGAGGGACGAGGGCCCCGCAACCGTCAGGATCGTCGACCCGTGGCGCGGGGGTGGGGGGCTCACGCGTGCGGCGCGACGAGTCCCGTCTCGTAGGCGATCACGACGGCCTGCACACGGTCTCGAGCGCCGAGCTTCGCGAGTACCCGCCCCACGTGGGTCTTCACCGTGGGCTCCGCGAGGAACAGCTCGGCGCAGATCTCCTGATTGCTGAGTCCGCGCGCCATGAGGGTGAGCACCTCGCGCTCGCGGTCGGTGAGGTCGGCCAGGCGCGAGTCGTCGGTGGGCTCGGGCAGCGCGGCGACGCGGTCGAGCAGGCGGCGCGTGGAGGACGGTGCGATCACCGCGTCGCCCGCGTGGACGGTGCGGATCGAGCTGAGCAGGTCCTCGGGAGGCGCATCCTTGAGGAGGAACCCGGAGGCCCCCGCGCGGATCGCGGACAGCACGTACTCGTCGAGGTCGAACGTCGTGAGGATGACGACCTTGGCGTCCGAGGCCGCGGTCAGCGCCTCGCATGCCGCGATGCCGTCCATCCCTGGCATGCGGACGTCCATGAGGACCACGTCGGCGGGCGGGCTGAGCGCGAGCAGGGAGCTGACGGCAGACGCGCCGTCCCCGGCCTCGGCGACGACCTCCATGTCGGGCTGCGAGTCCACGACCATGCGGAAGCCCGCACGGATGAGCTGCTGGTCGTCGACGAGCGCGACTCGGATGGTCATGGGGAGAGTATGCCCGGTCACCCCAGCCCTGCCTCTCCCCACCCTGCAGCCCTGAATTCCTCTCCGTGTGGCTGCAGGTCTGCTTGCGGTCCCTGCATGCCTCTCCGTGCGGTTCGGCCAACGAGGACTTGCCGAAGCGGTCTCATGGGTGGCTGCAGCCGTCTCCATGGGCACACCACGCTCTGAGGAACGCAGGACTTGTGAGGGCTGGGTGGACAACACGCAGAGGAATGCGGGAGTCCCCGGAGCCGTCGTGGAGCCTTGGGGAGGAATGTGCGGTGACGGGGTCGGTGAGGGATCGGGACTGTGGATAGCGGGACGATGCACGCGAGGGCTGCATACGGTCGAATGACGTTGACCGAGGCGAACGCGCGGACGTACGCTTTTCTGTACAAGGAGGCCGAGATGAAGACCATGTCGTATTCGCAGTCGCGGGAGAACTACGCGCGCGTGCTGGACTCGGTCGTGGACGATCGCGAGGAGGTTGTCATCACGCGCGCCGGCCACGAGCCCGTCGTGATCGTCTCCCTCGAGGAGTACGAGTCCCTCAAGGAGACCGCCTACCTCCTGCAGAACCCCGCGAACGCGCGGCGCCTGCTCGCGTCGATCGAGCGACTCGAGGCCGGCGGCGGAACGGAGCAGGACCTGGTCGAGGCGTGAGGCTCGTCTGGGACGAGTCGGCGTGGGACGACTACCTCCACTGGCAGCAGGCCGACCGTAGGGTTCTCAAGCGCATCAACCTGCTGGTACGAGACATCCTTCGAGGGGTCGACGAGGGCGATCCGAACGCCGGTCTTGGCAAGCCGGAGCTGTTGAAGCACGGCCTGAGCGGCTACTCGTCGCGAAGGATCACGGCTGAGCATCGGCTCGTCTACAAGGTGGTCGGGGACGAGCTGCGGATCGCCGCCTGCCGCTTCCACTACGAGTAGCGCAGAGGGCTTACCCCTCCTCGGGGTGCGGCTTTCCAGGCGTGACCGGGGGCAGCGCCGACCACGGGAAGGTGATCCACTTGTCGGTGCGCTTCCACACGTAGTCGGGGTCGATCACGGAGCGCGGCTTCGCGTACAGCACCACGGTGCGCACCTCGGCGGCGTGCGCTTCCATGAGCTTCTTCACGAGCGCGAGCGTCTCGCCGGTGTCCGCGACGTCGTCCGCGACGAGCACCTTGAGGCCCTTCATCGCGTCGGTGTCGAGCAGCGGGGGCAGCAGGACGGGCTCGGGCAGGCGCTCGTCGATGCCCGTGTAGAACTCGACGTTGAGCGTGCCGACGCCCTTGGTGCCGAGCGCGTACGAGATCGCGCCTCCGACGGGCAGCCCGCCGCGCGCGACCGCGACCACCGCGTCCGGCTGATAGCCGTCGTCGACGACCATCTGCGCCAGCTCGCGCGACGCGTCGCCGTAGCCCTGCCAGGTGAGCACCTCGCGCTCGTCGATCATGCGTCGTCTCCCGGGGTAGGGCCGGCTGTGGTCGCCGGCGATGACGTGAGGCTACCCTCCCGCGGTCCCAGAGGCAGACGCGCGCGGACCAGGAAGCCACCCCCGGCCTTGGGCCCGGCCGACAGCGACCCGCCGAACGCGCTCGCCCGCTCGGTCATCCCCGCGATCCCGGAGCCGTTGCCATCGCCCCTCGCCGCGGCGCCGCGGCCGTCGTCCGACACCGTGACGGTGAGCCCGTCGTCCTCCCATCGCAGCTGGACGAACGCCTTGGGGGACGGTCCCGCGTGCTTGAGGACGTTGGTGAGGGCCTCCTGGACGATGCGGTACACGGCCAGTCCCGCGCCGATCGGCACTGGGCGCGGGGTCCCGGTCGTGACGTAGCTGACGTCGAGGCCGCCCTCGCGCGTCGAGGCGACGAGCGCGGGGACGTCCGCGAGGGACGGCTGCGGGCCCATCTGGGTTTCGGTATCGCCCTCGCGCAGCACGCCGAGCAGGGCGCGCATCTCGGTCAGGGCGGCGCGGCTCACGTCCGCGATGGTGTCGAGGCTCCTGAGCGCCGCGTCCGGATCGGTCCGCCCCGCGAAGCGCCCGCCGTCGGCCTGCGCGACCACGACCGACAGCGTGTGGGCGACGACGTCGTGCATCTCGCGTGCGATGCGTGCGCGCTCGGTCGAGGCGGCGAGCTCCTGCGCGGCGGCGGCCTCGCGCTCGCGGGCCTCCTCGAGCTCCTCGCGCCGACGCACCTCGGTCCGCAGTCGGAGCCACAGTCGCGCCGAGAGCACGAGGGTGCCCGCGGCGACCACCCACGCGAGCCAGAGCATGAGGCCACCCTAGGCCCGCGCCTCGCGCCCGCCGAGGGCGTCGCGCGACATTTCCGGGCACCGGGTGCAGAAAGATTCGACGTGAGTTCTTATAGAACCACCGGTTCGTGACGAAGGATGAGGCATGGGAGACGACGCGCAGGGCAACGACGCCCTCCTCGCCGCACTGGCGGGCGCCCTTGAGGACGATGCATCGTGGAGCCCTGGCATCGAGACGGACGCGCCGCTCGCGGCGCTTCCAGGAAGGCATCCGGGCGAGGCGCTCGAGACCCGCACCCACCCTGTCGCGGGCGTGCGGGCGCTCATCTCGGACTGCGGTACCTCACGACTCGACGGCCACACCCATGTGCTGCTGATCTCCGAGCAGGCGCCCGCCGCGCTCGGCTCGCGTTTCGAGGCACTCGGCCCGGCGATCGCTGAGCGGGTCGGCTCCGATGGCTTCACGTGGGAGGCAGACGTCCACCTCCACGTCACTGCGCCCGGTCGGGTGTGGGAGGACGTGCTGCGCACCGCGCGCGACGCTGTGGCCGCGCTCGCCGCCCCGGAGGCAGAGGCGGGCTGACCTCCGGTCCCCGGGGCTGGTGAGATGGGGCGTTCCTCACGAGGGCGGAAGGGTGGGCCCGCGCGCAGGTACGCTTATTCGGTAATCCATCGCCGGACACACTCCCGTGAGGACTTTCTCCCATGACCGAGACCACCACCCCTGCCGCGCCCGCGCACGTGCCCGACACCGTCGAGAACGCCGCGGCGACGCCGGACGAGGCGATGCCCTGGGCCGAGCTCGGGCTCAAGGCCGACGAGTACGACCGCATCGTCTCGCTGCTCGACCGTCGTCCCACCGCGGCCGAGCTCGCGATGTACTCCGTCATGTGGTCGGAGCACTGCTCGTACAAGTCCTCGAAGGTGCACCTCAAGCAGTTCGGTGAGAAGACCACCGAGGACATGAAGAAGCACCTCATGGTCGGCATCGGCGAGAACGCCGGCGTGGTCGACATCGGCGACGGCTGGGCCGTGACGTTCAAGGTCGAGTCCCACAACCACCCGTCCTACGTCGAGCCCTACCAGGGCGCCGCGACCGGCGTCGGCGGCATCGTCCGCGACATCCTCGCGATGGGCGCGCGCCCCGTGGCCGTCATGGACGAGCTCCGCTTCGGCGAGATCGATCACCCCGACACCGCGCGCGTGGTCCACGGCGTCGTCTCCGGCGTCGGCGGCTACGGCAACTCGCTCGGCCTGCCCAACGTGGGCGGCGGCGTGGTCTTCGACTCGTGCTTCCAGGGCAACCCCCTGGTCAACGCCCTGTGCGTCGGCATCATGAAGCACGAGGACATCCACCTCGCCTCGGCCGAGGGCGTGGGCAACAAGGTCGTCCTGTTCGGCGCCCGCACGGGTGGCGACGGTATCGGCGGCGCCTCGATCCTCGCGTCGGAGACCTTCGAGGACGGCGTCCCCGCCAAGCGCCCGTCGGTGCAGGTCGGCGACCCGTTCATGGAGAAGGTGCTCATCGAGTGCTGCCTCGAGCTGTTCGCGGCCGACGTCGTGACCGGCATCCAGGACCTCGGCGCGGCGGGCATCTCGTGCGCCACCTCGGAGCTCGCGTCCAACGGCTCGGGCGGCATGCACGTGTGGCTCGACGACGTCCTGCTGCGCGATCCCACCCTGAACGCCGGCGAGATCCTCATGTCGGAGTCGCAGGAGCGCATGATGGCGGTCGTCTCGCCCGAGAAGCTCGACGAGTTCCTGGCCATCACCGGCAAGTGGGACATCGAGACCGCGGTGGTCGGCGAGGTCAACGACTCCGGTCGCCTCACGATCGACCACCACGGCCAGCGCATCGTCGATGTCGACCCCCGCACCGTCGCGCACGAGGGCCCCACGTACCACCGCCCGTTCGCGCGCCCCGAGTGGATGGACGGTCTCCAGGCCGACCACGCCCCGTCGCTCCCCGAGGACCCCGACGAGCTGCGCGCCGCCGCCGTCGAGCTGCTCGCGTCGCCGAACCTCGCGGATCGCTCGTGGGTCACGAGCCAGTACGACCGCTACGTGCAGGGCAACACCGCGATGGCGCGCCCCGACACGGTCGGCGTGATCCGCGTGGACGAGGCCACGGGCCGCGGCGTCGCGATCGCCACGCGCTCGAACGACCGCTACACGAAGCTCGACCCGTACAACGGCGCGGGCCAGTCGCTCGCCGCCGCGTACCGCGCGGTCGCGATCGCCGGCGCGACCCCGGTCGCGATCACCGATGGCCTCAACTTCGGCTCGCCCGAGGACCCCGACTCGATGTGGCAGTTCGCCGAGGCCATCCGTGGCCTCGCCGACGCGTGCCAGACCATGGAGGTCCCCGTCACGGGCGGCAACGTCTCGCTCTACAACGGTACGGGCGAGCCCGGGAAGATCGACTCGTCGATCAACCCCACGGCGATCGTCGGCGTGCTCGGCGTCTTCGACGACGTCACGCGCGCGACCCCCTCGGGCTGGCGCGAGGGTGGCCAGGTGCTCTACCTGCTCGGCACCACGAAGGACGAGCTCGACGGCTCGCAGTTCGCGTCCCTCCAGGGCCACCTTGGCGGCCTCCCGCCGGTCGTCGACTACGCGCACGAGAAGACGCTCGCCGAGGTCATGGTGGCCGCGTCGCGCGACGGCCTGATCGACGCCGCGCGTGAGGTGGGCGAGGGTGGCCTCGTGGCCGCCGCCGCGCTCGGTGCGCTGCGCTACGGGGTGGGCGCCCGCATCGTCGTGGACGAGGTCTGCAAGCGCGACGGCGTCACCGCCGCGCAGGCGCTGCTGTCCGAGTCCCAGGGCCGTGTGCTCGTGTCGGTGCCGCGCACCGAGGAGCCCCGCTGGACCGCGATGCTCGAGGCCCGCGGCGT
Organism: Demequina sp. NBRC 110054; assembly: GCF_002090115.1. Lineage (NCBI taxonomy): Bacteria > Bacillati > Actinomycetota > Actinomycetes > Micrococcales > Demequinaceae > Demequina > Demequina sp. NBRC 110054. Next base: position 1,140,656 of record NZ_BBRK01000004.1, read on the forward strand.
CCCCGCGCTGCGCGTCGGCGTGACCTACGACCGCGAGTCGCGCTCCGAGGCCGCGCTCGAGTTCCAGGGCCTGTTCGCGCTGCCGCTGTCCGAGATCGAGGACGCCTGGAAGGCCACGCTGCCCGAGCGCTTCGCCTGATGGCCGCCCGCCGGCGCATCCCGGTCGGGGCCGGCCGCGCCGCCGTGGAGGCGTGGCGTGCGGATGCCGATGTCGACCGGGCCACGTTGGCGATGGCCGTGCGCTACGCGCTCGAGGAGCTCGGCGCGCGTGCGCCCGGCCGCTCGGTCGAGGTGCGCGTGCCGCCGTTCGGTGCGGTCCAGTGCATCGAGGGGTCCACGCACACGCGCGGCACCCCGCCCGCGGTGATCGAGACCGACGCCGCGACGTGGCTCGCGCTCGCGACCGGGTCCCAGTCCTGGGACGATGCGGTCGCCTCGGGCGTGCTGCAGGCCTCGGGCGAGCGCGCGGACCTGAGCGCCCTGCTGCCGCTCGCCTGACACCCCCCAGGGGCGCGGTCGGCGAGAAATCCGTGACCACCGCATGGTCCCTGGTTCCGAGGGCTCCGTGTGCCAGGATGGTGCCGCGCGGCCGGGGGTGGCCGCCGGGAGGGGAGACGATGCTGCGTCGCCTGGGAACGCTCGCCGTCACCGTCGCGCTGCTGGCCGGGTGCTCCTACGCCTCGGTCGAGGTGAGCGCGTCCGCGAGCACCGACTCGGCCCCCGCATCGTCCTCGTCGCCCGGTGCCGCCTCGGGCACCGCGGCCGCCGAGGCCTCAGGGTCGGCTGAGGTCGCGGGCGGCACCGTGACCGAGACGGGTGACATCACGGTCATTGCCACGGATGCGTCCGGGGGCGAGGCCACTGTGCGCGTCTCTCGCGGCGGTCATGCGGGCTGGGACGGTTCGGCCGCGATCCTGACCGAGACGGTGAATGTCGGCATGACGGGAGACGTCACGAGGCTGACCTTCGTGGTCGATGCCTCGGAGCTCGGTGTGCCGATCGAGGACGTCGGCATCTTCGTCGAGAGCTTCTCGAACGAGACTCTCGACCTCCTCGAGCTCGATCGTGATCCGGTCGCGCAGACCGTCACGGGAGTGTTCAACGTCAGCGAGAGCGACATGCCTTCCGTGACCGCAGCCGTGGTCGACTTCCCCGGGTGGCAGGCGCTCTTCGACTGACAGCGGGCAGGCGCCGCGCCCCGTCGCTGTGCCACGATGGTGCCGCGCGGCCGGGGGTGGCCGCCGGGAGGGGAGACGATGCTGCGTCGCCTGGGAACGCTCGCCGTCGCCGTCGCGCTGCTGACCGGGTGCAGCTACGCCTCGGTCGAGGTGAGCGCGTCCCCGAGCACCGACTCGGCCACCGCATCGTCCGTGTCGCCCGAGGAAACCGCTTCGTCGACCCCAGATCCCGAGGCGACGGCCGCCGGGACCCAGGATGGTGGCATGAGCAACGACGCCGTGACTGCCGCATCGTCCTTCTACGACGCCCCCAACCAGGTCGACACCGCGCTTCAGCGCGCGCGGGACGAGGGGCGCGACGCGGACGCGGCGCTCATCGAGCGCATCGCGTCGCAGCCGATCGCGGTATGGCTCAATGGCGGGGACGACGCGATCGCCGAGGCCGCGGCCGTGTCCCAGGCGGCGACCACGGCGGGTGAGATCGCGCTCTTCGTCGTCTACAACATCCCCGGGCGCGACTGCGGCCTGTACAGCGCGGGTGGCGCGGAGGAGGACGAGTACCTGGACTGGGTGCGCCGCGTGGCCGCGAGCCTCGCCGAGGGCGGTACCACCTGGATCATCCTCGAGCCCGACGGGCTCGCGAGCCTCGGCGACTGCGACGGCCAGGGCGACCGCGTCGCCTTCCTCGCGAGCGCCGCCACGATCCTGGACGATGCGGGGGCCTCGGTGTTCCTGGACGTCGGGCACTCGGGCTGGCAGTCGGCCGACGAGATCGCGAGCCGGATCCAGCAGGTCGGCACGGGGAGCTTGGCGGGCTTCGCGACGAACACCTCGAACTACAACACCACGGCCGACGAGCGGGCATGGGGCGACCAGGTCGCCGCGCAGGTGGGGCTGCCGTTCGTGGTCGACACCTCGCGCAACGGCAACGGGTCGACGGGCGAGTGGTGCAACCCGCGCGGGCGTGCGCTCGGCGAGAACCCTCGGCTGACGGGCACGACTGAGGGGATGATCGCCACGGTGTGGGCCAAGGTGCCCGGCGAGTCCGACGGGACGTGCAACGGCGGGCCCGCGGCCGGCGCGTGGTGGGACGAGATCGCGCTCGAGCTCGCGACCAACGCGGGCTGATCTCTGCACGATCGCCCCGAAGCGCCTGCTAGAGAACCGGTTTCTCGCGAATCTCTCCATCCATGCAAATCACGCGGACGTAACGATTTCACAATTGAAACCATTCAATTGTTGCTGGCTTCGGGTGTCGCCCCTAACTTGAATGTAAGCGTTTGCGCCAATGGGGGCGGGACCAGTGTCTCCCTTGGCGTGGGCGTGCGTACCGTCCGTGGAAGGGGTGACGGTGCGTGGCTCTACTCAATGAAGAGGAGACAACGTGTCCATCAAGCGACGCAATTACGTCCCGATCGCCGCGCTGGCGATCGCGGGCCTTGCCCTCACAGCCTGTAGCTCAGGCGGGGACAGTGACAGTTCTGCTTCCGACTCAGGTTCGACGGCGGCCGAGGACACCGAGGTGATGGAGGGCTGCGAGGAGTACGCAGACTTCGGCACCTTCGACGGCGCGACCGTCGACCTCGAGGGCACCATCGTCGGCATCGAGGCCGAGCAGATGCAGGAGACCTTCGAGAAGTTCAACGAGTGCACCGGCATCGATGTGGTGTACACCGGCAACGACCAGTTCGAGACGACGATCCTCGTGGACGTCGAGGGTGGCAACCCGCCCGACCTCGGCATCGTCCCGCAGCCCGGCCTCGTCGCCACGCTCGTCGGCACCGGCAACGTGGTCGCGGCCCCGCAGGCCGTGTCGGACAACGTCGACGAGTTCTGGTCCGAGGACTGGAAGGCCTACGGCACCGTCGGTCAGACCTTCTACGGCGCGCCGCTCATGGCATCGGTCAAGGGCTACATCTGGTACTCGCCGAGCGAGTTCGAGGAGAACGGCTACGAGATCCCGACCACGTGGGACGAGCTCATGGAGCTCACCGCCACGATGGCCGAGAACGGTGGCTCCGGTCCTGACTACAAGCCGTGGTGCATCGGCTTCGAGTCCGGTGTCGCCACCGGTTGGCCCGGCACCGACTGGATCGAGGACATCGTGCTCCGCGAGTCCGGCGCCGACGCCTACGACCAGTGGACCACCGGCGACCTGGACTTCGCGTCCGACGAGATCAAGTCGGCCTTCGAGAAGTTCGGAGAGGTCGCGCTCAACGGCGACTACGTGAACGGTGGCCACGGCGGCGTGTCGTCGATCGCGACGACCTCCTTCCAGGAGGGCGGCCTGCCGATCATGGAGGGCTCGTGCTCGCTGCACCACCAGGCGTCGTTCTACGAGGCCCAGTGGCCCGAGGACTACCCCGACGCTGTCGTCGCTCCCGACGGCGACGTGTGGGCGTTCATGACCCCGCCGATCAACGAGGGCGACCCCGCGGCCGTCACCGGTGGTGGCGAGTTCGTGCTCGCGTTCAGCGACGCGCCTGAGGTCCAGGCGGTCCAGGACTTCATGTCGACCGACACGTGGGCCAACATCCGCGTGGGCCTAGGCGGCGTGATCTCCGCGAACAAGGGCCTCGACGCCTCGCTCGCCTCGTCCGAGCTCGGACAGCAGTCGATCGAGATCCTCCAGGGTGAGGACACCGTGTTCCGCTTCGACGGTTCCGATGTCATGCCCTCGGCGGTCGGCGCCTCGGCCTTCTGGGTCGAGATCACCGAGTACGTCAACGGCAAGGACCTCGACACGGTTCTCGCGGACATCGATGCGGCCTGGCCGTAAGCCGACGGCATAGCGATCCGCCGGGTCCCGCCTTCGGGCGGGGCCCGGCTGGTCGCGTCACATGACAGTCGTGCAGAGGTAGAGGAGGAGATCGATGTCCGTGATCAGCGGATTGGGGCCCGGCCTACCGCAGGCCGGGCTCGGCGGGGACTTCTGGTCCACGCAGGCAAGCAACATCACCCTCGCGGTGATCGCGATCGTCGCGTTCATCGCGGTCGTGGGAATCATCATGTTCGGCGCCGACATGGTGCGAGGCAGGCTCAGGGACAAGGTCCAGCTCGTGGTGCTCATCACCCCGGTGCTGGCTCTGCTGCTGATCGGCCTGATCTATCCGGCGCTCGACACCGTCCGGCTGTCGTTCACGGAGCTCGTCAAGGTGCCCGACGAGGTCACCGGCATCAACACGGTGACCAACGTGTTCGTCGGGCTCGACAACTACATCTTCGCGTTCACCGACGACACGATGTTCAGGACGATTATCAACACCGTGGTGTGGATGATCCTGGTGCCGCTGCTGTCGACCGGGATCGGCCTCGCCTACGCGGTCTTCATCGACCGCGCCAAGGGCGAGAAGGTCCTGAAGTCGCTCGTGTTCATGCCGATGGCGATCTCGTTCGTCGGCGCCTCGGTCATCTGGGGCTCGATCATGTACTCGTACAGGGAGACGGGCAACCAGACCGGAATCCTGAACGCGACGCTCGAGCTGTTCGGACTCGAGCCCATCAGCTTCCTCACGGTCCAACCGTGGAACACGCTCTTCCTGATCATCATCCTCGTGTGGATCCAGACGGGATTCGCGATGGTCATCATCTCGGCGGCGATCAAGGGCGTGCCCCCGGAGATGAATGAGGCGGCCTCGCTCGACGGCGCCAACGCGTGGCAGCGCTTCTGGTCGATCACGATCCCGTCGATCCGCGGCACGCTCGTGGTCGTCGTGACGACCATCACGATCGCGACCCTGAAGGTCTACGACATCGTCCGCACCCTGACCCAGGGCCGCAACTCGACCGACGTCGTGGCGAACAAGATGTTCGTCCTGTCCTTCGTGGAGCAGCGGCAGGAACTCGGTGCCGCGCTCGCGGTGATCCTGTTCCTGTTCGTGATCCCGATCGTCATCTACAACGTCCGGTCGCTCAACAAGGTGAAGGAGACCCGCTGATGGCTACTCCAGCTCCCGCGATCCCCGACGAGACCAAGGAGTCCCGTCCGAAGACCAAGGCCGCGAAGGCCAAGGAGAATCTCACCTCCCCGTGGGCGACCGCTGCGGCGATCATCATCGCCGCGCTGTGGACCATCCCGACCATCGGTCTGTTCATGACCTCGCTCGTGCCGGGCGACCGCTACCGCACCTCGGCATGGTGGGAGGTCATCTTCGACGGTGAGCTCACGTTCGAGAACTACGGCATCGTGCTGTTCGACTCGTTCGGCGACAACACCACCGCCGACCCGCTCCTCGGGAACCTCATCAACTCGCTGGTCGTCACCGTGCCGTCGGTCGTGTTCCCGCTCGTGATCGGCATGATGGCGGCCTACGCGATCGCCTGGATCCCGTTCAAGGGGTCGAACTTCATCTTCGTGACGATCTTCGCCCTCCAGGTCGTGCCTCTCCAGCTTGCGCTGATCCCGCTGCTGCGACTGCTCGGCCCCAACAACCTGGACGTCGCGGGTGAGTTCCCCGGCGTCTGGATAGCCCACACGATCTTCGCGATGCCACTCGCGGTGTTTCTGCTCCACAACTTCGTGGCGCAGATCCCGAGCGACATCATCGAGGCGGCGAGGGTCGACGGCGCGAGCCACACCCAGATCTTCTTCCGGGTGATCATCCCGCTGTCGCTTCCTGCGATCGCGTCCTTGGCGATCTTCCAGTTCCTGTGGGTGTGGAACGACCTGCTGGTGTCGTCGGTCTTCGGAAGCACGGCGACCTATCCGCTGACGTACCCGATCTCGACGTTGGCGGGCAACTACGGCACGACCGCCTACCTGGTGCCTCCCGCGGCGTTCATCTCGATGGTGATCCCGCTGATCGTGTTCTTCTCGCTGCAGCGCTACTTCGTGCGTGGCCTGCTCGCGGGATCCACGAAGGGCTGAGGGGGTCAGCCGGTGGGCCCGGACGAGCGACGCTCGTTCCGGGCCCACCGGACACCGCCTAGACTTGCCATGTGAGCGACGCCCCCCGCCCTGAGGACGTCACCGCTGAGGACGCCGACCAGGTCGCGGCCTCCGGGGACGCCCCTGACGCTGTTGACCAGACAGGCACGACCGCGCCAGTCGACGAGACCGCGCAGCCGGACGCCGTCGAACCCGCGGCCGAGCCGGCCGCGGAGACCGCGGCTGTTGGCGACCAGCCGAGCGCAGAGGAGCAGCCCGAGCCGACTCCCGAGGAGCTCGCCGACGCCGTCCCCGCCGTCGTCCGTCACGCGCCGCGCTTCAGCCGCATCCTGCTGACCGGCGCGGGCACCCCCGCTGCCATCGGCTTCCTGCTGGGCTCGCTGCTTCCGAACGCCGTCGTCACCGGCCGCCTGATCGCGGGCCTGCTCGTCGGCCTGGGTTTCGGCGTGATCGGCGGCGTCATCACCGGCGTCTACGTCGTCACCGCGGACCAGCGCGCATCCAAGCGCGCGGACGCGGAGAAGGCCGAGCTGCTCGCGCAGCAGGCGCCCGCCGAGCCCGCCGAAGGCGAGACCTTCACCCAGGTCACCCCGTCCGACGCATCGTCCGACACCACTCAGGCCTCCGAGGCCGACACCACCGACCAGGAGGAGACTCGATGAGGCGCGGAGGCGACGGCCTGCTCAACCACGACGTCATGCCCGGAGAGAAGGGCCCGCAGGACGCGTGCGGCGTCTTCGGTGTGTACGCACCGAACGAGGAGGTTGCCAAGCTCTCCTACTTCGGCCTCTACGCGCTCCAGCACCGCGGCCAGGAGTCGGCCGGCATCGCGACCTCCGACGGCGAGAAGATCCTGGTGTTCAAGGACATGGGGCTCGTCTCGCAGGTCTTCGACGAGGCCGCCCTCGAGGCCCTGACCGGCCACATCGCGGTCGGCCACGCGCGCTACTCGACGACCGGTGCGTCCACGTGGGCCAATGCTCAGCCGACGCTCGGTCCGACCGCCAATGGCACCGTCGCCCTCGGCCACAACGGCAACCTGACCAACACGCAGGAGCTGATCGACCTCCTGATCGAGCGTGAGGGCTACCCGAAGCGACTCGACCTCAAGGGCGGCAAGTGCACCGACACCGCGATCGTCACCGCGCTGCTCGGCGGCGAGGGCGACTCGCTCGCGGAGGTCGCGATCGAGTTGCTCCCGCACCTGCAGGGCGCGTACTCGTTCGTGTTCATGGACGAGACGACGCTGTACGCCGCGCGTGACCCCCAGGGCGTGCGCCCCCTGGTCCTCGGCGAGATGCCGAGCGGCGGCTGGGTCGTGGCCTCCGAGACCGCGGCGCTCGACATCGTGGGCGCGGTGTTCGTGCGCGAGGTCGAGCCGGGAGAGTTCCTCACGATCAACGCCGACGGCGTGCACTCGCAGATGTTCGCCGAGCCCGAGCCCAAGGGCTGCATCTTCGAGTACGTGTACCTCGCCCGTCCCGACACCACGATCGCTGGCCGCTCCGTGCAGGCCTCGCGCCTCGAGATGGGACGCGAGCTCGCGCGCGAGCACCCCGTCGAGGCGGACCTCGTCATCCCGACCCCCGAGTCCGGCACCCCGGCCGCGGTCGGCTACGCGCAGGCCTCCGGCATCCCGTTCGGCCAGGGGCTCGTGAAGAACTCCTACGTGGGCCGCACCTTCATCCAGCCGTCGCAGACGCTGCGCCAGCTGGGCATCCGGCTCAAGCTCAACCCGCTGCGCGAGGTCATCGAGGGCAAGCGCCTCGTGGTCGTCGACGACTCGATCGTGCGCGGTAACACCCAGCGCGCGATCGTGGCGATGCTGCGCGACGCGGGCGCCGCCGAGGTGCACGTGCGCATCTCCTCGCCGCCCGTCCAATGGCCGTGCTTCTACGGCATCGACTTCCCGACCCGCACCGAGCTCGCCGCGGTCGGCCACACCGTCGACGAGATCCGCGACCAGCTGGGCGCCGACTCGCTCGGCTACATCTCGCTCGACGGGATGGTGAAGGCGACCAAGCAGGCCGAGTCCCGCCTGTGCACCGCATGCTTCACCGGCGAGTACCCGATCGCGCCGCCCGTGAACGCACGTCACCTGCTGCTCGAGCAGCGCGAGGAGGTCGCAGGATGAGCGAGCCGATCACGTACGCCGGAGCCGGCGTCGACACCGAGGCGGGCGACAAGGCCGTCGAGCTGATGAAGTCCGCGGTCGCGCGCACGCACGGCCCCGAGGTGCTCGGCGGGATCGGAGCCTTCGCGGGCCTCTTCGACGCCTCCGCGCTCAAGGACTACGACCGCCCGCTGCTGGCCTCGTCCACCGACGGCGTCGGCACCAAGATCGTCATCGCGCGGCAGATGCACGTGCACGACACGATCGGCAAGGACCTCGTCGCGATGGTCGTCGACGACATCGTCGTGTGCGGCGCCAAGCCGCTCGTCATGACCGACTACATCGCGTGCGGCAAGGTCGTGCCCGAGCGGATCGTCGACATCGTCCGCGGCATCGCCGAGGGCTGCGAGCTCGCGGGCACCGCGCTTGTCGGCGGCGAGACCGCCGAGCACCCCGGCGTCATGGACCCCGACGACTACGACGTGGCCGGCGCCGCGATCGGCGTCGTCGAGGCTGACAAGCTCCTCGGTCCCGAGCGCGTGGCCGGCGGCGACGTCGTGGTGGCCATGGCATCGTCCGGGCTGCATTCGAACGGCTACTCGCTCGTGCGCCGCGTCGCGGCGCACGCGGGCTGGGAGCTCGACACGCACGTCGACGACCTCGGCCGCACCGTCGGTGCCGAGCTGCTCGAGCCCACGCGCATCTACGCGAAGCTGTGCGTGGAGATGGCCGCGCAGTTCGCGGGCCTTCACGCGCTGTCGCACGTCACCGGCGGCGGGCTCGCCGCGAACGTCGCCCGCATCATCCCGGCGGGCCTCGCCGCGTCCGTCGCGCGCGACTCGTGGGGCCTTCCCCCGGTGTTCTCGCTCATCCAGGCCGCCGGCGCAGTGCCGTGGAATGACCTCGAGTCGACGCTCAACATGGGCGTCGGCATGGTCGCGATCGTGTCTGCCGAGGACGCCGACGGCCTCATCGCCGCGTCCAACGCCGCGGGAGTGCCCGCGTGGGTGCTCGGCGAGGTCCAGGCCGACGACGGTCGCATCGCCTCTCCCGACACCATCCGCGGTGCCAAGGGCGTGACGGGCGGCGCGGTGAACCTCAGCGGCGCGTACCGCGTGGGCTGAGGTGGCTCTCATCGCCCGCGCAGGCACTGCCCTTCCCCCGAAGTGACTGAAGATCGGCCCTCTCGGGAGCCGTCCCAGGGGGTTTGCATCGCCGAGTGCTTGTCCCTCAGTCACTTCGGTTGCCTCATGCCGTGAGGATGTGCGTCAGAGGACGGGCCTCAGGGCGGCGTGTGAGACCTCTGCGATGATCAGCTCCATCCGAAGCATGACGTCTTCGTAGGTGTACCGCAGCACTGTGCGGTTGCCTAGCTGTGTCACTCGATCCCGACGGCGGTCCTCGACGAAGGCCCTTCGATCCGAGTGATACGCCATGCCATCGAGCTCTACGATGACGCGACCTTCGACGAGCAGGTCGACTCGACCGACGCCCGTCACATGCACTTGCGAGGCCGTACGGAGGCCCGCGGCTCTGAGCGCGAGCCGAGTGAGAGTCTCCAATGGAGACTCAGCGTGCCCGTCCAGGTCCCGCAGCAAGGCACGATGGCGAGCGCGGCTCGTCAAGGTGAAAGCCTCGATCTCGGTCAGGCGGACGAGCCCCTTGTTGAGTGCCGCATCGGTGGCCACCACGTGTGCCGTGGGCGGGAGGCAGTGCGACGCGAGGTCCAACGCGGTGGCGAGCGATCCCTGTCCTTGCGGTGCCTCGGCGTAGTGAAGCTTGACCCCGGCCCCGGGGCGCGAGTGCCGGCCGCCGGTGCTGCGTGCCGGACGGGCGAGCAGGTGATGGCGTGAGACGGGCTCCATGACGGGTAGCCCGAGTCGCGTGAGCAGGGTGACACATGTGGGCGTTGCCCCGAGCCGAGTCGCCTCCACCTCGACCGGATCGGCGTACGGGTCGGAGTAGATGCCCCGCGCTGGCCGACTCAGCGACCCGCGCTCGACCGCGGCCTGGAGGGACTCGCGTGAGACCCCTGCGTCCAGCAGCTGCGCTCGCCGTGCTACCCCGCCGAGCAGTCGCACCGCTTCGACTGGATCCGTGCGTGAAGATCGCATGACGAATGGTCTGTGCGGTCACGCGTGACACGAGCCAAAGTGACTGAGAACCGAGCTTCCTCGTGGGTGAACCGCGACGTGCCGGTACGAATCGGACGGCTGATCAGTCACTTTGGCGGGCGCTCCGAACGGTGGCCGCACGACGCGCGCTGCGGGTGAAAGGGGTGCTACGGGGGAGGCTGTGACGCGCGGGTGAACTCACCGCGCGACGAAAGAACCCGGGGCGAGCCCCGGGTTCGAGAAGACCGAGGAGGTCAGTCCTCGTCGTCCGCCCAGCGGTCGACATACTCGTCGTCGTCGGAGTCGTCGGCCTCGGTCACGACCGGCTTGGAGCCGCCCATGCCCTGGCTGCCGGACATGAGCTCGCGCTCGAGGTCTCGCAGATCAGAGCTGTGGTTCGTGTACTTCAGCTGACGCGCGATCTTCGCGTCCTTAGCCTTCTGACGGCCGCGCCCCATGTCGCCGTCCCTTCCAACGGTTCGGGCGCGCGTCCTCCGCGGGCCCTGCGTGTCGAGTTCCCCCATACTTTACAACGCCTGTTCACCTCGTCGCGACTGCCTATCTGTGCTATATCCGGTGAATTTTCATCTTTCGCGTCATGATTGTCCTGTTGGGCCCTCTCAAAGGGTGTTCAAGACCTGAACCCCCCCAAACTGGGTCCCGACAAGACTGAGGGAATGGACATGATGGCTGACACGATTCAGGAGCCGGAGAAGCTGCTCACCCCGAGTGAGGTGGCCGCGATCTTCCGCGTAGACCCCAAGACCGTGACGCGTTGGGCGAAGGTGGGCAAGCTGTCCTCCATCCGCACGCTGGGCGGACACCGCCGATTCCGCGAGGCTGAGGTGCAGGCCCTGCTCACGCAGGCCCGCGAGCAGCAGTAGTCGCACGGGGGACTGCCGGAGCGGGGCGCGACAGCGCCCCGAACGGCTCGAGCCGCAGCGATGCGGTGCGCTTCGCCCGGTGCGAGGCGTGCCCTCACGGTGCTGGATCCGCATGACGGATGCTGGCACCGCCCCCGCGCTCTAGCCTGCTCTCATGACGCAGTCCCCGCTCGAGGCCGCCCAGGTCGACACGCCCTGGGGCGCCCTGCGCATGCTCGCCACCCCGGAGGACGGCGTCGTGCGTGCGGCGGGCCTCGACGAGTCCGACCGCGAGCTACGGCTGCGGCTCGCCGCGCCGTACGCGACGCGAGGCGTCGTCGAGGGTGACCTGGACGATGCGGTGGGCGCCGTGCGCGCCTGGCTCGCCGGGGACCACGGCGCGCTGGCGTCCGTGCCCGTCGAGCAGCCCGGAGGCGAGTTCTTCCAGGAGGTCTGGGCGACGCTGAGGGGCGTCCCCGCCGGGGAGCCCGTCTCCTATCAGGAGCTCGCGGCCGCCGCCGGACGTCCCCGCGCGATGCGCGCCGTCGGCACCGCCTGCGCCCGCAACTCCGTCGCGGTCTTCATCCCCTGCCACCGCGTGATCCGCGCTGGCGGGCTGCTGGGCTCGTACGGCTTCGGGGGAGTGGGCATCAAGGCATCCATGCTCGCGTTCGAGGCGGGCGCACCCTCCGGCCGGCTCGCCCTGATCGAGGCCTCCGCCACCGAGACCGACCCGGCCCCCGCATCGTCCATGTACGGCGATCCCTCATGACCCCGCACGCGCCCGCGCGGCAGTGGGCGCCGCTGATCCCGCTGATCGCGCTCGGCTGGGGTTCGTCGTTCCTCTTCATCGAGCTCGCGCTGCGGGCGTTCACCCCGAGCCAGGTCGGCTTCGGACGCCTCGCGGTGGGCGCCGCCGTGCTGTGGCTCATCGTCGTGATCCAGCGTCGACGCCCGACCCTGAGTCGCAAGGATGTGCTCGCGGTCGCGCTGGTCGGCGTGTTCATGTCGGGCGCCCCGCTCGTGCTGATCCCCATGGCGCAGGAGCACCTCACGTCGATCCTCGCGAGCCTCCTCAACGCGACCACCCCGCTGTGGACCGCGTTCTTCGTCGCGATGCTGATCCCGTCCGAGCGCATCCGCGGCCCGCAGCTCGTCGGCCTGCTCGTGGGCGTGGCGGGCATCGCCGTGCTCGTGGGCGCGTGGAACGTGGACGAGTTCTCCGTGCCGGGTGTGCTGCTCATGCTGTCGGCGACGGCCTGCTACGGCATCGGCGGCACGCTGTCCCGCCGCCTGCTTGCGCGAGTCAACGAGTCGCACACGGTGCTCTCGGCGACGCAGATCGGGACGAGCGCGGTCCTGCTCGCGCCCTTCGCGCTGCTGTCGGGAAGCCCCGAGCCTGGGGCGTTCGCGCTGGACTCCGTGCCGCTGTGGGGGCTCATCGGGCTCGGCGTCGCGGGCACGTCCATCGCGTACGTGGGGTTCTGGCGCGTCGTGAAGCTCGCGGGCGCGACCACCGCATCGTCCGTGACCTACCTGGTACCCGTCGTCGCGACGACCCTGGGCGTGCTCGTGCTCGGGGAGCGGCTGCACTGGAACGAGGTCGTCGGTGCCGCCGTGGTGCTCGTGGGGGTGTGGCTCGCGGGCCGTCAGCCGCGCGCGCCGAAGAGTGGGGTCACTCCCACGCGAACATCTTCTTGAGGTTCTCCACCGACTCGGTCGGCATGAGGTCGGAATTCTTCTTGATCTTCGACACTCCGATGCCCACCAGGATGAGGATGATCAGCAGGACGCCGCCCGCGATCGTGAGCGCCGACAGCCACACCGGCCACACGGTGGACAGGCCCGCGACCGCCGCAGTCAGCAGCAGCAGGGACATGAAGAAGGCGAAGGCTCCGGCGGCGATCAGCAGCGCGGCGCCGATCCCGACCTGCTTGAGCTTCTCCTGAACCTCCTTCTTGGCGCGGTCCAGCTCGATCTGGATCATCGTCTGGTACCGGGCGACGATGCCTCCGAAGAGTGCGCTGGCGGCGGACTTGGCGAAGGACGACATCGATTGCTCCCCTGGGTCGGATAGTCCTAGTAGATCTTCTATCGGCGTCATGGCGCAAACGCGTGAGCGAGATCGGTGCCGGCGGCGCGGCGCGGTCCCGTCCGAGCGCTGCCCAGCACGGGTGGCCGGTCCAGTCCGCGCGCACCTGGCACCCGCATCGTCCCTGTCCCTGGCCCACACCGCCCCGACCGTGCCACCCTGTGCTCAAGCGAGGACGCCGGACCGGCCCCGCGCGCCGATGCTCCCGCCGCCACCCGTGGCCCGCCCACACACGTGAAGGAGCACGCATGCCCGAGGTCTCGCCGTTCGCCGAGAGGATGCCCCGTTCGGGGATCCGCCGCATCATGGACGCCGCATGGGGCTCCGGCAAGCCGTTCGTCGGCATGCATGTGGGGGAGCCGAACTTCGTGCCGCCGCGCCACGTGCTCGAGGCCGCGGGCGAGGCGTACGCCGAGGGCTTCACGCACTACGTGTCGAACATGGGCATCCCCGAGCTGCGTGCCGCGCTCGTTGACAAGCTCGCGCGCGTGAACCGCATGGAGGTCACGCCCGACCAGATCGTCGTCACCGCGGGAGGTGCGGAGGCGCTGTTCGCCACGTACTCGGCGATGCTGACCGCGGGCGACGAGGTGCTGATCCCCGACCCGGGCTGGCCGAACTACGCGATGGCGATGGACATGCTGCAGTGCGTGACCGTGCCCTACGTGCTCCGGCCCGATCACGACTTCGTGCCGCAGATCGACGAGCTCGAGGCGCTCGTGACGGACCGCACCAGGGCGATCATCGTCAACAGTCCGTCGAACCCGCTCGGACTCGTGTACGACGCGGCGACCCTCGAGGCGCTCGTGCGGTTCGCCGAGCGGCACGACATCTGGCTCATCTCCGACGAGTGCTACGACGCCCTCACGTTCGGCGCGGAGCATGTGTCGCCCGCCGTGTTCGACACCAAGGGCGTCGTGATCTCCACGTTCTCCTTCTCGAAGACGTACGCGATGACCGGGGTGCGGGTCGGTTACCTGGTCGCTCCGCCGGCCTTCGCCGACCTCGCGGGCAAGTTGCAGGAGCCCGTGCTGTCCTGCGTCAACGCTCCCGCGCAGAAGGCGGCGCTCGCGGCGCTCACCGGGTCGCAGGACTGCGTCGAGGAGATGCGGGCGGCCTACGAGCGGCGGCGCGACCTCGCCGTCGCCGAGCTCGATCGGCTCGGGATCCCGTACGTGATGCCGACCGGCGCCTTCTACCTGTGGATCGACGTGCGTGCGCTCGCGGGCGACATGAGCGTCGACGACTGGGCGCTGAAACTACTCGCGGAGCAGGGCGTCGCGGTCGCGCCGGGGCTGACCTTCGGTGCCTCGGGCGACGGCTGGGTGCGGCTCGCGCTGGCCGCGGACGATGCGGACATCCTCGCCGGGATCGCTGGCATCGGCCGGATGATGGTGCGCGTCTGAGGCCCCGGTGCGCCCTGGAATCGCACCAGGGTCGAGATCCGCGCCGATTCCGGGCGTCATGCGATTCCAGCGCGCAGACACCCCGTAACCTCCCCGCAAACAGCGAGGTCTACGGTGAGGCTTCTCACCCGGTGCCGACCTAGGGGGCGTTCGTGACGAGCTACGACATCGTGGAGATGGGCCTTGCGGAGATGCGGGCCGCGCTCGAGGCGGGGGAGGTTACGAGCGTCGACCTCGTGACCGCCTATCTCAACCGCATCGCGTACTACGACCGCACCGGCCCGTGCCTGCACGCGCTCGCGGTCCTCAACCCGGACGCGCTCGCAGACGCGGCGGCCTCCGACGCCCGACGCGCTCGCGGCGAGGCCGGCCTGCTCGAGGGCATCCCCTTCACGATCAAGGACTCGTACAAGGCGAAGGGCCTCACTGTTGCATCGGGCAGCCCAGCGCTCAAGGATCTCGTGGCCACGGACGATGCGGCGAGCGTGGGCCTCTTGAAGCAGGCGGGGGCGGTCCTGATCGGCAAGACGAACATGCCCCCGATGGCGGCAGGCGGCATCCAGCCAGGCGTCTACGACTACGCGCGCAGCCCGTACAACCCGGACTACATCACGGCGGCGTACGGCTCGGGCTCGTCGAACGGCTCGGGCACGTCGACCGCCGCGAGCATGGCGGCCTTCGGCATGGCCGAGGAGACCGTCTCGTCGGGCCGCTCCCCGGCGAGCAACAACGCGCTCGTCGCGTACACCCCGTCGCGCGGACTCATCTCGATCCGCGGCAACTGGCCGCTGCGCCCCACGTGCGACGTCGTCGTCCCCCACACCCGCACGGTGTCCGACCTCATGGTCCTGCTGGACGTCCTGATCGCCACCGACCCCGACACGACTGGCGACTTCTGGCGCCAGCAGACCGCGGTCGCGCTCCCCACCCCCGAGGACGTCGTGACCAAGCCGATGCTGCGCGAGCGCCCGACGCGCCTGGACGGCCTCCGCATTGGCGTGCCTACGATCTTCATCGGGGAGGACGATGCGCCGCTCGAGCCTCCCGTCATCCGCCCGAGCGTGCGCAAGCTCTGGGACCAGGCCGCCGCCGATCTCCGAGAGCTGGGCGCCGAGGTGGTCGAGGTCGACTTCCTCGCGTGGAACAACTACGAGGAGGACCGGCCCGGCGCCGACGGCCTCGCCGCGCGCGGGCTCGTCCCCGCGAACTGGCGGACCATGGAGGGCGGCCCGGTCACCGCGATGGTGCTTGATCAGTTCCTCCAGGTGAACGGCGATCCCGACCTGAACAGCTGGGCCGATGTGGACGGCGACAGCGTCTTCCCCGTCGAGGACGCCCTATGGCCCGTGTGGATCACGCGTGCCCGTGGCGGCTTCGACTGGCAGCGCCTCGCGGAGATGGCCAAGGCGGGAGTGCCGTCGTCCTTCGACGAGGTGCCGGGCTTCGATCAGCTCCTCAACGGGCTTGAGCAGGCCCGCAAGGACGACTTCGAGCAGTGGCTCGTCGACCAGGCGCTGGATTTCATCGTCTTCCCCGCGGCCGGCGATGTGGGCCGCGACGACCTCTTCACGCGCCCCGAGAGCCTCGCCCACGCGAGCCAGAACGGCGTCGTGTACTCGAACGGCAACCGCGTGATCCGCCACCTCGGCATCCCCACGGTGACCGTCCCGATGGGCTTCATGGGCGACACCCAGATGCCCGTCGGCCTCACCTTCGCGGGACCCGCCTACTCGGACGACGTCCTCATCGACCGGGCGTACGCGTATGAGCAGGCGACCCGCCGTCGTCTGCCCGCCTTCCTCACCCCGAGCCTGCCGAGCGACGTCATCCCCGGTGGAGCATCGTCCATGGACGATGCAGTCGTCTCGACTGCCCACACGGTCCAGATCGAGCGGGGCGAGGTGTTCTGGGAGGTGACCGTTCGTCTCGAGGACGATGCGGCGGCCCAGGTGTGGGCGGACGGCCACATCCTCGCGCCGGTGGACGGGGAGCCAGGGGCCTACGCGGGTCGCATCTCGTTGCGACGGAACCGGCTGTTCGAGGAGGTCATGTCGATCGTCAAGAAGGGCTCCTCGGCCGAGTACAGCCTCACGCCCCTCCCGGCCTGACGGTCCACGTCGGCCGTGGATGGCGGAGCTGAACCGGTTCCGCGAGCATTGACGGGGCTGACGGGCTGTGCCACGGTTGGGGTGCCAAAGCGAGGGGGTTCCAATGGCGAGTTCAATTTTGTTGACATGCACCAAGTGTTCTGCGAAGCACTCGGGCTCAATGAGCCCTTCGCTCTGCCCTGATTGCTACGCGAAGTCTCAGCGCTAGCCCTTCACTCCAGGCGCTTCCCGGAGACGAAGTAGGCGTCGGTCAGTTCTCGCGGGCTGAGCGCGACCGCCGCATCTCCTCGGCGAGGTCCGGATACGTCGCGGCGAGGCCCTCGACGATCCGTTCCTGCACGGGCTCTGACTTGTTCTGGCTGAGCTTGGCGCGGGCGTCGAAGCGGGTGACCTCGAGCCGGTAGCCGCGCGTCCCACGCGCGAGGCGACGCGTGCCCTCCTCGTCCTCGGCGAGGCTGTGGCCGCCGGGCATCCCTCCCTCGAAGTGCTCGGTGAGGCGGCTGAGGGTCGCGTAGTTCTCCTCGTCGGTCAGGATCTGCGGCGTGCCGTACAGGTGGGCGGTGAGGTGGTTCCAGGTGGGGACGATGTCTTGCCTTTCGTACCAGGACGACGAGACGTAGCCGTGAGCGCCCTGGATGATGACGAGGATCTCGTGCTCGCCGAGGTCGTGCTCGCGCGCGTCCCCGAGGCCGAAGTGGCCGACCAGGACGATGCCGTCCGCCGCATCGTCCAGGAGGACCGGATAGTGCGAGGCGACCAGGCCGTTGTCCGTGTCGGAGACGAGCGTCGCCCACGGGTTCTTGCGGATCAGGCGCTTGATCTCGTCGACGTCGGTCAGGTGGTAGCGGGTGGGGCTGTGCACACGGTGAGACTATCCGGCTGCGCGGCTTCCGAAGTAGTCCTCGATGCCGCAGGTGGCCGAGCTGATCTCCCACAGCAGACGCTCCGACGCGGCATCCCGTTCGCTCGGAAGGAGCACGGCATCCCCGGGCTCGCCTCGTCCTGCGGGTCCGTAGAACTCGCCATCCTTCGCAGCCGGATCGAGCGAGGCGCGGATGATGCCGAGGGCCCCGTCCTCGACCGAGTGTGCGACCTTGAGGGTGCGCGTCAGGATGTAGCGATCCAACAGGCGCGTGCCCCCAGCCCGCGCGGTCTTGGCCTGGAGACCTGAGTTGGTGGGGCCGGGGTGCGCGGCGAGCGACTTGATGCCTCGTGCCTTGTCTGCCTCCGGCATGCGGTCGGACAGCGCGTAGGTGAACATCAGGTTCGCCAGCTTGGACTGCTGATAGCGGCGCCACTTGGCGAACCCGGGGAAGCCGTCGCCGCCCAGGTCGCCGCCGTGGGCCTCGAAGTAGCGGGCCTCAAGCGGCTTGCCGCGGCGCGCGCCGGACGAGTGGTTCACCACGCGGGCCTCGCCGCGTGCGTCCGCCGCGGTGCGCAGGGCGGGCCACACGAGACTCGTCAGCAGGAAGTGCGAGAGGTGGTTGGTCTGCATCTGGACGTCGCACCCGTCGACGGTGGAGTTGTCCGGCAGGCCCATCACGCCCGCGTTGTTGCACAGCACGTCGATCCCCTCGGGTGCCGCGGCGAGGATCGCGGGTCCAGCTGCGCGCACCGAGTCGAAGCTCTGGAGGTCGCACTCGATCGCGGTCGCGTCGATTCCTTCGGCGGTGAGGGCGTCGAGCGAGGCGTCCGCGCGGTCTGAGGCACGGTTGAGCAGCAGCAGGCGGGCGCCGAGGCGCCCCGCGGTGCGGGCGAGGACTGCTCCCGTCCCGCTCGTCGAGCCGGTGATCGCGACGGTGCGGCCGTCAAGCCGAGGCAGCGTGGCGACGGTGGCGTCGTAGTGGACGGACGGCGGCGGCGGATACTCGCGAGGGGACATGACGCTCCGGGGGTGGCAGTGGACTGAGCAGTGCTCAGTGCGGACGTGTGCCACACTACTGAGCATTGCTCAGCCGCGCCACCCCTGGCGCCGAGATCGTGAGGAGTCGCCGTGCCGACCTCCAGCCAGTCCGCCGGCCGAGAGCGCCTTGTCGCGTGCGCGCTCGACATGCTGCGCGAGGGTGACCCGGCGGACGTGTCGATCCGAGAGGTGAGTCGCCGCGCCGGCGTCGCGTCGGGCACGCCGTACCACCACTTCGGAGACAGGGACGGGCTGCTGGCGGCCTGCGCTCAGGTGGGCTGGGAGGAGCTCGCGGCGCGGCTCGCCGATGTGGATGTCGCCCTCGATCCCGACGCGCAGATGGCCGCCATCGCGCGCGCGTACCTCGGCTTCGCATTCGCCAACCCGGGCTTGTACAGGCTCATGATGTCTGCGGGGGCCGGCGACGCGATCCACGCCCAGGACATCGTCGCGGTCCGCTCGGAGGCAATGGGGCAGGTGACGCGTCGACTGGCGGGGCGAGGCGACGATGCGGCGGCGCTCAAGGCCCGCGGGACGGCGCTCTGGTCACTCGCTCACGGCTACGCGATGCTGCGGCTCGACGGTGCGGTGACCGGCGACGCCGACGCGCAGGTGGAGTCGATCGCCGCCGCGATGGCGAAGCTGGCCTGAGGCAGTCACGCCGCTCTTGGGAAGAAGCCCCCGCGATGAAGAAGTGATGCCAGGGGCTTTGGTGGCTCCGACCAGCGTCGATCCGGTGACCTTTCGAATTGGAGGAGGCCTCTGCCAGCGGTTTTCGCGGGGTGGTGGGGGCTTCGGAAGTGCCAGGTAGACCTGTGAATTGGCTGTCGCGGCTTGTCGGCGGATGCATCTGAATGTGCGGGATAGATACGGGGGGGGGTGACTCTTGCCGCCGAGCGATGGCGCGGCGCTCGGCCTCGCCCGGACTGTCAGGAACGAAAGGTTGCGGCGGCCCACCCGAGGGCCGGGGCTATCCGTCGATGAGGGCGGCAGACACGGTCCACAGCCGTTCGGCGAGCTCCGGGTCGAGTGCCCACTCCTTCACGCCGTGAGGGTGGTCAGCGAGGGTGGCGTCGTTGGGTACCGTGTACGCCTCCTGTCCGTCGTCGAGGTAGTGGCCTCCCGTATGCGCGAACTCGGGGCGGGTGGCGGCGACCATCGTCGTCGCGGCTCCTTGCTCGATGGTCTTGTACGAGAACACTCCCGCCGCCTCTGCGGCTTCGAGGGACGCCTTCTGTGCCGGCGTGAAGTGCCGTTGAAGGCCGGTGGCCACTCCACCGGGGTTGACGGTGTTGGCGACGATGCCGTCGGCCTGCCATCGGCGGGTCGCCTCGACGGCGAACAGCGAGTTGGCCGTCTTCGCCTGCGCGTACGCGATCTGAGGGTCGTAGGCCCGCCGGACGAACTGGAGGTCGTCGAAGTCCACGCCGCCGCGCATGTGAGCGGTCGAGCTCAGCGCGACGATCCTCGACCCGTCGCGTTCTGCGGCACCGTCGCGCAGCGCGGCGCGGAGGCCGCGAGCGAGGGTGAAGTGGCCGAGGTGGTTGGTGGCGAACTGGAGCTCCCATCCCTCGGCGGTTCGTTCGAGTCCGCCTGTCACGACGCCTGCGTTGTTGATCAGCAGGTGCAGTGGCATCTCCCAGTCGGCAACGAACCGCTGGACCGACGCGCGGTCAGCGAGGTCCAGGAGGTGCACGTGGGGCCTGCGGACATTCGTCGAGAGGGCGATGTCGTTCGCGACCTTCTCGCCCGAGGAGAGGTTTCGTACGGCCATGTGAACATCCGCGCCAGCAGCGGTGAGCGCCCGTGCGGTCTCTGCGCCGAGGCCTGACGACGCGCCCGTGACGATGGCGCGGACTCCTGTCAGGTCGATCCCGGCGAGAACGTCGTCGGTGGTGGAGGCCGCCGAGAACGGCGTGGTGATCAAGGGTGAAGTTGTCATGGATTCACTATACACACAGTGTCAAGTGCGTATAGTTGGTATAGTTCTCGCATGGCAGACGAGAGTGCGGGTTCCCCCGTGCGTCGGGCAGAGGTGCTGGATGCTGCGTTGCGCACCTTCGCTCGCTACGGGTATCGGAAGACCTCGATGGACGACGTCGCGAGAGAGGCCCGAATCTCGCGACCGGGCCTCTACTTCCTGTTCGAGTCCAAGAGCGGCCTCTTCCGTGCCGCAGCCGACCGAGGCATCGAGCTGGACCTCGCGGAGGCAGAGAAGGCGCTCGTGGACCCCGGCCGTGGGCTCGTCGATCGCATCGTCGACGCGTTCGACTGTTGGGCGGGCCGGTATCTGGGTCCAATGGGGGACACGGCCGGCCTCGTCGAGGACAACCCTGACCTGCTCGGCCCTATCGCGGTCTCCGGCCCCGCGCGGTTCGAGACCGTCCTGAGGGCCGCCCTTGAGCGCGAGCCGTCCTGCCCGGAGCCCCTCGGCGTAGCGCGCACCCTCAACGCAGTGTCGATCGGCCTCAAGCATCAGGGGGTGAGTCGCGCCGAGTACCGTGCTCGGATGGCGGACGCGGTGCGTCTCATGGCTGCGTCCTGAATTGGAGCGCCGCACCGTGTGGCGGGGGAATGCCCCAGGGCACGGCTGTCGAGTGGTCGACTGCGGGGCCTAAGGAAAGAAAGAACCCCTCGCGATGTAGAAGCTTTGCGAGGGGCTTGGTGGCTCCGACCGGCGTCGATCCGGTGCCCCTTCGAATTGGAGTGCACCTCTGCCAGGGGTTTTCGCGGAGTGGCGTGGTGTTCGGAAGTGCCAGGTAGACCTGCGAATTGGCTGTCGCGGCTTGTCGTTGGCTGTACCTGAATGTGCGGGATAGATGCGCGGCGCGTTGCTGCTGACGCAGGGCGACGCGGTGGCTTGCCTGGCGTGATCGGCGGCAGATTCCGACTTTTGGCTACGGCAGATTCCGACTTTGGCGAGCGCTCAGTCGGTCGGCGGCCCGTCCGACGTGAGCAACTCCGTCGCGCTGAACGCTTCGATCCGCTCGGCCAGGGGGAAGCGGTCGGGGCCGGCGTGGACGACGATGATCCGCTCGAGGCCGAGGTCGGTCAGCGCGTGGCGCATGCTCGGTGTCACTTTGGGAGAGTCGGTGCGTTTGATCTCGATGCCCCACTGTGTGGATCCGAAGTCGATGATGAGGTCGATCTCGGCGCCGTCCTGGGTGCGCCAGAAGTACATCGGCAGCCCCCATCGGGCGATGTGCTCGACAACGAGGCCCTCCCAACTTGCCCCGAGGATCGGGTGGGAGACCAGGTCGTCCAGTGTGGGGATTCCGAGCAGACGATGCAGAGTGCCGCTGTCGCGCAGGTAGACCTTGGGGGAACGGACCTGGCGTTTGCCGATGTTCGCCACCCATGGCTTGAGTTGGCGCACCACGAGGGCGTCCGTGAGCGAGTCCAGATAGCGACGAGCGGTGGGCTCGGATGCCCCGAGTGAGCGAGCCATGTCGGCGCCGTTCCACGTGCCAGAGTGATGGTGTGCGAGCATTGTCCAGAACCTGCGCATGGTGGTGGCGGGCACGCGCGAGCCGAGTTGTGCGAGGTCTCGCTCCAGGAACGTGGAGATGTAATCGCCGAGCCATGCGCCCGCAGCCGCGTCGTCGACGGCGGTGAACGACTCAGGAAGGCCACCCCGCAGCCACAGGCTGTTCAGGTGGTCTGCGCCGACCTCCGCTAGTCCGAACGGGCTCAGCTCGACGAGGGCAACGCGACCCGCGAGCGACTCTGCTCCCAGACCCACGAGGTCCGGAGAGGCGCTTCCGAGCAGCAGGAACCGGCCCGGCCGGCGGTCCTGGTCGATCAGGACCCGCAGCGTAGGGAACAGATCAGGCATGCGCTGCGCCTCGTCGATCACGACCGTGCCCGACAGGCGCTCGAGCGCAAGGATCGGGTCGGTGAGACGTGCCTGGTCGCGAGGGTCCTCGAGGTCGAAGTAGTGGCTCCGCTGGGGGTTCAGCTGCTTGCGCACCAGCGATGTCTTGCCAACCTGGCGCTGTCCGGTCAGGAGGACCGCAGGGGAGCGGTTGAGCGCGGACTGCAGGCGCGCGGCATCGTGATCGCGGGGAAGCCAGCTCTCATTCACCCTGTAATCCTAACATCGCGTGTTCGATTTACAGGGTTCTAGGTGTGGTGAGTGAGGGGTGATCGTCCGAGTGCTGCACGACATGACGGCCGCCCCTCGATGGCCGTGGCCTTCGGATCGCCGCGCACCTGCATCGGTCTCTCCCAGGCGTGTACGTTCTTGAGCATGTAAGCGCTGTTCCCGCGGATCCCGGAAGGAAGAACTGCTGCCCGTGCTGAGTTGCCTACGCCCTACCGTCTTCGTGGCAGGGGTGGTCGTGACGGTTGCGGCATGGCTCCTCAGTGGGTGCACTGTGAGCTCCGAGGATGGTCCGCTCACGCCGACGCTCGACCGCGAGCCAAGTCCCGAGGAGACGGTCGAGGGCGTCGCGGAGTCGGTCGTCGTCGATGGTTGGGCCTGCTACTCGCTTGAGGTCGACGGGCAATCGGTCCCCCTCATCGCGGGTCCGCACATGTTCAGCGAGCTGGACGCCGACTATCTCGTGAGCGAGGCCAAGTTCGGTGCGCTTCCCGTCGGCTACACGTGGCGTGTCACGGGGGAATACGTGTCAGGTGAGGAGACGGACGCCGCTCGCGGCGCCTGCGCCTTGGCGGAGAACTACCTCGCGATCGCTGATGGGGCCGCTGAGGGCTACGAGGAGTAGCGGATCCGCGGACAAGTCAGTCAGAGAGTGGAAGTGCGGGGTCCGCACCAAACAGTCGAGCCTAGAGAAACGAGAAACCCCCGCCGTAGCAGGGGTTTCGTGGCTCCGACCGGCGTCGATCCGGTGACCTTTCGAATTGGAGTGGTCCTCTGCCAGGGGTTTTCGCGGGGTGGCGTGGTCTTCGGAAGTGCCAGGTAGACCTGCGAAGTGGCTGCTATGGCTTGTTGGCGGATGCATCTGAATGTGCGCGATAGATGCGGGGCAGGCTCGATCGTCCGCTTGCCCCCAAGCAGCGAAGTCGGCTGTGTCGTCTATCCGGTCGCCACGCCCTAGGTGCGGGAGGCGCTCTCGTCGTTGGCTTTCGTGTCCTTCGAGTGTGAACGCGGACGTGGCCGCATGCGTCGATATCCGCCGCCCGTCGGCTCATGGCGGCTAGTAGTACGAGGCTGCTCGAAAGGCCTGCGCCACGAAAGCGAATCCTCGCTCCGCTGTATCGCGTGGCGCGACTTCGGCGCTCGAGTCCGGAGACTAAGGTCCCTTGTCTCTAGTGACACGCAGTGCCAATGTCTGTCCTTACCAGGGAAGATGGCGCCAAAGCAAACTTCTCTGGCGGGGGGCGTTTCGGCTACCTCTCTACGAGTCAGGATCGAAGGGACGATTAGGGGATGAGAAGGATTGCGCGCACTGCTGCTGCAGCAGCGTTGGCCATCGGGTTGACTGTCACGGGGGCGGCCGTTGCGAGCGCCTCCGATGACGGCGACGGGCTGGAGGGCTGCAACTCCGGCGAACTGTGCCTCTCTACCGCTAACAACGGGCGGTACCAGAAGCACTTCTACGATGCTGGGTGGGAAACGAACTACTACTACTGGGACAAGACGAACAACGTTAGAACCTCGAAGGCCGTGTCAAACAATGCCGACTGGGTGAGGAATCGCACCGGCGAGAAGGTCAAGATCGTCGACGATCATGGCCTGATGCCCGACGAGGTGTTCGTGGTTACGGCAGCAACCACCTCGTGGGTTGAGATCAGCGACACCGGTGTTGCAAACGGCAACGACCGGCACGAAATCGGCTCCGATAAGTGACGGGTTCTCCCGGCCGCTTTGAAGGACATGCTGTGGGCGTGAGGGGTCGTGGCCTCTTGCGCCCACAGCGCCTTTCGGTGGTCGCGAGCGGCGCAGTATTGCTCCTCGTGTCCTGTAGTCCGGCGAGTGTCGACCCGAGCGCAAGCGTCGTGCGCGAGCCTGCGCCAGCGACTTCCGCGGATGCGGAGGCGTCAGTCGATTCGAGCGCTCGGAGCGGATCGATATCGGCGCTGGCCTCGGCGAGCCTTAATCTCCAGCGTCGCATAAGTGTGAGCGTCGCTGCTTGCATGTCTTCTCGCGGTTGGGAACAGTTTGGTGCGTCCTTGGTGCCCACGTCGGTCTTTGAGCGCGACCTGACGGTTGACTACGATCCCATCTTTGTGAGCCCCTTGGAGATCGGTCCAGCCACGCGTGACGAGGCCTACCGATACGGAATGCTGGGTGTTGCTTGGGCCTTCCAAAGCACGGGTGGGCTGCGGGTGGAGTCAAACAGCACAGAATACGATAGTGCGCTCGAGGGATGCCGTGCCCGAAAGTCAACGTCGGACGCAATCGAGATTGTGTCCGACGTCGTAGACCTCACCAATACCGTATTCAGCCACTATCGGGAGCTGGCGTGGCCAGAACTCGAGCCGATCGTGATCGATGAACTGACATGCATGGACACGGCTGGATGGGCGATCGGTGATCCGGAGAATTGGCTGGGCGATGAGTCCCTCGCCGCCCTTCTCAGCGGCATCGGCGTCGAGCCGGGCAGCGCAGGTGAGGCATCGTCGGCGCCTCTTGTGGACGACGTCGCGGAAGGCGACGTGGCGGTTCTTCCCTCTGTGGCGGGCGTCACGTACACGGCTAGCCCCAGTGAGCTTGACTTTGCCTTGGACTGGGTCGCCTGCGCCGAAACAATCGGCTTCGTCGACGATTTCGAGCGGGTGCAGATCCCGATTCGACGGGCCGTCGAAAACGAATACTCAACTGACATTGCGGCGCTCATGGTTCGTATCGAGCAGGCGCGAATTGCGTGAGCAGAGCGGCGAGTGAAGGGGCGTCACGCATGGGCGAGTCGTTGCTGAGCGCGGACGGGCTGGGGCTGGCGTTCGAACGGAACGTGGCGCTGGCGGATGCGTCCGTTGAGGTGCGTGAGGGCGAGATCGTCGCGCTGGTGGGGCGTAGCGGGTCGGGCAAGTCGACGCTGCTGCACTGCCTGGCGGGCCTGCTGGTGCCTGATCGTGGCCGGGTGATGTACCGGGACAGGGAGGTCACCGGGCTCGGTGCGGAGGCGCGTGCGCGGATGCGGTTGACGGAGTTCGGGTTCGTGCTGCAGTTCGGGCAACTGGTGCCGGAGCTGTCTGCAGTGCAGAACGCTGCCGTTCCCTTGCGGCTGGCGGGGTTGTCGAAGCGTGAGGCGGAGCGCAAAGCGATGGGGCTGTTGGAGCGGCTCGGGGTGGCGGAGTTGCGTGCGTCTCGGCCGGGGGAGCTCTCGGGCGGTGAGCAGCAGCGGGTCGCGATTGCGCGTGCGTTGGTGCATGAGCCGTCGGTGGTGTTCGCTGACGAGCCCACGGGCGCTTTGGATGCGGCCAATGGTGAGGCGGTGGCGATGCTGCTGAGGGAGGTGGCGCGCGAGCGGGGTGCGGCGGTGATCGTCGCGACGCACGATACGGATCTTGCATCTGAAGCCGACCGTTCGGTACGTGTCGAGGACGGCGTGACGGCCGCCGAGGTGGTGCGTCGGTGAGGTCCAAGCGGAGAAGACCGTGGCGTGATCTGGTCATGGACTGGTCCGTCGCGGTGGCGGGCACGCGTCGGGCGTGGGGGTTCGTGGCCGCGTCGAGCCTCGCGGGTCTGATCGGCGTGTTCGTGATCGTGGGGGGCTTCGTCGCCTACGACGCGGGCTACGGGCGCTCGGAGATCGAGGCAGCGCGGTCTTTCGTGCTCACGTCCGAGGAGGGTGGGGGTGCGCTGGTCCAAGGCGCCGACGCGACATACTACGACGCGACGGCCGACGTCACCGTGGTTGAGTTGATCGACGCCGGCGCGGTGGGTTTACCGCCGGGCGTGGAGCGGCTTCCTGGGGAAGGGGAGTTGGTGGTGTCGCCGGCGGCGGCGGAACTGATCGAGTCGGATGCGAACTTCGCGGCCCGCTATCCGGGCGAGGTCATCGGGATCGTGGGCGATGTGGGACTCGTCGGCCCGAACGAGCTGGTGGTGTGGCAGGGCGTCGGAGAGGGCGTGCTCGACGAGGAGCACGCTTTCTATGTGAGCGGGTTCGGGGAGACCGACCCCGACCACTTCGGTGTCCCCAGCGAAGTGCAGGGGATCGTGCCGGTGCTGGTGGTGGGGTTCCTGCTGCCCGTGGTGGTGCTGTTCTATGAGGCGGCGAGCAACGGTGCGGAGGGCAGGCAGGTGCGCTTGGCGGCGCTGCGCCTGACGGGCGCGTCGATGCGGCGCCTTCGCCGCATCGCGGTATTCGAGACGCTGGTCGCGACGCTCCCCGGCGTGCTGCTGGGAACTCTGGCCTTCGGTCCCGTGGCGGGAGTGCTGGCCCCGTTTCTGCCGTTTAGCGGTGGGGTGTGGCCCGACCAGCTGCGGCCTTCTGCGGGGTTGCTGTTCGCTGTGGTGCTGGCGATGATCAGTCTCGCGGCGGTGGTGGGCTGGTGGTCGTTGGCGCGCGTGCGCGGTGACTTCCTCTCGGTCGTGAAGCACGCCCGTACCCGAAAGCTCAGGCGCTTGCGACTGGTCTGGCTTGCGGCTGGCCTGATGGTGCTGGGCGGTGCGACCCTTGGGGACCGGACCGCCGAGGACTGGACCACCACACCAGTGAAACTCCTTGGCGTCGCTGCCGTACTGCTCATGGTGGGGCTAATCCGGGGGCTGCCGGTAATCGTCAACGAGACGGCACGGCTCGTAGAGCGCGCGGGCGGGTCGTGGGTGCTCGAGCTGGGCGCATCCAAGACCACGTTCTCGCCAGCGGCGATCTCCCGCGTCGCGACGGGCGCGATGTCCCTCGTGCTCATCTCCGGCATCTTCCTCACTCTGATCCCCCTGGGCGCGAGCACGAACTCCAGGGGCTGGCGTGAGGCCTTCGACGAGGACTCCTGGGACCTGCTCGTGACGTCTGGTGCAAGCGAGCTCCCAGACCAGGGCGATGTGCTCAAGGGCGTTCGCGAGTTCGCGTCCGTGGGCAATCTCAATGTCGAGCTGCCTCAGGGTCGGATCGTCTCAGTAGCAGTTGTCGACTGCGCGGAGTTGACAGACCTGTTGGACGGAGCCCAGGTGTGCGCACCGGGAGGGACGATGGTGAGCGCCAGCTTCCACGGCGACCTCGCAGAGGCGGTCCCCGTCGTTGAGTACGAGGACGACGCGGGCGAGGTGCTCTACGAAAGTGTCGGCGCCGCGCTCGGCATCACCGCGACGCAGACCGACGACGCTGGCGACATCGAACTCATGACCTGGATTCTCGGTGCCGACGTGGTTGTCGATTCCGGTGTGATGGAGGGCGCCGAAGAAGGGATCTTTCCCTACACCGTCGTTGCCGATGCCTCCGCCGGTCTCGAGACGGCCCGAACCTCGTTGATGCACGCGACGAACGGCTCGGCCCGCACCGTGAGGGAGATGATCGCCGAGTCCGAACGCACCACCATCCTGCTACGCAAGGTCGCTCAGATGATTCTCATCGCGCTGGGCATCGTCGCGGCAGCCACGGTGGCAGCGGCTCTCAGCGGTCACCTGCGCACGGAGAGAGCCGCCTTGATCGACCTGTGGCGGATCGGCGTGCCAGTGCGTACGGTGCGACGTTCCCTGCTGGTGCAGACCGCGTTCGCCCTGGTGCCGGGCGTCGCCCTCGCACTCCCGCTCGGCATAGCCATGAGCGCGGTCTTCGTAGGGCTGGATCTCGACCGCTACTACGGGGTGCCGTGGCGGGCCATGACGCTCCTCGCCATAGGGGCGCTCGCCATCCCGCTCGTTACCGCGGCCACCATGTCATCGACCGTGCGCATCGAGGAGAGGAGTCGCTCGCCGCTCCGGACAGAGTGACGAACCTGCTCGCACTCGGAGGCGAATCCTGGCTGCCGGGCCATCGGCGAGGTTCAGGAATTTTCAGTCAAGGTTTCAAAGTGCGGGGTCGGCACCAAACAGTCGAGCCGGAGAAACGAAAAACCCCCGCCGTAGCAGGGGTTTCGTGGCTCCGACCGGCGTCGATCCGGTGACCTTTCGAATTGGAGTGCGCCTCTGCTAGGGGTTTTCGCGGGGTGGCATGGTCTTCAGAAGGGCCAGGTAGACCTGTGAATCGGCTGCCGCGGGCTGTCGGTGGCTGCATCTGAATGTGCGGGATAGATGCGGGGCTAGACCCGGTGCGAGCCTGGAGGCTGCCCCTACGCGGCGTCCAATGTGATCGTCGCGATCGCGCCACCGCCGTCGACGCCCTTGAGGTCTGCCTTTCCCCCGTGTGCGGACACGATGCTCCGCACGAGAGGGAGGCCCATGCCGTGTCCGGCGATCGCCGCGGAGTTGGGTGCGCGCCAGAAGCGCTCGAAGGCCTTCTCGGCGTCGGCGTGAGTCAGTCCGGGCCCGTCGTCTGTGACGGTGAGGAACGCGGACCCTCCGCGACGCGAGACGCGCACCGTGACGCGGCCGTCGGGTCCCGAGTACTTCACGCCGTTGTCGATGAGGTTGCGCACGGCGCTGACCATGAGGTCGCGTGAGACGCGCACGTCGACGTCGTCCTCGAACTTGAGCGCAACGCGGCCCTCGGCGTCGTGCTCCCGGATCGCGAGCTCGGTCGCTTCTGCCGCGATCTCGGCCAGGGGAAGGCGTTCGCGGGCCGAGGTGAGCTCCACGCGGTCGTCACGGGACAGCAGGAGAAGTTGCTCGGTGAGGTGCGACAAGGACTCGACAGTCTCGAGCGAGGTGCGCAGCGACTCCTCGTACTCATCGACGGTGCGACGCTTGAGAAGTGCCCACGACATCTCTCCCATCAGGATGCCGAGCGGGGTTCTGAACTCGTGCGAGGTCGCGTCGACGAACTGTGATTGCACCTCGTAGCTGCGCCTCAGCGGGCCGAGCGCCAGCCGCGCCATCGCCCAGCTGACGATCGGCGAGACGACGAGGAGTACGGCGTAGGAGACGAGGAGCACATCGCGTAGGTTCGCGAGCGAGTGGTCGACGGCATCCTCGCTGGCGACCCCCGTGTCGGTGGAGACGACGTCGAAGTCGAAGGCGAACGTGGCGAACACGTAGATGCCGACGAAGGCGAGCGCGACGACGGCGAGCATGATGGCGGTGAAGGCAAGAGTGAGCCTCACGGTGGTCTGGCGGACGATCATGCGCCCGCCCCCATTGCATAGCCGGCGCCGCGGCGTGTCTGGATCGCGTCGCCCGCGCCGACGGCCTCGAGCTTGCGGCGCAGGTAGCGGATGTAGGTCTGGACCACGTTGGAGTATCCCTCGTAGTTCGAGTCCCACGCGTGGTCGATGAGTTCGCTGGTGCTGACGACGCGTCCCGCGTTGCGCATCAGGTACTCGAGAACGGCGAACTCCTTGGCGGTGAGCTCGATGCCCTGGCCGTGGACGGTGACCGCCCGCGACGCAGGGTCGAGCTCCACCTCGCCGACCGACAGGACAGGGGTGTCTGCTTTGGGGGAGCGTCGCAGCAGCGCACGTACCCGCGCCAGCAGTTCGAGCACGTGGATCGGCTTGACCACGTAGTCGTCGGCGCCGCCGTCCAATCCGGTGACCCGGTTGGCGATCGTGCCCATCGCGGTGAGCATCAGGATCGGCACGTCCGGGTCGGACCGGCGCATCTCGGCGCAAAGCTCGTAGCCGTCGATCGGCGAACCCGCCAGCATGACGTCGAGGATGAGCAGGTCGTATGACTCGACCGCCGCCCTCTCGAGGGCCGCATCGGAGGTGTGCGCGACGTCGACCGCGTATCCGGCCTCGGCGAGGCTGCGCTGGATGATGGAGGTGAGTTTCGGCTCGTCGTCGACTACGAGGACCCGCATCGTCCGTCTCCTTCCCGACCCAGGGGTGTTGTCGATGCTACGCGGGTCAGTCCGCCTGCTCGCCGGTTCCTGCGCTCTTCGCGCCGGTACCCATCGCGATCTGGAGCCCCGACGCGGCGACCTCCACGGTGAAGTCGACCTCGTTGGCCGACGAGCGGTAGATGCTGTAGGCGTTCTCGGGGTAGTGACCGGTGCCTGATCCTCCGTCGAACCACACGGTGACGGTGCCTCCTGCAGGAATGGTCACGCCGTCGAGCGCCTGGTAGTAGGACTCCGAGGCGCCGGTGGTGGTGTCGGTCATCGTGTAGTACATCTCGAGGCCGGTCGCCTCCTGTGAGGACGTGTTGGAGATCGTCACCTGAAGGCAGTCGGGGATGTCCGCGCCCGACGCGTCGGTGTTGTCCTCCACGAGCACTTGGGAGACCTCGAGGCCCGGGGTGGTGGAGTCGTCGACGATGGGGTCGGTGGCGACGGGCAGGACGGCGGACGTGGGTGTTGTCGCCGTCGCGGCTGACGTGGACGACGCGGTGGTCGCCGGGGTGGTGGACGTCGAGCATCCGGCGAGGAGCGCGAGGCCGGCGAGGCCGGCGGTGGTGGCGACCGCGATGCGGCGGCGGAGCGGGTGGTTCATGAGGCCCTCCTGAGGGTGTGGATGCGGCGGCCGGATGCCGCTGCGAGAGTGAGTGCGGCGGCCGTGAAGGCGAGCGCGCCGTAGATGTAGCGGAATGTGCCGTCCCATACGAAGGCCAGGCTTTGGCCGTTGTACGTGTCCTTGATGCCGAGCGTGGCGAAGGTGAAGCGTTCGTAGAGCTTGGAGATGGAGCTGACCTCGAGCCCGTTGCGGGCGCTCTCATAGGCGGTGAAGTGGTCGAGCACCGCGTGCTCGTCGGCCTTCGCGATTGCGAGGGCTTTGAACAGGCCGCCGGGCACCTGGTTGTCGGGGTCCATCGTGTCTCCGATCTGCGGGATGACGAGCACGACCAGGAGCCACGCGACCAGCAGGGTCAGGAGCGCGCCGGTGGAGTTGCGCGTCAGCGTCGTGACGGCGACAGCGACCGCGCTCCAGAACAGGACGTAGACCCAGCCCGCGATCCCGGCGAGCGCTATTCGCGCGACCTCGTGCAGGCCGATCGCGGCACCGCCGACGGTCGCGACGGAGGCGAGTGCGATCACGACGATCGCCGCCATGATCGCCGCCCACAGGACCGCGAGCCCGGCCAGCTTGCCCATCACGATCGAGGTGCCGGAGCGGGTGCGCGTGAGGAGCAGGTCCACGGTGCCGCGCGACCGTTCCTTCGCGATCGCGCCATAGCCGATCGTGAGGGCGAAGAGCGCTCCGAGCACCTCCACGTACTCCATGCCGCCGCGCAGCAACGTGAGGGGGAAGAGCTGCGGGGCTGCGGGCGTGACGCCGCTGCCCGACGCGGTGACCTGGGCCACGTACGCCTCGTAGTCGGCCAGCTGTGCGCGGTAGTCGAGCGAGGCGACGATCACCGACAGGACGACGGCGATGCCGAGCGTGCCGAGCACGATCCAGACGATGCGGTCGCGACGTAGGTCGAGCAGCTCCTTGCGGGCGAGCGTGAGGGTCTCACTCATGGGTTCCTCCGGTAGTCCGGTCGGAGCGGATCAGGATGGCGATCGCGACGGCGACGCATGCGAACAGCGCCACGACGATCGCCGATGTCAGAGGTGAGCCCGTGTACGAGGACCCCAGCAAGGCCGCGGAGGCAGTCTTGAAATGCTCGGTGATCGCCAGGGGCGAGAGCAGCTGGGACAGCCAGGAGAAGGCGCCCGAGTCCTGTGCAGGAAGCGGGACCGGGTTGAGCAGGGAGACGGGCCTGGCCGCGGTGCCGAGCTGCGGCACCACGAAGGCGATGGCGGCCCACACGACCACGGGCGCGAGCAATGCGGTGCGCTCGCGCCGCAGCAGCCGTCCCGAGAGGACTCCGATGCCGGCGAAGCCGATCAGCAGCAGCCAGGTGAGCACCCCGAAGCCCGCGATCGCGAGGGTCTCCGAGGTGGTGAGGGCTCCGCCGACGAGTGCGCTGACGCTGATCCAGGTGATGATCTGGGTGATGCCCACGAGGGCCGCGAGCAGGAGGCCGAGCCCGAGCAGCCGTCCCGCCCGCAGCGCGCGTCCGTCCACGGGGCGCGTGCCGATGAGGGCCGCGGTCTCGGCCCTGCGGTCGCGCAGCGCGGACTGCACGCCGAGGGTGGCCGCCATGAGTGAGCCGATGAGCAGGACGTAGATGACGGTGTTGCGCACGTAGTACAGCGGCGACACGTCGGTGAACGGGTTGGGCTGGGTGGTGAGCCCGTCTGCCAGCACCTGGTCGTAGATCGAGGTGACGGTCACGGAGGTGCGCCAGCCGATGAACGTGGATGCGGCCACCATGCCGAGGAACGCGGCCACGAGCGCGTACGGCGCCTTCGCGCGCACGCTCGCGAGCAGCTCGTGACGGGCGGCGGTGAGGACGGTGCTCATGAGGTGGTGGTCCCCGCCGCGAAGTAGGCGCGCTCGAGCGCGTCCTCGGTGGGGAAGGCGCCCACCGTGTCGGCGAGCGTGCCGTGGTGCACCAGGCGGCCTGATCGCAGGATCCCGATGCTGGTGCAGGTCTTCGTCACCTCGGACAGCAGGTGGGTGTTCATGAAGATGGTGGTGCCCCAGTCCGTGTTGACCCGCAGGATCAGCTCGCGTAGCGCCTTGACGCCTTCGGGGTCCAGGCCCGAGGTGGGCTCGTCAAGGAACAGCACCGCGGGCTGGTGGATCAACGCCTGCGCCAGGCCGACGCGCTGGCGCATGCCCTTGGAGAACGTCCCGACTCGTTCGCGGTCGTGGCCGGTGAAGCCTACGAACTCCAGCACCTCGCCGATGCGGGCCTCGGGGCGTCGCAGACCGGACAGGCGGGCGAAGAAGGTGAGGTTCTCCATCGTGGTGAGGTCGTCGTAGAAGGAGACGTTCTCGGGCAGGTAGCCGAGCGATCGGCGTACCTCCTGGGCTGCGTCGCGCACGTCGTGGCCCGCGACGGACGCGGTACCTGAGGTGGCCTTCAGGAGCGTGGTCAGGATGCTCACGGTGGTGGTCTTGCCGGCGCCGTTGTGGCCGAGCAGGCCGAAGATCTCGCCCTCGGGGATGTCCAAGGTGAGGTCGTCGAGGGCTGTGGTGGGGCCGTACCTGTGGGTGAGACTCTGGATGGAGATGGCTGCTGTCGTCATGCGGACGACGCTAGGGAGGGGTTGATGGGAGGACGATGAGAGGGCGCTGGCCGGCATCGTGCCAGGGGCGATGCCGGTCAGGCGGGCGGGGGGAGATCCCTGGGCGCGCCGAGGCGATGGGCGAGCACCGTCACGAGGCCCACCGTGCGGGTCTGGTCGAGCGCGGGTACGAGCGCCGCATGGATGGCCTGGCGCGCGATGGGCCGCACTGCGACGCGCGGAGTCACGCCGAGTGCCAGCCACGCCTCCACCTGATCCCCATGGTCGCTCAGCCCCGCCTCGAGCCGCAGGTCCGTGAGGGCCAGAGCCCCGATGGCCACGGCGAGCAGCAGCGCGACGCCGACCGCCGTGTTCCTGGTGATCGTCACCCGGTCGCCTCGCGGCCGGCGGTATCGGGCGAGGTCGGGACTACGGGGAACGAGAGCCGCACCCGGGTGCCGGAGGGGAACAGCGGCGTCGGCTCCAGCGCCGCCGTCCCTCGGATCCGGCGCATCTGCTCCGCGACGATCGTGAGGCCGAGCCCGCTGCCTTCGGCCTCGGGGCTTCGGCCGCGTGCGAAGGGGCGCATGACCGCCTCGGGGTCGTCGATCCCGGGACCGGCGTCGTCGACCGTCACGACCAGCGTGGCACCCTCACGCGAGGCGGCGACTGCCACGCGGCCGCCTGAGCCACCGTGCCGGATCGCGTTGTCGAGGACGTTGCGGATCGCGGACGTCGCGGCGGTGGCCGGCACCTGCGATGCATCGTCCCCACCGGCAGTGACCTCGATCTCGACGCCGGCGCGATCGGCGGCCGGCAGCACCTCTGCGAGGACAGCGCGAAGGACCGTGGCGAAGCCCTCGGCAGGGGCCTCGTCCTCGGGGGTCGACCGGGCCCTCGCGAGGGCGAGCAGCTGCTCCACGACGTGGCGTGAGCGGTCGACGCCTCCGCGGAGGTCCTCGAGCCGGTCCCTCAGCCGCGCGTCGTCAGGCGCGAGAGCGGCGCGTTCGAGCTGGAGCGACACGGCGGTGAGGGGCAGTCGCAGTTCGTGAGCGGCCTGCATGATGAA
The DNA here is from genome assembly GCF_002090115.1 of Demequina sp. NBRC 110054. Lineage (NCBI taxonomy): Bacteria > Bacillati > Actinomycetota > Actinomycetes > Micrococcales > Demequinaceae > Demequina > Demequina sp. NBRC 110054. The sequence goes on from NZ_BBRK01000004.1 coordinate 1,175,398, forward strand.
GAGCCGCTCGTGCGCCACCGTCTCCTCGACGCGCTCCCGCTGGGTGTTGAGCGTGCTGATGAATCCCTGAAGCTCCCTCGGGGCGCGGTCGGCGTCGAGTCGGGGGAGGGTGCCGTCTGCCGACGCGACCTCGTCGGCGAGCGCGCGCACCGGAGCGAGTGCACGCCGGGTCGCGAGGACGAGCCCGATCATCAGGAGAGGGATGAGGATGAGGAATGGCACCACGGCCGAGGCCGCCGCCTCGCGGGCGAGGTCGTCTCGGGCGGCGACGGGCTGCGCGGCGACCATGGCGGGGCCGTCGCCCACGCGCGCGACCGCGAGCCGCTCCTCGATCCCGTCGATGACGGTGGTCGTGAGTCCGGGTTGCGTCGAGTCGTCCAGGCCCGCCTGCTCGAGCGTGGCGATGTCGATGTCCGTGGTCGGGTCGGACGCGGCAGGGCTGTCCGTGGTGAGCGACGACGTCGTCCCCGAGGCGGCCGCATTGGCGGCGAGGGTCGCGACCTGTGTGAGCACGTCGTCCTGGAGGCTCTTCGCGCCCACGTAGGCCGCGCGGTACGACCACGCGCCCGCCACGCACGCGACCACGAGGGTGAGCGCGGCGAGCGTCGCCGACAGCCGACCGGAGATCGACCGTGTCTTCATGCGCGGCCTGCATCCCGAGGAGTCATCCAGCCGACCCCGCGGATGTTGCGGATCGTGTCGCTCCCGAGCTTCGCACGCAGCCGATGGATCGCGTATTCGATCGCGTTGCTCTCTACCTCGTGACCCCAGCCGTAGACCTGGTGCTCGATGTCGGCGCGGGACAGGATTGCGCCGGGGTGTGTCATGAGCGCGCGCAGGACCGCGAACTCCCGTCGGGGCAGCTCGACCCGTTCGCCGTCGGGTCGGATCGCGACGTGGGTGTCCAGCTCGAGCCGCAGGCCGCCCGCCTCGAGAGTCGCGGCCCTGCGCGAGTCGCCGCCGCGTCGCAGCACTGCGCGCATGCGGGCCATCAGCTCCGTCGAGTCGAACGGCTTCATGAGGTAGTCGTCGGCGCCGCCGTCGAGGCTCGCGACCTTGCTGCCGACGTCGTCCCGTGCTGTGACCACGATGATCGGCGTGCCGTCGCCGCCTCGGCGAAGGCGGGCGAGCAATGCGGTGCCGTCCGTGTCGGGCAGCCCCAGGTCCAGCAGCATCACGTCGTAGGTGTGCGTCGCGACGCTCGCCGCAGCGGACCGGGCGTCGCGCACCCAGTCCACCGCGTAGGCGTCGTCCTCGAGGCGGCCGACCAGTGCCGCTCCCACCATCGCATCGTCCTCGACGAGCAGGACCCGCATGCCGGCCGCCTCTCCCGTGGTCTACGACTCCTGCTCGACGGTGCCGATCGCCGACTGGAGGTTTGCGACAGCCGTGGCGCACGCGTCCTGCGTGGGCGTGCCGGCCCGCACTGCCGTAAGCGTCTCATCGATCGCGTCGTCAAGGGAATGCCAGTCTGTGGGCGACAGGGGCTTCATCGCGGCCTCCGAGGAGTCCCACGACACCTCGAGGTCCTTCGCGCGCGTCTTCGCGCTCGGGAGGTCACCCTCGTCGACCAGCGTCCCGATGTCGTCGACGATGTACGCGACGCCCGTCAGGTCGCCCAGCGGCGAGGTCGTGTCGGCCTCGATATCGGTACGCGCGGAGGCCCCCGCGGCGGTCGGCGTGGTCGCCGCCGGCGCCAGGACCAGCGCCGCCGCCGCGACGACGACAGCCGCCGCGCCCGCCCACGCGAGGTCGCGGGCCGGATGAACCGCGGGCGCCTGGCCCTTGATCCGCACGCCGTGCCGCCTGACCACCACCTGCTCGCGCGCCACCAGTGCGACGATCACTGCGAAGAACAGCACGCTCGTCGCCTGCGCACCCAGCCCGATGCCGCCGTAGGTGCGATCCTGCGACAGCAGGTCGCCGAGCGACGCGCCGAGCGGACGGGTGAGGACGTACGCGATCCAGAATGCGACGACCGCGCTGAGTCCGAGCCTCTTGGCTGCCCACACCGCGAGGATCAGCCCGCTGAAGATCAGCACACCGTTGCGGAAGCCGAGCGACAGCGCCTCCGTCGCGAGGTCGCCCGCCGCGGTGCCGAGCGCGAACGTCACGAGGATGGCGCCCCAGTAGAAGCGCTCGCGGCGGGGAGTGTCGATCGACGTGATCGCGAGCGTCCGCTCCTCCTTCCACCACACGGTGAACACGACGGCGAGCATCACGGCGAACACGGCGGTGCTCACGTAAAGGCTGACGCCGAGCACATCCGTGAACAGGTCGGTGATCTGGGTGCCGACGATGCTGACCAGCACCACGGTCGACCAGTACAGGACCGGCACGTAGCGCCGGGCCCGGAGTTGCGCGACAAGGATTGCTGCCAGGACGATGAGCATGGCGCCGTCCGTGACGGCGGTGCCGAGCCCGACCTGGACGGCGAGGTAGTCGGCGAAGGTCTCGCCGACCGTCGTGGAGAGGACCTTGATGAGCCAGAAGGTGGCGGTGATCGCCGGCACCTTGTTGAGGAACGGCTGCAGGGCAGGGAGTGCGGACTGGTCCGCGGTGGATCGTGTAGTCATGAGCCCCATGGAAGGCCGCCAGACTTAGCCGTGACTTAGGGGCGCGATCTCTGCGCGGTTTCTCAGCAGCTCGGGCGACGATCACTCTGGCTCGGGGCTTACAGTCAGAGATTGAAAGTGCGGGGTCGGCACCAAACAGTCGAGCCGGAGAAACGAAAAACCCCCGCCGTAGCAGGGGTTTCGTGGCTCCGACCGGCGTCGATCCGGTGACCTTTCGATTTTCAGTCGAACGCTCTACCAACTGAGCTACAGAGCCTTGGGGGCGCGAACCCCCATGGTGAACGAAAACCCCTTACGAGAAGGGGCTGTCGCTTCCGCGACCCTGACGGGACTTGAACCCGCGACCTCCGCCGTGACAGGGCGGCGCGCTAACCAACTGCGCTACAGGGCCTTGCTTGGTGCTCCCACCGAAATGGGCGCGACGACTAGTGTAGACCATTCCAGAGGGTGCTTCGTACCCCCAACGGGATTCGAACCCGTGCTGCCGCCGTGAAAGGGCGGTGTCCTAGGCCGCTAGACGATGAGGGCATCGTTCCAGGAGCCCGAAAGCGCCTGAGCAACCTGGACATCATACCGGTGCGTGCGACCATGTCGCCATGATCACCATGAGCGACGAGGAGTTCGAGGCGGCGGTCGAGGACGGGCTCGATGCGGTGCCCGACGAGCTCTTCGACCTGATCGACAACGTCGTCATCCTCATCGAGGACGAGCCCGAGGGAGACGACCCCGAGCTGCTCGGCCTGTACGACGGAATCGCCCTCACCGACAGGGGCGACTCGGGCTACGGCGAGCTGCCCGACCGCATCTTCATCTACAAGAATCCGACCCTGCGCTACTGCGAGGACGCCGACCACGTGCGCGAGGAGGTCGCGGTCACCGTCGTCCACGAGATCGCCCATCACTTCGGCATCGACGACGACCGCCTCCACGAGCTCGGCTGGGACTGAACTCGGCCGGGGCAGGGCGCAGTGAGGGAAGCGCGCGAGCGGGACCGGCCCCGACTGGGACTGACCCCGCCCCCGCCCTAGGCTGAAGTCGCACCCCCAAGGTGAGGCGCCGAGCAAAGGAGCAGGCCATGTCCGAGTCTGAGGAGTTCTTCGAGTTCGGTCCGGTCCCGGAGGGCTGGCTGTGGGGTGCGGCCACGGCCGCGCACCAGATCGAGGGCGGCAACACGAACAGCGACTGGTGGGCGTTCGAGCATCGTCCCGGCAGTCCCGCCAAGGAGTCGAGCGGCGATGCGTGCGACTCCTGGCACCGGTGGCGCGACGACCTGGAGCTCGTCAAGGAGATGGGCCTCGACGCGTACAGGATGAGCATCGAGTGGGCGCGCATCGAGCCTGCGGACGGCGAGTTCTCGCTGGCGGCGCTCGAGCACTATCGCCGGGTCCTCGTGACGGCGCAGGAGATGGGCCTCAAGACCTCGGTGACCTTCCACCACTTCACCTCGCCGCAGTGGACCGCCGAGCGCGACGGCTGGATGAACCCCGACATCGTCGACCTGTTCGCGCGCTACGTCGACATCGCCGGGCAGCACCTCGCGGACCACATCGACATCGCCGCGACGTTCAACGAGCCGAACGTCGTCGCCGGCATGGGCTACGCCGAGGGCGGCTTCGCGCCCGGCATCAGCGCGGGCCAGGCGGGCGTGCAGCAGGCGACCGACAACTTCGTGGCGGCGCACCTGAGGGCGCGCGAGATCCTCAAGGGCGGTCCGGGCAACTTCCCTGTGGGCCTGACGCTCGCGATGCCGGACCAGGTCGTGCACCTCGACGGCAACCTGGCGAGCCCGGGCCTGCGCTACGACGAACTCCCCGCGGGCAGCGCCGCCGCCGAGCGGATGCGGCTGTGGACCGGCGTCTACCTCGACGCGGCCAAGGACGACGACTACGTGGGCGTCCAGACCTATACGACCGAGCACTTGGACGCCGACGGCCATCATCTGCCGGTCCCCGAGGGAGGGCGGGTCACGCAGATGGGCTGGCGCTTCGTGCCCGAGGCGCTCGGACGCTCGGTGCGCCACGCGCATGCGGTCGCCCAGGTGCCCTTGATCGTCACCGAGAACGGCATCGCCACGAACCACGACGAGGAGCGCATCGAGTACTACGAGGGCTCCCTCGCCTCGCTGCGGGAGGCCATCAACGACGGCGTCGACGTGCGCGGCTTCTTCGCGTGGAGCCTGCTCGACAACTTCGAGTGGGCGGAGGGCTTCCGGCCGACCTTCGGGCTCGCGTCGGTCGACCCGCTGAGCTTCGACCGCACGCTCAAGCCGTCGGGCCGCTGGCTCGCGGAGGTCGCTTGGGGCTCCCGGAACTGAGGCGACCGCCGCATCGTCCCGTTCCCAACATCGTCCCCGCCCCAGCATCGTCCGGGACGGGCAGCACGAACCCGATTAGACAACGACACCCCGCATCGCGGCCCCTTTCACAGGGACGATGCGGGGTGTCGGTTCTGACATTGGTTCAGACTGTCGGGGAGGGGCCTCAGGCCTCCGTGTCCACCGGCGTCCCGTGAGAGGACTCGGAGTCCGAGCCGCGGACCTTCGCGATCCAGCCGAGGCCGTGGAAGATCGCGAGCGCCGCGATCGAGCCGAGCGCGATGCCGTTGAACACCATCGAGCCGGCTGTCGCGGTGAAGTCCGCGGTGCCGACGATCAGCGCGACTGCCGCGGCGACGAGGTTGACGGGCTTGGTGAAGTCGACCCTGTTCTCGACCCAGATGCGGCCGCCGAGCACGGCGATGAGGCCGAACAGCAGGACCGAGAGGCCGCCGAGGATGCCGGTCGGGATCACGGCGACCATCGCGCCGAACTTCGGCACGAGCGAGAGGACGAGCGCGAAGACCGCGGCGGCCCAGTAGGCGAGCGTCGAGTACACGCGCGTCGCCGCCATGACGCCGATGTTCTCTGCGTAGGTGGTCGTGCCGGATCCGCCGCCGAGGCCGGCGACCGTGGTCGCGAGGCCGTCGGCGAACAGCGCGCGGCCGGTCTCGGCGTCCAGGTTGCGGCCGGTCATCGCGGTCACCGACTTGAGGTGGCCGATGTTCTCCGCCATCAGGATGAGCACGACGGGCACGAACGCGACGAGGACGCTCGGGTCGAACGTCGGCGAGTGGAACTCGGGGGTGCCGAACCACGCGGCCTGGCCGATGTACTCGGCGGGGGTGAGGCCGCCGAGCGAGTCGAGCGCCGTGGTCCACTCGCCGCGCAGCGCCGAGAATGCGGCGCCGATCAGCGCGCCGACCAGGATCGCGATGCGGCCCAGGAAGCCGCGGAACGCGACCATCGACACGAGCACCGCGACGAGCGTGACGAGCGCGGTCCACGGGCTCGCCTCCCACTGGTCGCGTGCGGTGCCCGCGAGGTTCAGCCCGATGAGCGCGACGATCGTTCCCGTCACGACAGGGGGCATGAGCTTCGCGATCCAGTCGGCGCCGAGCCAGTTGACGGCCACGCCGACGAGCGCGAGGAGCACGCCCGCGAGCAGCACGCCGCCGAGGCCCTTGGAGATGGTCGCCGCGTCGAGCGGCGCGTTGGCGCTGTTGACGCCGGCGGCGGCGAGCGGGGCGAGAAACGCGAAGCTCGAGCCCAGGTAGCTCGGCACGCGGTTGCGCGTGATGGTGAGGAACAGCGCGGTGCCGACCGCGGAGAAGAACATCGTCGTCGCGGCGGGCATACCGGTGATCGCGGGCACCAGCAGCGTCGCACCCATCATGGCGAGCACGTGCTGCATGCCGATGCCGATGGTGCGGGGGTAGGTGAGGCGCTCGTCGGGGGCGACGGCCGCGCCCGGCGCGATCTCCTTGCCGTCCCCGTGCAGCGTCCAGCTGAACATGCTCATGCCTTGTCTCCTTCGTGGCGCGGCCGCGCGTCGATGCGCGTTCCGCCGCAATCTAGCGCCGCCTGGGTGCGGTCGCACGCGGAGAGGCTACCCGGGGTCAGGAGCGGTGGCGGACGTCACCGAATGCACGTTTCACCAGGGGTGATGATTGACGTGTCACCGTGCCGCATCGTCCACTTCCCCCGGACACTTTGAACCAATCTGAAGCGCGACACCCCGAGCGCACGCCCTGGGCCGGCCTCGTTCGCGGCGTGTCGGCAGTGAGAGTGGTTCAAACTGTCTGCTGAAAACTCCGGCGCAGCGCGAGGTCAGGCCTTGGGGTGCGCGGCCCAGAGGCTCGCGACCATCTCGTCGACCGAGTAGCGCATCTTCCAGTTGAGGTCCCGCGCGGCGAGCTCGCCCTTGGCGACGATCGACGCGGGGTCGCCGGGGCGGCGCGGGCCCTCCTCGATCGGGAGGTCCGTGCCGGTGGCCTTGACGATGGCCTCCATGATCTGACGCACCGAGCTGCCGTCGCCGGAGCCCAGGTTGTAGATGGGCTCGAGCTCCTTGCCCTCGTCGAGCGCCTCCGCGGCCGCGATGTGGGCGAGCGCGAGGTCCTGGACGTGGACGTAGTCGCGCACGCACGTGCCGTCGGGCGTGGGGTAGTCGGTGCCCGCGATCACGGGGGGCTGGCCGTCGACGATGCGCGCGAAGACCTTGGGCAGCAGGTTGTGCGGCGAGGCGTCCCACACGTCCATGTGCGCGGATCCGACGACGTTGAAGTAGCGCAGCGAGGTGGCCTTGAGCGGTGCCTCGGACTCGGCGGTCGCGCGCACCTGGTCGCGGATGAGCCACTCGCCGATGAGCTTGGTCTCGCCGTAGGGGGACTCGGGGAACGTGCCAGTCTCCTCGGTGACGACCGCGGTCGACGGCGTGCCGTAGACGCCCGCGGAGGACGAGAACACGAGCTTGGTGACGCCCGCCTCGGCCATCGCCGCGAGCAGGACGCGCGTGCCCTCGACGTTCTGCTCGAACGTGTGCAGCGGGTACTTCACCGACTCGCCCGCGAACTTGTAGCCCGCGCAGTGGATGACGCCGGTCACGCCGTAGTCGCGCAGGGCGGCGACGACATCGCCGTGGTCGAGGATCGACGCGCGCACGAAGGGCACGTCGGAGGGGATGAACTTGTCGAGCCCGGTGGACAGATCGTCCAGGACGACGGGGGCGATGCCCGCGCTCGCGAGCGCCCGCACCACGTGCGACCCGATGTACCCCGCGCCTCCGGTGACCAGCCAGCTCATCGTCTCTCCTCCTCGTCATTGCCTTGCGTGTGCGCGGCCCTGCATGGGCGCGGCCTCGCCGCGTGCCCCAGCCGGAGCCAGCCTAGACGGACGGGCGGGGGCGATGCCGGTATCCCCCGGCCGGGTTGCGCCTAGGCGTCGCGGCGAGGGCCCTGCGACGGCTTCTCGGTGAAGACAGTGGGCGTCGTGTAGCCGGCGGCGGCGAACGCGGTGAGGACCGCCTCGGCCGCCTCGTCGCGGCGCTCGACGGGGATCACCGCGATCGCGGAGCCGCCGAAGCCGCCGCCGGTCATGCGGGCGCCGATCGCGCCGTGCTGCATCGCGGTCTCGACCGCGAGGTCCAGCTCGGGCACGGAGATCTCGAAGTCGTCCCGCATCGAGGCGTGCGAGGCGAGCAGCAGGTCGCCGATCGCGCGCGCACCCTCGGAGCGCAGGACCTTGACCGTCTCGAGCACGCGCTCGTTCTCGGTGACGACGTGCTTGACGCGGCGGAACGTCACGTCGTCGAGCAGCTCCTGGGCCTTGGGGAGGTCGTCGACGGTGAGGCCGCGCAGGGTGCTCACGCCCATGACCTCGGCGCCGCGCTCGCAGGCCGCGCGACGCTCGCCGTAGCCGCCGGTGGCGTGCGCGTGCTCGACGTGGGTGTTCATCACGAGCACCGTGAGGCCCTCGTCCGCGAGCGGCAGCGGGATGACCTCCGACTCGAGGCTCTCGCAGTCAAGGAAGACGGCGAAGCCCTCGAGCGCGCGCAGCGAGGCGGTCTGGTCGAGGATTCCCGTCGGCGCGCCGACCGCGACGTTCTCCGCGCGCTGGCACACCTTGGCGAGCGCGGCCGAGTCGAGTCCCAGGTCCCACTCCTCGTTGAGCGCGGTCGCGACCGAGCACTCGATCGCGGCCGAGGAGGACAGTCCCGCGCCCGACGGCACGTTCGATGCGATCGCGAGGTCCACGCCCTTCACGGAGGAGAGGTCGACCCCGCGCTCGGTGAGCGCCCAGACCACGCCGAAGACGTACGCGCTCCAGCCGTCGAACGTGGCGTCCTCGATCCCGTCGAGAGACACCTCGCGGGCCTCGCCGGAGAAGGTCGAGTACACGCGGACGATGCGGTCGTCGCGGTGGGACAGCGCGCACCAGGTGCGCTGCTCGATGCCGAAGGGGAGGACGAAGCCGTCGTTGTAGTCCGTGTGCTCACCGATCAGGTTGACGCGGCCGGGGGCCGACCAGACGCCGTCCGGCGCACCGCCCGTGAGCGCGGTCAGAGCGGCCGCGGCCTCGGTCGTCAGGTCGGTTGCAGGAGCGTCGTTGCCCATGATGCGTGCCTCGTTCACAAGTCGATGTCTCGATTGGGTGACGGTCTCACCCCACACGGTGTCCAACTTGGACGATCGGATGTTACCGTGAACATCGTCCAGCCAGGTTGGCTCCGTTACGAGGGTACTTGGTCCCCGCTCGCGCAGTGTCGCGTGAACGAGGTTCTCGCACGAAACCGCTGGCAGGACGCGTGGGCTGCACGGCGCAGCCCCCACTCGTCCCAAGGAGGTGGCGATGGGCCGAGGAGCCCGCGGTCCGAGCATGCACGACGTCGCCGCCATGGCTGGCGTGTCCCACCAGACGGTGTCTCGCGTGCTCAACGGCTTTGAAGGAATCCGTCCGGAGACGCGCGAACGGGTGCTCGCAGCGATCGATCGGCTCGGCTACCGGCGCAACCTCGCGGCGCGCTCGCTCGCGACCGGCCGCACGGGCGTCGTCGGAGTGCTCGCCCCCGACAACCCGACGTATGGCGCGACCTCGGGGCTGTACGGCGTGGAGCATGCGGTGCGCGAGGCCGGCCTGCAGCCGCTCATCACGACCACCTCGGGCCTGCCCGAGTCCGTCGAGAGCGCCCTCGAGTTCCTCTACGGCCGCGCGGCCGAGGCGCTCGTGATCATGGCGCCGACGCGGTCCGTGCTCGAGGTGCACGATCGCATGGGCACCGAGGTGCCCACCGCGTACCTGCTCACGGGCGCGGAGCGTGGCCGCTGGTCGGTGTGCACCGACCAGGCCAAGGGCGCCGAGCTCGCGATGCAGGCGCTTCTCGACGCGGGTCACACCGCGATCCAGCACGTGCGCGGCCCGCTCGACTCGACCGAGGCCCAGCTGCGGTCCGACGCCTACTCGCGCTTCATGGCGCAGCACTCGCTCGCGCGGCTCCCGATCCTCGAGGGCGACTGGAGTCCGCAGTCGGGCTTCGACGCCTACCTGCGGCTCGACCCCCGTGCCACCGCGGTGTTCTGCGCCAACGACCAGATGGCCATCGGCGTCATCCACGCGGCCTACGTCGGCGGCAGGTGGGTGCCCGATGACCTGAGCGTGGTCGGCTTCGACGACATCCCGGAGGCGGCGCACACGCTTCCGCCACTGACCACCGTGCGGCAGGACTTCAGAGGCGTCGGCAGCCTGGCCGTCTCGCTGCTCACCGCGGCCCTCGACGGCGAGGAGCCGCCCGTCGTCGAGCCGCTCATGCCCGAGCTGATCGCGCGCGACTCCGTAGGACCACCGGGTGAGCGGAAACGCTCGTGGTGAACTACCGTCGTCCTGGTGGCCGAGCGCCCCTGCGGGAGTAGTTCCTGCAACCGGGACCTCGGTCCCTCGCACAGGCCCCGAATGTTAGCGTTATCATCTACCCCAGAAGGCAAGGAGGCCATCCCATGAGCGAGTACGACATCGCTGCCATCGAGGCGGCGGTCGCCGACCTCAGGAAGCAGGTCAGCGACCTGCACGCACTTCTCCCCGAGTACGAGCTGGTCATCTGGACCGGCGGCAACGTCTCGGGTCGAGTGCCCGGACACGACCTGTTCGTGATCAAGCCGTCCGGCGTCATGTACCCGGACCTCGCACCCGAGAACATGGTCGTCTGCGACCTCGACGGCAACGTCATCCCCGGCACGCTCGGCTCGGACCGCTCGCCGAGCTCGGACACCGCCGCGCACGCGTACGTGTACCGGAACATGCCGCACGTCGGCGGCGTCGTCCACACGCACTCGACCTACGCGACCGCCTGGGCGGCACGTAATGAGGCGATCCCGTGCCACATCACGGGCATGGCCGACGAGTTCGGCGGAGAGATCCCCGTGGGCCCGTTCGCGATCATCGGCGACGACTCGATCGGCCGCGGCATCGTCGCGACGCTCGACGGCCACCGGTCCCGCGCGGTGCTCATGGCCAACCACGGCGTGTTCACCATCGGCAAGGACGCCAAGGATGCGGTCAAGGCCGCCGTCATGTGCGAGGACGTGGCTCGCACCACCCACATCGCGAAGCAGGGCGGCGACCTCGTCCCGATCCCCCAGGACAAGATCGACGCCCTCTTTGACCGCTACCAGAACGTCTACGGACAGAAGCCTCAGGGAGGCATGGCATGACCTCGATCGTCCCGAATCTCGCCGAGTACGAGGTCTGGTTCCTCACCGGATCCCAGACCCTCTACGGCCCCGAGGTCCTTGAGCAGGTCGCGACGCAGTCGCAGGGCGTCGTCGACCTCCTGAAGGAGTCGGGCGACGTGCCCGCGACCGTCGTGTGGAAGCCCGTCGTGAAGAGCCGCGACGAGATCCTCGACACCATCATGGCCGCGAACGCCGACCCCAAGGTCATCGGCATCATCACGTGGATGCACACCTTCTCCCCGTCGAAGATGTGGATCTCGGGCCTCAACGCGCTCCAGAAGCCGATGCTGCACCTGCACACGCAGGCCAACGTCGAGCTCCCGTGGGACACGATCGACTTCGACTTCATGAACCTGAACCAGGCCGCGCACGGCGACCGCGAGTTCGGCTACATCGAGTCGCGTCTCGCGATCCCGCGCACGACCGTCGTGGGCCACGCCTCGAACCCCGAGGTCTCCGCCCGCATCGGCGAGTGGACCCGCGCGTGCGCCGGCCGCGCCGCCGCCTACAACATGAAGGTCGCGCGCTTCGGCGACAACATGCGCTTCGTGGGCGTCACCGAGGGCGACAAGACCGAGGCCGAGACCGTGTTCGGCACCCAGATCAACACGTGGGGCGTCAACGAGCTCGTGGAGCGTGTGAACGCCGCCACGGACGAGCAGATCGACGCGCTCGTCGCCGAGTACCTTGACCTGTACGACGTGGTCGACTCGCTCAAGCCGGGCGCCGAGAAGCACGAGTCGCTCCGCTACGGCGCGGCCGTCGAGATCGGTCTGCGCTCGTTCCTCGAGGAGGGTGGCTTCTCCGCCTTCACCGACACCTTCGAGGACCTGGGCGAGCTCAAGCAGCTCCCCGGCCTCGCGGTGCAGCGCCTCATGGCCGACGGCTACGGCTTCGGCGCCGAGGGCGACTGGAAGACCGCGATGCTCGTGCATATCGCCGCGGTGATGGGCGCAGGCAAGCCCGGTGGCGCGAGCCTCATGGAGGACTACACGTACCACCTGGCAGTGGGCGAGGAGCTGTCGCTCGGCGCCCACATGCTCGAGGTGAGCCCGTCGCTGTCCTCCAAGAAGGCCAGCCTTGAGGTGCACCCGCTCGGCATCGGTGGCAAGGACGACCCGGTCCGCCTGGTCTTCACTGCCGACCCCGGCCCGGCCGTGGTCGTCGCGATGTCGGACGTGCGCAACCGCTTCCGCCTCGTGGCCGCGGAGGTCGACAACGTCGACCTTCCCGAGCCCATGCCGAACCTTCCCGTGGGTCGCGCGGTCTGGCGTTCGCGCCCCGACTTCGCGACCGCGACGACGTGCTGGCTCGAGGCCGGCGCGGCGCACCACACGGTCATGTCGAACCAGACGAGCCTCGCGTGCTGGAAGGACTTCGCACGCATGACGGGGGTCGAGCTGGCCACGATCACGGAGGACACGACCATCGAGTCCTTCACCAGGGACCTGGCGCTCAACGCCAAGGTCTTCGCGAACTGAATTACCTGGTAAACGGCTAGTCACCCCGGTATCGGCGACCGCGATTCTTAGTTACGCGATCGTGACCTGACCGGGGTTGACCGCCGAATGTGAACGCGAACACAATGGCAGTACCACCGTTCCTGCGCAGAGTGGCGCAGGGTGGATCTCAAGGAGGAGATATGAAGGCGAAGCAGTTCTATGCTGCGGCTGCTGGTGCGGCGATGGCTCTGACCCTCGCAGCGTGCAGCGGCGGGGGAGCCGGATCGTCGTCGGACGACGCAAGCTCGGACACCGGGTCGAGCGACGACACGATGGAGACCACCGACTACCGAGTGGGCGTCGCGATGCCGACGCAGACCTCGGAGCGCTGGATCGCTGACGGCGAGGCCGTCCAGTCCCAGCTCGAGGAGCTCGGCTACGAGGTCGACCTCCAGTTCGGCAACGACGACATCAACACGCAGTCCCAGCAGATCGACCAGATGGTCACCAACGGCGCCGACCTGCTGATCGTCGCTGCGATCGACGGCACCGCCCTCGCGTCGCAGCTTGAGGGTGCCGCCGCGGCGGGCATCCCGGTCATCGCGTACGACCGTCTCATCAACGACACCGACGCCGTCGACTTCTACGTGACGTTCGACAACTACACGGTCGGCATCCAGCAGGCGACCTCGCTGCTCGTGGGTCTCGGCATCCTTGACCGCGACGGCAACGAGACCGGTGAGGAGGGTCCGTTCAACATCGAGCTGTTCGCCGGTTCGCCCGACGACAACAACGCCGGATTCTTCTTCAACGGCGCGATGGAGGTCCTCCAGCCCTACATCGACTCGGGCGTGCTCAACGTGGCCTCGGGTCAGACGGACTTCGACACGGTCGCCATCCTGCGCTGGCAGCAGGAGACCGCGCAGAAGCGCATGGAGGACCTGCTGACCTCCACCTACACCGGTGGCACCGAGGTCGACGGCGTGCTGTCGCCGTACGACGGTCTGTCGCGAGGCATCATCACCGCGCTCCAGAACGGTGGCTACTCGGGCACGACCGCTGACGGCTTCCCGATCGTGACCGGCCAGGACGCGGAGATCGCCTCCGTCAAGCTGATCGCGGACGACGTCCAGTTCTCCACCATCTTCAAGGACACCCGCAAGCTCGCCGCCCAGGCGGTCACCGCGGCGGAGTCGATCCTTGCCGGTGGGGAGCCTGAGGCGAACGACACCGAGACCTACGACAACGGCGTGAAGGTCGTTCCCTCGTACCTGCTCGAGTCGGACATCGTCTACGCGGACAACATCCAGTCCCTGCTGGTCGACAGCGGCTACTGGACCGAGGAGGAGGTCGCTTCCGGCGTCGCCGAGTAAGCGATACCCCCTACACGCACAACCCCACGCTCGTGGCGCCGGCTTCCGCTGGTGGTCGGCGCCACGAGCCCCCGGGGGGACCAAGTCATCACGTCAATGGAGAGGAACGATGGCTGAGAACATCCTCGAGATGCACACCATCACCAAGACGTTCCCCGGAGTGAAGGCGTTGGAGGACGTCGAGCTCCGGGTCGCGAAGGGCGAGATCCACGCGATCTGCGGCGAGAACGGCGCCGGCAAGTCCACGCTCATGAAGGTGCTCTCGGGTGTGTACCCGTACGGCACTTACGATGGCAAGATCATCTACCAGGGCAATGAGGCCCGCTTCAACTCGATCAAGGACTCCGAGCACGCGGGAGTCGTGATCATCCACCAGGAGCTCGCGCTCGTGCCCCAGCTCACGGTGGCCGAGAACATCTTCCTGGGCAACGAGCGCAAGGGCCGCTTCGGCCTCATCGACTGGAACGACGCCAACACGCAGGCCGTCGAGCTCATGCACCAGGTCGGCCTCGACGAGAACCCGACGACCCCCGTCGGCCAGCTCGGAGTCGGCAAGCAGCAGCTCATCGAGATCGCGAAGGCGCTGTCCAAGGACGTGTCCCTGCTCATCCTCGACGAGCCGACCGCGGCGCTGAACGACTCGGACTCGCAGCACCTGCTCGATCTGATGAAGCGCCTGCGCGACGAGCGGGGCATCACCTCGATCATGATCTCGCACAAGCTGAACGAGATCGAGTACGTCGCCGACACCACCACGATCATCCGTGACGGCCAGACGATCGAGACCCTCGACATGGCCGAGCCCGAGTCGACCCAGGACCGCATCATCCGCGGCATGGTCGGCCGCGAGCTCGAGAACCGCTATCCGCCCAAGACGGGCCGCAGCATCGGCGAGGAGCTGTTCCGCGTCGAGAACTGGACCGTTCATCACCCGACCCAGCCGGGCCGCCTCGTGATCGAGGACGCGTCGTTCGACGTGAAGGCGGGCGAGGTCGTGGGCATCGCCGGCCTGATGGGCGCGGGTCGCACGGAGATGGCCATGAGCGTCTTCGGCCGCACCTACGGCCGTCACGCGACGGGCAAGGTCTTCAAGAGCGGCAAGGAGATCCACACCAGGTCCGTCGCCGAGTGCATCGAGAACGGCATCGCCTACGCGACCGAGGACCGCAAGCGCTACGGCCTCAACCTCATCGACGACATCCGCCACAACATCTCCTCGGCCGGCATCCACAAGCTGACCAAGAATGGCTGGATCGACACCAACGAGGAGCTGAAGGTCGCCCAGGACTACCGCGTCGCGATGAACATCAAGACGCCGTCGGTCCTGCAGAAGGCGGGCAACCTCTCGGGTGGAAACCAGCAGAAGGTCGTGCTGTCCAAGTGGATGTACACGGACGCGGACGTCGTGATCCTCGACGAGCCGACGCGTGGCATCGACGTCGGCGCCAAGTACGAGATCTACACGATCATCAACAAGCTCGCCGCTGAGGGCAAGGCCGTGGTGATCATCTCGTCCGAGCTCCCCGAGCTCCTCGGCACATGCGACCGCATCTTCACCCTCGCCTTCGGGCGCATCACGGGCCAGCTGCCCATCGATGACGCGAACCCCGAGGCGCTCATGAAGCTCATGACTCAAGAACGAACTGCGAAGGCCGCTGCCTCCGCTGGGGAAGGCAAGTAAATGTCCACCACTGCAACGGCAAAGAAGCCGGGGGCCGACGAGGGCACCGAGTCCATCGGCGCCTCGATCCGCGCGGTATTCACCACTAACATCCGCCAGTCCGGCATCTTCATCGCCTTCGTCGCGATCGTCCTCCTGTTCACGTGGCTGACCGAGGGCACCCTGCTCACGGGCCAGAACGTCACCAACATCATCCTGCAGTACTCGTACATCCTGGTGCTCGCCATCGGCATGGTGATCGTCATCATCGGCGGTCACATCGACCTGTCCGTCGGATCGGTCGTGGCGTTCGCCGGAGCGGTCTCCGCGGTGCTCGTCATCAAGCAGGGCATGCCCTGGTGGGTGGGCGTCATCGCGGCGATCGCTGTCGGCATCCTCGTGGGAGCCTGGCAGGGGTTCTGGGTCGCCTTCGTCGGCATCCCGGCGTTCATCACGACGCTCGCGGGCATGCTCATGTTCCGAGGCGCGACGTACCTGACGCTCGAGAACATCTCGCTCTCCCCGTTCCCCAAGGAGTACACGCAGATCGGCACGGGCTTCCAGAACGGGCTGTTGGGCGGCAACGGGTTCGACGTCTTCACGATCGTCGTGTTCGCGATCGCGGTCGCGGCCTACATCTTCACCCAGTTCCGTGGCCGCGCTGCCGCGATCAGGTACAACCAGCACGTGTCCGCGATGCCGCTGTTCATCGTCAAGCTCGTCGTGGTCGCCGCGGTCGTCATGTGGCTGTCGTGGCTGCTCGCGAACAACCGCGGTCTGCCGAACGTGCTGATCATCCTCACCGTCCTGGTGATCGTGTACACGCTCGTCACGACCCGCACCGTGTTCGGTCGCAACGTCTACGCGATCGGTGGAAACCTCACCGCCGCGACCCTGTCCGGTGTGAAGGTCAAGTGGGTCAACTTCGGCATCATGCTGAACATGGGCTTCCTCGCCGGTGTGGCGGGCGTCCTGTTCGGTGCCCGCTCCAACGGTGCCCAGCCTGGAGCCGGAAACATGTTCGAGCTCGACGCGATCGCCGCGTCGTTCATCGGTGGAGCCGCCGTCACCGGTGGTGTCGGCAAGGTCACCGGCGCGATCGTCGGTGGTCTGATCATGGCCACGATGACCAACGGCATGCAGCTGCTCGGCTACGACCAGTACCTGCAGAACATCGTCAAGGGTCTCGTGCTGCTGCTCGCGGTCGCCTTCGACGTCTACAACAAGCGCCGCGCGGGAGCGTCGCGCTAAGCAGAGGTCTTGGCAACAGCCCCGAGGGGCCCCGCGGATTCCGCGGGGCCCCTCGCGGCGTTCCGGGGCCTCCCGACCGCCCGGCTGCGGCATCGTCCCCATCCCCGCCCGCGCATCGTCCCTCCACCCGCACTGTCCCCCCGCGCGGTCTCGCCGCGGCATCGTCCGGGCCCCCGCATCGTCCCCGTGTCGGGAAGGCGACGGACCGTCGCCGGGAATACGCGACGCGACCCGGGGTTTCAGTGGGTGAGGCGATCTCGTCCGTCACTTCCCCACGCCGCTTGCGGCCCGCGCAGGCCGCGACCGCACGCGAGGCGGGATGCGGTCGCCGTCACCTACGCTGAGCCAAGAGAGGTGCGCCTGCGCGCGCACGACGAGACCGGGAGGGTCCGATGGGAATCACCGACGAGCTGCTGGAAAACAACAAGGCCTACGCCGCGGACTACGCGCCGGACCGGCCGCTCGCGCCGAAGCGTCAGCTCGCCGTCGTGTCCTGCATGGACTCGCGCCTCGACATCTTCGCGCTGCTGGGGCTCGAGATCGGTGACGCGCACATCATGCGTAACGCCGGCGGCGTCGTCACCGACGACATGATCCGCTCGCTCACGATCTCGCAGCGCAAGCTCGGCACGCGCGAGATCATCCTCATCCACCACACCGACTGCGGCGCGCTCACGTTCACGGACGACGAGCTGCGCAACCAGCTGCTCCAGGAGACCGGCCTCAAGCCGAGCTGGACCCCCGAGAGCTTCGTGGACCTCGACGCCGACCTCCGCCAGTCGATGGAGCGCATCCGCCGCAGCCCCTTCCTGGTCGACACCACGCAGGTGCGCGGCTTCGTCTTCGACGTGCACACGGGCCAGCTGCGCGAGGTCCTGTAGCCGGAGGGGTCTCCGGCGCGGGCCGCCGCCACGTCCCATGAGCACAGGAGTGCTCAGATTGTGCGTCCCTCCGCACCCATGTGCTCACAGCGCACACGGGGGCGTAGGAGGGGCGGCGCGGAGCCTCCCAGGGCCCCGATTCTCAGAGTTCACTGAGAGGGACCTCCGTCCCACCCATGCGTTATCAAAAAGGATAATGTTGTTCGTGGGCGATCTGATCGCCCTGTCGGAGGATCTCCCAGGCAGCTGGCGGGCAACAGACCCCCCCTTCGCGCCTACGCCGCGCTTGGGAGCACCTTCGACACGCTCCGAGGCAGTTCGATGGCGTGTCTCGGCGCACCCAGTGATGCGGACCCCCGGGGCAACCATCCCCCCTCCTTCCGGAGCCCCGGGGGTCCGCTCCTCACCGATCCGGCCGGCGATGTGGGCACGCTGAGGGGCCCACATCGCCGGGCTCGGTCGCCAGGTCGGGGCTGAGAATTAGGGACGATGCGTCAGGCGAGCTCCCACGTCACCGTCACCAGCGACAGGGCCTCCACGCCGCCCGGCTCCACCGGCATTTTCGCCGCCTGCAGCGCGGGGCGACCGATCGGCCCGTCTGGCTCCTCCGCGATCCGCACGACGGCCCCGAGCCTTCGCCCTGACCTCTCCGCGAGCTGGGTCCCCGAGCGCACCGCGTCCGACCATGCGTCGTCCCTCGCGCGGCCTCGCAGCTCGCCGGGGTCCGCGAGCGACAGCATCACGCCGTCGAGTCGCGCCGAGTCGCCCGCGGCGGCGACGGCCGCCGCGAGGATCTCTCCCAGGCGCTGCAGATCCCCGACCTCGAGCGCGAGCCGATGCGTCGCGGAGTAGCCGACGATCGCGTTGTCCTGCCCGACCCTGCCGCGTCCCTCGACCGCGCTGATCTGCACCCCCGCGGTCGCAGAGCGGTCCGCGCCCACGCCGAGCTGGGAGACGGCCGCCCGGACGAGCCGCACCGCGGCATTCGCGTCGGCGACCGCGTCCGCGACGGTATGCCTCTCGGCGTGGCACGACAGCCGCACGGTCGCGGAGTCCGCCGCCGCGCACGCCTGCCCGCGCCCGGTCACGGTGACGGTGGCCTGCGGGTCGGTCATACCGCCAGCCTAAGTCGGTAGCCGCGGCCTCGCTCGTCGTAGCGAGCCAGGTATCAGGAGCGTTGCGCGCGGCGCTGCTTCCGGACCTTCGCGGAGGTGAGGTTCAGCGCGTCGATGATGCGGTCGATGGTCGCGAGCGAGATCTTGCCATCCGAGCCCATCGCGAGCACCCGCATCGGCGTCGACTCGTAGAAGCCCAGCGCCACAGGGTCCTCGTCGATCGACGCGCCCATCTCCTTCTCGCTCGCCCTCTTGACCACGGTGCGCAGCACGTGGCCGAGTCCGCTCGCCTTCAGCTCCCGCACGGTCGTCTCGCGGTCGAAGGGGAGTGTGGGCTCGGGGGTCGGCAGGGGGTGGCCGAGCAGCGTCGACAGCTCCGCGTCGGTCGCCGCGGGCCCCGCGGGAGCGGGCACCGCAGTCGCGTCTCCGCCCGAGGTGACGCGCACGGTCGCCGTCGCGCGGATGTCGACCGAGGAGAGTCCAACGCGCAGCTCGAACTCGCCGGCCTCGACGACCCACGAGGCCGACTCGACGTCGTAGAACGAGAAGGCCCGCTCGTCGAGAGGCAGGGCCACCGAACCGGTCTCTCCGGGCTCGAGCGTCACCTTGCTCCACGCGCCGAGCTCCTGCTCGGGGCGAGGCACGGAGGACGCGACGTCGTGCACGTACACCTGGACGACGGTCGTGCCGGCGCGCTCCCCGGTGTTCGTCACGTCGACCGTCACGGTGCGCTTGGCTCCGCGGCCGGCTGTCTTGGCGTTGCTCACGTCGAATGTCGTATACCCGAGTCCATGGCCGAACGCGAAGCGCGCGGGCACGCCCCACGAGTCATGGAAGCGGTAGCCGACGTAGAGGTTCTCCCGGTACAGGGCCTGGGTGGGGTGAGTGGAGAACGTCGCGCGCGACGGCAGGTCGGCGCCCAGCACGGGGAAGGACTCCGCAAGTCGGCCGGTCGGCTCGACGTCGCCGAAGAGCACGTCGACCAGCGCGGATCCCGACGCCTGTCCGCCGAGGTAGGAGAGGAGCACGGCACGGGTCCGGCCGGCCCATGGCAGCTCGACGGGCGCGCCGGTCGCGAGGACCACGACGGTGTCCGGGTTGGCGTCCAGGACCTCCTCGAGCAGGCGCGTGTGACCCTCGGGCAGGCGGAGGTGCTCGCGGTCGTAGCCCTCGGCCTCGTACGAGTCGGGCAGGCCGATCATGAGCACGGCGGTGTCCGCGGACGATGCGACGCGGCGCGCCTCGGCGATCCTCGCGTCGTCCGTCTCGCCGGTCTTCACGTCGTAGCCCTCCGCGTAGGCGAAGTCGTCGCCGAGACGCTCGTGCAGCGCGCCGTAGGCCGTGTCGACGCGCGTGGGGTTCACCTGTGACGAGCCGGCGCCCTGATAGCGCGGCGCGGTCGCGAAGCCGCCGATGAGCGCGATCGAGCGGTCGGCGGCGAGCGGCAGCACACCGTCGTTGCGCAGCAGCACGGATCCCGCGGACGCGGCCCTGCGCGCGAGCGCGTGGTGCGCGTCGAGATCCACGGCGGCGCCGTCCTCGTGGCTCTTCCGCTCCTCCTGCGCCCGCAGCGCGAGGGCGACGACGCGCGACGCGGCGAGGTCCACGTCGTCCATCGCGAGCGTGCCCGCGGCGAGCGCGCGCCGGACCTGGCCGTCCCACGTGCCCTTCGATCCGGGCATCTCGAGGTCGAGTCCCGCGTGGACTCCCGCCGCACGGTCGGCCACGGCGTACCAGTCCGACATCACGAGGCCGTCGAAGCCCCACTCGTCGCGCAGGATGTCCGTGAGCAGGCGGCGGTGCTGGCTCGCGTGGGTGCCGTTGACCTTGTTGTACGCGCACATCACGGTCCAGGGGCTCGACTCCTTGACCGCGATCTCGAAGCCCGTGAGGTAGATCTCGCGCAGCGTGCGCTCGTCCACGACGGAGTCGGCGCGCATGCGGTCGCGCTCCTGGCTGTTCGCGGCGAAGTGCTTGAGGCACGCGCCGACGCCCTCCGACTGGATGCCGTTCACGAGCGCCGCGGCCATGCGGCCGGAGACCAGCGGGTCCTCCGACAGGTACTCGAAGCTGCGGCCGCCCGCGGGGTGCCGCTTGATGTTGAGTCCCGGGCCCAGGATCACGTCGACGCCGAGGCTGCTCGCCTCGCGGCCGAGCGCCGCTCCGATCTCCGACGCGAGCGCGGGATCCCATGTCGCACCGAGGGCCGAGGCGGTGGGGAAGCAGGTCGAGGGGTCGGACGAGCCGATCCCGACGTGGTCCGCATCCGCGCCCTGGTGGCGCAGCCCGTGCGGGCCGTCGGAGAGGGAGGCCGCGGGGATGCCGTGCTCCGGCATGGCCACGGTGGTCCAGAAGTCGGCGCCCGAGAGCAGGTCGATCTTCTGGTCGGTCGTGAGCTGCGCGACGATCTCACGCGCGCGGTCGAGGTGGGTCATCGCATTCCTTCTGCGGGTCGTCTCTGGGTTGCGGCCACGCTATCTGACATTGTTAGATAACGCCAGGGTCATCCGCGGGCGGCCGCCTGCGGTGAGCGGGGAGGTGGGCATGGGCGAACGGCTGACGCCCGAGGTGCGCCGCGCGCGCATCCTCGACACCGCGATGCAGATCCTCGACTCCGACGGTCACCGCGGCCTCACGCTGCGCGCCGTGGCACGCGCGTGCGACATGACGGCGCCGGGCCTCATGCACCATTTCCCGACGCTCGATCACCTGCTCGTCGCCGTCGTCGAGCGGCGCGATCAGCGCGACGAGGTCGAGGGCGAGGCCAGGCTCGCGGGACGGATCACGCCGCGCGCGATCTTCGACGAGATGATCGAGGGCATCCTCGCGCGCCCCGAGGCGGCGCGGCTGTTCGCCGCGGTCCAGGCCGACGCGATCGACCCGGCCCATCCCGGCCACGCGTGGTTCGTCCATCGGTACGCCCGCGAGGCCGAGCACTTCACCGCGCTGTTCGGCGACCGGATTCCCGATGCCGGGGGGCTCGCGCGTCGCTGCATGGCGGCGATCGACGGCCTCCAGCTCCAGTTCCTCGCCGACCCTTCGTTCGACCTTCGCGGCCAGTGGGCCGCCATGGCCGACGCGCTCCTGTCGCCCGCCGAATGACCGGGCTCTCCTGGGGCGCCTGACCAGCGCCACAGGGCAGGGGGAGAGGGACGATGCGGGCGCGAGGACGCCTCGTCAGTCCTCGTCGTCCTCGTTCGGGATCACGGTCTCGACCTCGTCGGTGCCGAGCTCGCGGTACGTCACGGACGGACGCACGGTGGGCATCTCCCCGGTCTCGTCGGAGAGGGGCGCCGCGCTCGCGGCGGTGTCGCCGAGGCCGCTGCGCCGCCGCCAGCGGATGCGGGTGGCGCGCATATCGATCTCGGTCGTGGTCGGCTCGAGCCCGAACTGGTCGCCCATCTTGGTGATGATCCCGGCCACGAACTCCTCGCGGCTCGCGGTCTTCTGTCTTCGGTGCTCGTGCGCGAGAGCCGTGAGCGTCGAGATCATCATCCCGATCATGACGATCGAGAACGGCAGCGCCGTGAGGATCGCCGCGGTCTGGAGTGCGGTGAGCCCTCCCGAGACCATGAGCGCGATCGCGACGGTCGCCGTCGTGGTCGCCCAGAAGACGCGGATCCACGACACGGGCTCCTCGTCGCCTCCGGTCGAGAGCATCGACAGCACGAGCGCGCCCGAGTCGGACGACGTCACGAAGAACAGCGCGATGAGGATCATGGCCCCGAAGATGGCGATCTTGCCGCCGGGAAGGCCCTCGAGCAGTGTGAAGAACGAGCCCTCGACGTCCACGGAGCCGTCGGCGTTCAGCATCCCTCCCTCGCCGTAGAGCTCGCGGTAGATCGCCGAGCCGCCCAGGACCGAGAACCACAGGAACGTGAGCGAGGCGGGCACGAGCAGGACGCCCCATACGAACTCGCGGACGGTGCGGCCCTTGGAGACACGGGCGATGAAGACGCCGACGAAGGGCGCCCACGAGATCCACCAGCCCCAGTAGAACGTGGACCACGACGACTGCCACTCCCGGCCCGCCTCACCCGCGAAGGCCGAGGTGTCGAAGGCCATCGAGATGAACCCCGACAGGTAGGCGCCGATCGACTGCACGAACTCGCTCAGCAGGAACTCGGTCGGCCCCATGACGAGCACGAAGATCAGGATCGCTCCCGACAGCACCAGGTTGGTGCTGGACAGCCACTTCATGCCCTTCTGGACACCGGTGACCAGCGAGAAGATCGTCACGCACGTGATGCCGACGATCAGCCACACCTGGGTCGACACGGTCGGGTCGGCGATGCCGGTGCTGTCGAGGCCCGAGGACAGCTGCAGCACGCCGAAGCCGAGCGACGTCGCGAGGCCGAACAGGGTGCCCACCACGGCGGCAGCGTCGATCACGTCGCCCCAGCGGCCCTTGACCCTGTCCCCGAGCAGCGGCTCGAGCGTCCACCGGATCGACACCGGTCGGCCGCGACGGTGCACCGCGTAGGCGACCGCGAGGCCCACGACGATGTAGATCGCCCAGGCGTGGAGCCCCCAGTGGAGGAACGTGCGGGCCATCGCCTGCTCGGCGAGGTAGTCCGGCGCGCCCTCGACGCCCGGTGGCGGAGAGGTGAAGTGCGACAGCGGCTCGGAGACTCCGTAGAACACCAGGCCGATGCCCATGCCGGCGGCGAACAGCAGGCCGTACCAGCTGAAGTTGGAGAACGCGGGTCGGTCGTCGTCCTTGCCGAGCACGATGTCGCCGTACTGGCTGAACCCCAGGTAGAGCACGAAGACCACGAACACGGCCGCGATGAGGACGTAGTACCAGCCGAAGGCCGCGATCACGGAGTCGTTGATCGCGTCGAATGCCGCGGCGGCGCCGGTGGGCCAGATGAGTGCGAACGCCACGAACGTGAAGATGATGACCGCGGCCGGCACGAAGACTGCCTTCGCGAGGCCGGCGCGCGACATGTGGTCCCCGACTCGCTTCACGTCCTTGACAGCCATGCGATCCCGCCCTCGTCACGTGCGCGCCCGCATGAAGGGGCGCCCTAGATGCAACCTAGTCCTGTGCCGGGCCGTCGGCACCTGATGCCGTCACATCTCCTCGTGCGTGTTCGGGTCGCCGTCGAAGAGCCGGCCGTCGGCGAGGGTCATCGCGTCGATCGCCGCCATCTCCTCGTCCGTCAGCGAGAACCCGAACACGTCCAGGTTCGCACGCTGACGCTCCGGTGTCGCGGACTTGGGCAGCGGCAGCGAGCCGTGCTGCACGTGCCAGCGCAGGACGACCTGCGCGGGGGAGACGCCGTGCGCCTGCGCGGCCGCGGCGACGGTCGCCTGGTCGAACGGTGCGTTGCGCTTGCCGAGCGGGCTCCACGCCTCGGTGACGATGCCGAGGCGCGCGTGCGCGCCGCGCAGCGCCGCCTGGTTGAACCACGGGTGCATCTCCACCTGGTTGACCACCGGAACGGCGCCCGTGTCGGCGATGATCTCCTCGAGCAGGGGCTCGGTGAAGTTGCTGACGCCGATCGAGCGCACGAGGCCCTTGTCGCGCGCCTCCACGAGGGCGCGCCACGCGCCGAGGTACTTGCCGGTGATCGGGTTGGGCCAGTGGATCAGCATGACGTCGATGCGGTCCACTCCCATGCGTGCGACGGACTCCTCGATCGACGCGAGCGCGCGCGCCTGGTCGTGGTGGCGGCCGGGCAGCTTCGACTGCACGGTGACCTCGTCCCGCGCGGCTCCCGACTCGGCGAGGAAGTCGCGCAGCGCCTTGCCGACGGTGCCCTCGTTCTCGTAGTTCACTGCCGAGTCGAGCAGCCGGTAGCCGTTGTCGAGCGCGGACCGGATCGCGCGGTAGCCGGCGTCGCCGACCAAGGGGTACGTGCCGAATCCCAGCGCGGGGATCTCGAAGCCGTCGGACAGGGTGTGGGAGGGAATGGTCATGGGCCCACGCTATGCCCTGCTAGCGGAGCGAGTGCAAGGCGAGGTTCGCGGCCCTCAGTCGCGCCGCGCTACTCCGTGGCGGTGTGCGCTCCCAGCCAGGAGATCAGGTCGGCGATGACCTCGTCCTTGTTGATCTCGTTGACGAGCTCGTGGCGCGCCCCGGGGTAGATCTTGACGGTCACGTCCGTGAGGCCCGAGCGCTCGCGGTAGTCGCGCTCGAGGTGCCGGATCGAGGAGGGGCCGCCGAGCGGGTCGTCCTCGCCGACCATGAGCAGGAGGGGCAGGTCGCTGCCGAGGCGACGTGCGGGGCGACCGAGGAGCCGGAGAGTATCGCGCAGGCCGAAGAGCCTCAGCAGCGGCTTGTCGGAGGTGAGCGGATCGGCCTTGAAGGCGTGGTGCACGGAGGTGTCGCGGCTCAGCCACTCGAGGCCCGTGTCGCCCAGGTGCTTGTGGCGCGCGTTGAGGTCGCCGCCGTTCATGTGCCGCACCGTGCGGTGTGCCGAGCCCATGAGGATCGCGGCGTCGTAGTCGGCGGCGTGGTCATTGAGGATGATCTGCGCCATGAGCGAGCCCCACGAATGGCCGAACAGGACCAGGGGCAGGTTGGGGTGAGCCTCGCGGATGATGCCGGTGAGCTGGCGGACGGCGGCGACCGTGGCGCGGTGCCCACCGATGCCGAGACGGCCCTGTCGACTCGCATCGCCGCCGTGCTGCTCGAGGCCCGTGCGGCCGTGACCGCGGTGGTCGTCGGCCCACACGGTGAAGCCTGCGGCGGCAAGGGCCCTGCCGACGTGGTCGTAGCGACCGGAGTGCTCGCCCACGCCGTGGAGGAGCTGGACGACGCCCCGAGGCCTGTCGGCCTCCCACACCCGCACGTGGATGCGGACGCCGTAGGCGTCGGTGTAGGTCGTGTCCGAGGCGGCCTTGGCGTCGTCGCTCATGTCTGCACGATATCGGGAGCGGCCCGGGACGGGCGCCGCTTCCGAGGGGCGTGCGGGTGCTGCTGGCGCTCCCCGAGGGGCCGCACGCGTGCTGGTGGTGACCGCTCGCAGGGACGCAGGGAGAGGGTGAGCGAGGTCATGCCGCGATCACGTCTCCCGCGGGCATCGCATCGGTGTCGCCGATCGCGTCGGTCGCGGAGTCGCGGAACGCGTTGGCCGCCGCGAAGCTCAGGCCCTGGTCCCACACCGCGACGGTGAGGATGCGTGCGTCGTCGGCGAGGTCGGGGCCCTCGCCGTCGGAGGGGTCGCCGGGGGTCACGGCGGAGGCGTTGACGTAGCGGTCGCCGTCGTCCGTCGACTCCGACGTGGTGGAGGAGTCGGTGATCGCGGGTGCGGAGGTCTCGGGAGACGCGTCCGTGTCGGTCGCGCAGCCGGAGAGGAGGAGGGCCCCGACTGCGGCTGCCGCGACGGCGGTGAAGGTGCGCTGCGTTCTCATGGCTTCAGTTCAGTCCCGGACCCTCAGAGCGCGCTGGGAACGCCCTGCGAGGTCGCTCCGAGGTGCCCGCGAGCCCCGCGTTCACGCGTCGGTTCACGTGCGGCGTAGTGTCGAGGCGTGACCACACGCGTGACCGTCCTGACCGGCGCGGGCGTCTCGACGGGCGCCGGCATCCCCGACTTCCGCGGCCCGCAGGGCGTGTGGACGCTGCGCCCCGACAAGGCACGACTGCTCGAGATCGACGTCTTCGTGAACGACACGGCGATGCGCGAGGAGGGCTGGCGCGACTGGCGCGACCACCCGACCTGGACCTCGCGGCCGACCGATGCGCATCGCGCCCTCGCGCGCCTCGGCGAGTCGGGTGCGCTCACCGCGCTGCTCACCCAGAACATCGACGGCCTGCATCAGGCGGGTGGCTCCCGCCCCGAGGACGTGGTCGAGCTCCACGGGGCGCTCCCGACCACGTCGTGCATGGCGTGCGGGGCCGGCCCGATCCCGACGGTCGACGTGCTCGCGCGCCTCGACGAGCAGCCCGATCCGCGGTGCGCGGAGTGCGGCGGGATCCTCAAGACCGACGTCGTCTACTTCGGGGAGGCGCTCCCGGAGCGCGCGCTCGAGCGGGCGATCCGCGCCTCTCAGGAGTGCGACGTCTTCGTCGCGATCGGCACGACGCTCACGGTCTACCCGGTCGCGTCGCTGCCGGGGGTCGCTCTCGACGCGGGCGCCTCGCTCGTCATCGTCAACGCCGAGGCGACGGCGTACGACCGCTATGCGGACGAGGTGATCCGCGAGCCCATCGAGACCGCGGTGCCCGCGCTCGTCGAGCGCTGGCTCGCGGACTGAGCCGACCCGAGCCGGACCCACCGGAAAGGCGTTGTTCCCGCCCGGGTGGCGCATCGTCCCCGTCCCAGCGGTCGCATCGTCCCTGTTCCTGCGCGATGCTGGAGCCGAGGGAAGGCGGTGCGCGATGGAGCGTGGCGACGAGAAGGTCCAACTGATCACCTATGCCGACAGGCTTGCGGGTGACCTGCCCGGACTCGCGGCGCTCCTGAGGCGAGAGCCGTTCGCGGAGGCGTTCGCGGGCGTGCACGTGCTGCCGTTCTACACGCCGTTCGACGGCGCCGACGCGGGCTTCGACCCGAGCGACCACACCGAGGTGGACCCGCGGCTCGGCACGTGGGACGACATGCGCGAGCTGTCGACCACGCACACCACGATGATGGACCTCATCGTCAACCACGTCTCCTCGGACTCGGCGGCGTTCCAGGACGTCGTCGCGCGCGGGCGCGACTCCGAGTTCCACGACATGTTCCTCACGCTCGGCTCGGTCTTCCCCGACGGCGCGACCGAGGAGCAGCTCACCGGGATCTACCGGCCCCGTCCCGGCCTGTGCTTCACTCCCATGACGCTCGGGGGCGAGAAGCGGCTCGTGTGGACCACGTTCACGCCGCAGCAGATCGACATCGACGTGCGCTCCGCGCCTGGGCGGGACTACCTCGCGCGGATCCTCGAGCGCGCGGGGGATGCCGGGGTCTCGCTCGTGCGGCTCGACGCGGTCGGCTATGCGATCAAGGCGCCGGACACCACGTCGTTCATGGTCGCCGAGACCTTCGACTTCATCGAGGACTTCACGGAGCAGGCGCGCGGGCACGGCGTCGGGGTGCTCGTCGAGGTGCACTCGTACTACCGGCGCCAGCTCGAGATCGCGTCCAAGGTGGACCTCGTCTACGACTTCGCGCTGCCGCCGCTCGTGCTGCACGCGCTCTACACCGGTCACGGGGAGGTGCTGAAGCAGTGGATGGAGATCCGGCCCCGCAACGCTGTCACGGTGCTCGACACCCACGACGGCATCGGGGTCATCGACGTGGGCCCGTCGTCCGATCCCGGCGGCGGTCCCGGGCTGCTGAGCGATGCGCAGATGGACGAGCTGGTCGAGGGGATCCACTCGCACTCCGGGGAGACCTCGCGCGAGTCGACGGGCGCCGCGGCCTCGAACCTGGACCTCTACCAGGTCAACTGCACGTTCTACGACGCGCTCGGCCAGGACGACCGCAGGTACCTGGCCGCGCGCGCGATCCAGCTCTTCACTCCCGGGATCCCGCAGGTCTACTACGCGGGCGCGCTCGCGGCGGTCAACGATATGGCGCTGCTGCGGTCGACGGGCGTCGGGCGCGACATCAACCGGCCCTACTACGACGGGCCCGCTTTGGAGGCCGCGCTGTCGCGGCCCGTGGTGCGGGCCCAGCTCGAGCTGTGCGCCTTCCGCAATGAGCTCCCCGCGTTCTCCGGGGACGTCGAGGTCGGCCTCGACGGCTCGGCCCTCACCATGACCAGGCGCGGGGACGATGCGTGGGCGACCCTGGCCGTCGACCTCGCGTCGGGCGCCACGGTCATCCAGTGGGAGGGCCCGCGGGGCCGCGGATCCACGGAGGACCTCCTGGAGTCGCCGCCGAAGGTGTGAGGCGGCGAGCGGCCTCGCGGCCGACCGCCGCGAGGCCGTGGCGCGCGGAGGTCACGCCTCGCGCTACTTGGCGCGCAGGCGTCGCCAGATCTCCGCGACCGTGGGCACGCGGGCGGGCTCCACCTGCATGGCCGCCCTGGTCTCGCGGCGGCTCGCGATCACGCCGACCACCCCCATCAGCCAGGGGATCAGCAGCGTCGCGAAGGCGATGCGGTACTCGTGCAGCGCGTACTCGGTCGCTCCCGCGGGGGAGGCGAGCTGGAGGGCGACTCCGACGATGAGGATCGAGATGATCGAGGCGACGAAGCCGCCCATGTTCACGAAGCCGGTCGCGCTGCCGACGCGGTGCTGCGCCGCGAACGAGCGCGCGAAGTCCATGCCGACGAGCGACATCGGGCCGCCCGCCGCGACAGCGACCACGAAGAGGATCAGCTGCCACAGGGGCCGCGGCGTGCTCGGCACGAGGATCGCGACCCACGCCAGCGCGGTCACGGACGCTCCGCCGAGCACGAGCCACGAGCGGCGCATCGGGAAGCGCGAGGTCATCGCGCCGATGAGCGGTCCCACGGCGATGTTCGTGACCACCGCGACGGTGAGGAGCATCGATGCCTCGGCCGTCGTGCGGCCCTCGCCCTGGGTGAAGAACGGGACGCCCCACAGCAGCGCGATCGTGTTGATGGAGAAGGGCCCCAGGAAGTGCGACCAGAATCCGAGCCGCACGCCGGGCGTGTGCCAGTGCAGGCGCAGCGCCTGCGCGATCGAGAACTTGTCGGGCTCCTGGGTGGGCTTGCCGTGGCCCGGTCGCAGCATCGTCCACCAGACCCCGATCGCGGCGAGCACGCCCACGATCGCGAGGCCGCCGAACGTGCCCGTCCACCCGGTGTGATGCAGGGCGAACGCGACCGGGATGGCCGTGGCGAGCTGACCCGCCTGCCCGAGCAGGCCGGTCATCTGCACCATCACGGGCACCCGCTTGGGTGGGAAGTAGAGGCCGACCACGCGCGTCGCCGCGATGAAGATGGGGGCGTCGCCGACGCCGATCAGCACGCGCGCGACGAGCGCCCAGCCGAAGCCGGGGGCGTAGGCCATGAGGCCCTGGCCGAGCGCCATGACGAGCGAGCCGGCGACCATGACGGGCGCCGGGCCCCAGCGGTCCAGCAGCACCCCCGCCGGCACCTGCATGGCCGCGTACGCGGCGATCTGCAGGACTGCGAGCATCGACAGCGCGGTGGCCTCGACGCCGAAGCGGTCGATCGCCTCGACGCCCGCCACCCCGAGCGCCGTGCGGTGGATCACCGCGATGAAGTAGGTGGCCGCCGCGACCGCGAACACCGTCCACGCGAGGCGGTTGGCGTGGGCTGGGCGTGCGGCGGCGGTCATCGGGTTCCTCGGCTGTGGTGGGTGCTTGAGCGACCCGGCGGCGCTGGAGAGTCCGTCGTCAGGCTACGCCCGTCCACCCGGGGTCCGACGCCACGGTCGAGGTCCGGTGGCGCGGGAACTGGACTGGCGCATCGTCCTGAGGCGTGCGCGAGACCCGGCCGCATCGTCCCTGCGCGGGAGGCGACCCGCTCAAGCGTGACGGACCGGGCCGACCTTCTGGATGTAGCAGCGGCCGCACAGCGACTCGTACTCGGCCTGCTGGCCGTCGATCGCGACCTGGTCGCCGTGGCTCACGAACTCGCCGTCGATCCGGCGCCCGTTGAACACGGCCTTGGAGCCACAGCGGCAGATGGTCTTGAGCTCCTCGATCGCGTGCGAGATCTCGAGCAGGCGCAGCGAGCCGGGGAAGGAGTGGGTCATGAAGTCGCCGCGCAGGCCGTAGCAGAGCACCGGGATGCCCCGCATGACGGCGATCTCGTAGGCCTCGTCCACCTGGGAGGGCGTGAGGAACTGGGCCTCGTCGACGAAGATCGCGTCGATCTGGTCGAGCGGCTGGTGGGTCTCAAGCTTGTCGAGGAACGACTCCTCGGCACCGAGCAGCACGTCCACCTTGCGCTCCACGCCGATGCGCGACTGGACGGACTCGCCCGCCTTCGTGTCGATGCCGGGCTTCACGATGACGGGGTGCTGGTCGCGCTCCTCATAGTTGTAGGCCGCGGTCAGCAGCAGCGCCGACTTGGACGAGTTCATCGCGCCGTAGCGGAAGTACAGCTTGGCCACCGGTGGTCCTCCCCTTATGTTCGGAGGCAATCGTATCGGCGCCAGTCGTGGGCGCCGCCGATCTCCGCGACGGCCGCGAGGGCGAAGACGACGACGATGCGCACCAGGGTCATGGCGCTACCGTAGCCCGGGCCAGGCGGTGGTCTTCCGCACATTCCCTGGTCTCGGGCCGATCGGCTCGTTATCGTTCGTGAACATGACCCGTCGCGTGCCCGCCCTCGCGCTCGTCGTCGCCCTCGCGCTGAGCCTCGTGGTGGCCGTGGCACGGCCTGCGTCCGCCGGCGACGCGCTCTGCGTCGCGCAGTACACGGTGCAGTCGAAGTGGGACGGCGGTTTCACCGCGCAGGTGCGCCTGCGCAACACGTCGGGCAAGGCGCTGACGTCGTGGCGCGCGGCCTTCTCTTTCAGGGACGGCCAGACGATCTCGCAGGCCTGGAATGCCGAGGTCGTCACCGCCTCGGGCCGCGCCAAGGTCCGCCATCTCTCCTACAACACGTACCTGGCGAAGGGTGCGTGGGTCGAGTTCGGGTTCAACGGCACCTGGTCGGACGGAAACAGGAGGCCCATCGACTTTCGCCTGAACGGTGAGCGGTGCGTCCTCAGGAACTGGACGGCGACCGTGACGGGAGGCACCGCATCGTCCGGGCCCACTGCGTCATCCGGCTCGGGTTCCGGCGTCGGCACCACGACCACGGTCACCCAGTCGTCCTCGAAGTTCTTCACGAGCGCCGACACCCAGGCCTACGCCGCGTTCTCGAGCGCAAGCGGAACCCAGCGGAAGCTGCTTGCGAAGATCGCGAAGACCCCGACCGCCCGGTGGATCGGCGACTGGTACACCGCGTCCCAGGCCAAGGCCGAGACCAGGACGTACACGAGGGCCGCGAAGCGGGCCGGGCGCACGGGCGTGATGGTCATCTACGCGATCCCCGGCCGCGACTGCGGCTCATACTCGGCGGGAGGCCTGACGGCGACGGGCTACAAGAAGTGGATCGATGCGGTTGCAGATGGCATTGTCGGCAAGCCATGGATCGTCCTCGAGCCCGACGCGATCGCGCAGATGGGTGACTGCTCGGGCCAGGGCAACCGCGCGGGTCTGCTGAGGTACGCAGCGAAGGTACTCACGCAGCACGGCGGCAAGGTCTACCTCGACGCGGGGCACTCGAACTGGCGCTCCGTCTCCGACACGGTGAGCCGCCTCAAGGAGGTCGGCTTCCGCTACGCGGTCGGGTTCTCGCTCAACACGTCGAACTACAACACGACCAAGGCGGAGAGGGCCTACGGGCAGGCTATCTCCAAGAAGCTCGGCGGGAAGCCCTTCGTCATCGACACGTCGCGCAATGGCAACGGCTCCAACGGCGAGTGGTGCAACCCGTCGGGCCGCGCGCTCGGGGCCAAGCCGGGGCTCGTGAAGGACTCCTCGAACCTCAAGGCGCTGCTGTGGATCAAGGCGCCCGGCGAGTCCGACGGCACGTGCAACGGCGGGCCGGCCGCGGGGCAGTGGTGGCAGAAAGGCGCGCTCGCGCTCGCGCGCAACGCGTCGTGGTGAGATTGGACGCCTGACTCGTGCCATGCTCCCCTCAGTGAGAGGGGGGGAGCGCATGGACGATGCGCGGTTCTGGGAGGTCGTCGGGTCCACCAGTCGGTGGAAGCGCGGGCACCTCGCGCACCTGACGCGCAGCATCGAGGCTCTTGGGCCCGAGGGTGCCGCCGAGTTCTGGCACGACGCGGTGGCGCGGGCGGAGAGACTCGCCGAAGACTTCGCGACCGACTCCCACCGGTCCACCATCTACGCGGTGCTCGACTACGTCCTCGAAGGTCAGGCCGGCGTGGATGCGCTCCAGACCGTGGACTGGGCCGAGGCCGCGTATGCGCCGGGGCGAGCCATCGATCTTGAGGACAAGCTCGCGGCCTTCTACGAGCGCGAGACGCAGACGCCGTTCCCGCACCCCGCCGCGACCGCACCGGACCGGATCTGGGCGCAGAGCTGGTACTCCATGGCGGGGCTGCCTCGCGACCTCGTCGCGGGGACCACCGCAGCGTTCGAGGCGGTCAACGCGAGCCCCGAGATCGTCGCCGCGCTCGATGAGACTGGGCGGCGCAACCTCGAGATGCTGGCGTCGATCTCTCATGACGCCGAGCGCGGCTGGTTGGTCGGTACGCGCGAGGGGTCGTGGGTTCGCGTGCGCAACCGCCGGTGGGATGTGGGGGCGTCGTGCCAGTGGGACACCGAGGCGCTGAGAACCATGCGGTACGCCGACGGGCTGGGTCTCGTGTGCGAGATCGTGGACACGCTCGCGGCGAAGCGCGCCGGCTTCCCGACGTCCGTGGAGGTGGCAGGCCTGCGTGCGCTCGTGGAGCGGGCTGCCGAGCATGAGGAGCTTCCCGGATTGGTCGAGCATCCGAGGGAGCCCTGGGAGCTCTCGCATCACGAGGCGCTCGACATGATGGAGGACCTGACGGACGAGCTCGAGCGGAGGCGCCATGCTTGAGCTGGTGCTCGCGTCGCTCGGATTGGGGTTCGTGTCCGACCGGCTCGAGCGCCGCGTGGTCCTCGCCAGGATCCGGCGGCTCCAGGACCAGGGAATCCTCGTCTGCGCCGTCCGCGGGCTCGACTCCGACCTGGGCCGGTTCGGTCGACAGTGGCTGTCGAGCGAGTGGCGCGTCGCTCCCGGCAGGGTGCATGTGGGGTCGACGACGATCGTGGTCGAGAGCGTCGAAGCCGGGGCGCGCGAGGGCAGCACCAACGAGTTCATGCTTCCCCTGAGCCTCGATGCGGTCGTGCTCACCGCACGAGGTCCGGGGCCGACGGTCGAGATCGCGATGGCCGCCGAATCGGAGCAGTGGTTCCGCGACACGGTCGCGATCGGCGGAGTGGTGAATGAGATCTCCAAGTAGCCTGCGCGCGCCGCGGGTGGGCCGGTGAGTGGGCCCCGTGGGGCTCGAACCCACGACCTACGGATTCGCAACCTATGACGTTCGTTGGTTTGCGGTGGCGCTCGGCATCTTGCTAGACACGCAAGTTGCCAGCGCGAATGCGATCCATCCGTCATCAGGTCATTTCTTCAGTTGCTGCTGATTTCGGTGGGTATCCGGTGGGGTCTGGATCCGGCGCCGTCGATCGGCGGTGCCATAGAGGGCGCGGTGCTACGTCGTCGCATTGGCCGGTAGTGGAGAACGGCGCGCTGTCGTGGCCAATCGGGCGCCTGGGGCGCGGAGGCGGGACTCGATAGGGAGCTGCGCTCGGGGCCCAGCAATTCCGTCTGGCGATGGATTCATGGTTCGGGGCTGTCGTGCAGCGCTCGCCGGGTCCTGCCACATACCAGGGCCTTGCTTCTCGCCTGCTATTCGGTAGGGTTGAGGCAGCCGCAGGTCCAATGGGGGGGAAGTTGCGCCACACTGAGTTCACGCCCGACGCGCTCTTCCGGATCGCCCTACTCGAAACGCGTAAGGGCCACCCCGATCCGGGCTTTCGGTTCGCCGACGTGGCGGACAAGATCCGGGATCTGAAGGACCTACGCGCCGCGCGAATCGAGGAGTGCACGCGGCTTGAGAAGATCGACAAAGCCGCTGCGCGGAAACGTCGTGGCGAATATATGGCGGAGGCAAGGGACTTGCGCGCCGAGAAGGACCTGCTATTCAGGGACCGACTTGCGACAATCTCAGATGGCATTCTTGCCGATATTGATAGTGGCGGGTTCGTATGGGGCCTCTCGCAAGGGAAACTCGCGAGGGGAAAGCGGACCTACCGAGTTGCGGTAGACAACCGGACATACTTCGCAGCAAAGCAAGTTGAGGCGTCCCTGGGGCAACTGCGCTACGAGGGTATGCCAGACCGCCATGCGATTGCTCGTCAACTTCGTGAGGCATTGGACGGGCCGCTGCCGCGATGTGTGGCCCGACTGGATATCGAGAGCTACTTCGAGAGCATTCCGCATGCCCGACTTGTTCGCTCGCTGCGAGAAACCCGACGAGTGCCGTCCTCGGTAGTCACGCTGGTATCCGGTCTGCTTCGCGAATTCGCGGCGATCACCGGTCAAGCGCGCGGCGTCCCGCGCGGCGTCGGCATGAGTTCGCTGCTCGCTGAGTTCTACGTTCGAGAACTCAATGTGCGAATGCGTAGCCACGACGGCGTGCTGTATTTCGCCAGGTACGTCGACGACATGATCGTGATCACCGGCGACGAGGTATCTCTCACGGATGCCGAGCGCCAGGTACGGCGCTTGGTTGAGGCGCTTGGCCTCCGGCTCAATCCTGCGAAGACTGAGCGGAGGCTGTCGATATCCAAGCCGTGGGAGCTCTCGCAGAGCATCACGTTCCTCGGCTATGAGTTCCGCAAGGATGGCGGCAACTCGGCGGTTCGTATGCCTCGGACCGTCGTGAACAGGTATCAAGAGCGCATTGAAGATGCGTTCCACGCCTGGGATCGCGCTTCCCCTCGCACATCTGGCCACGATGGTCTTCTGCTTGACCGCGTGCGTTTCCTGTCCGGCAATCTGCGGCTGTCAGGGGGCAGGGCCCGTGCAGTGACAGGGGCGTACTTCAACCAACCGGCGCTGACGGATGTCGAAGATCTACGGGGGCTCGACGATTTCCTGCGGACGCACATCGACAAGCGTCCGGCTCTGCCTCACCGGCTACGAACGGGCTTGGCTTCGTGCCGGTTTGAGGAGGGTTTCACCGACCGTACCTTCTATTCGATGAGCCCCGAGAGGCTGCAGCGATGTGTGGCGGTGTGGCGCGATGCCTAGGACCACGCGGAGAACTGACGCCAACAAGTATCGTGCGGTGCTGTCCGAGGTGCTTCCGTACGAATTGCCCGTCCCATTCTCCAACCATTCCCTATACCGCGCCCTGCGGTCCCTCGACATGAGTTCCGAGAAGGGGGTAGTCACGGCGCGATGGGTGGGCGCCCAGACTCCGTACCTACTCGCGGTTGTATTCGGACGTTACGTGCCATTTGCCCGTGCGCCAGGTAGTGATGTCATCACGTTCTCAGACCCCGGCAACGTGAGCGGCAGACGTGCATATCCCGAGACGCGACCGATGCCGCTTCGAACCCGGAAAGCGACTGGATCTGAGCGTTGGGTGTCTGTGCTGCATCCCAGGGCGCAGGTCTCCGTGGCGGAGTTCTACGAGCGTTACGAGAGTTCGATTCTCTATTTCACGAGCCGAAGTCGATTCTCGATTCGAAGGCCCGCAGGTGTCGCACGCTATACCGTCCACCGTGACGCGCTGTTCGAGAACGACCTTGCGGACCCGAGTCATGCCGTTGAAGACACGCTGCATGAGTCTGACGAAGTCCGTTCGTATTTTGTCTACGAGCGATACCCACACATCTATCGCTTCTATGAGTCATCCGAGATGCTCAGCCTGGAACGTCGATTCGAGATATTGGCCCGATTCGATGTGACTCGTTGTTTTGAGAGCATTTACACCCACTCCATTTCGTGGGTGACCAATGGGAAGGGCGCGTCCAAGGAATATCGGCGTGCATCGGACCGAACCTTCGGCGGTAGTTTCGACCGGCTCATGCAGTCGCTGAACGAGGACGAGACTCATGGGATCGTCATTGGCCCCGAGGTCTCGCGAATCTTCGCTGAGATCATCCTTCAGGAGATAGACGTCAGGTGCGAGCGTGAGCTAGCGCGCCGTGGTCTTAAGTACGGTCGCGATTACGTAGTGCGCCGGTACTTGGATGACTACTTCGTCTTTGCCAGCGACATGGGGGTGGTTGATGCGGTCAAGGCTGAGCTGGGGGATGCCTTGCGAGAGTTCAGGCTCTACCTGAACGAGAGCAAGTCGACTGTGGAGACCTTGCCAGGCGCGGCCCGCGTGTCGATTGCCAAGACGCGCGTTGCAGAGGTTGTGCGTGAGTGGTTGGGGGTATCGCAGGACTTCGACGTTGATGCGCCGCTAGCGGTTCCTTCGGGAATCTCGGCACGGGGGGCGGTCCTGGACTACAAGTCAGCCCTGCACTCGAGTGGTGCCGATCAGGCCCTAGTCGCAAACTTCGCGCTGTCGAGGCTCGAGATCGGCCTAGATGTGTATCTCCGCGGCGCCGTTCGGCATCTTCGCAATGACCAGACTCGTCCCTGGTCTCATGAGGAGTGGGGGCGTCTGTCGCGCCTGCTCGCTGGGGTCATTGAAGTTGCAGCTGGGGTCTACGTCGGCGCTGAGGCGACGTCGCCAGCCGTGAAGCTGTGCCGCATCTCGGCGAGCATCGAGCGTTTTGCCCGTGTTTCGGGAATGCCTGCTGCGTATGCGTCGAACCTGCGGTTGAAGGTCGCGCGCACCCTTCGAACGATGATCCTGCGCGCGTCCGGTTCGGTGGTCTTGACGTCCCACACCTTGATGCTCCTGGACTGCCTGACGGCACTTGGCGGCGACTACGCACTTACTGACGCGGAACTGCGAGCCCTTCTCCCGGATCACTCTCTGAAGCCTCTCGACGCCGTCTCCGCGCTGTGCATCCTCCGCCATTGCGCGGGCTCCCCGAGCCTGGTGTCCCTGCGGCGCGAAGTTGAGCAGTATGCCGTCGAGTCAGTTCGTCTTGGGGAACGGGTCGCGGACGCCCACTCATCGATGCTTACCGCGGGCCTCCTCTCATCGCAGGCGGTCTCGAAGAGGGCCCGCAAGGATCTCCTCGGCAAATTGGGTTTTCCCTCGGCCGAGATAGACAAAGTCGACGGATCGTCTCGCCTGTCGTTCGAATGGGAAGTTCCTGACTACTACGTAGCCCTTCAGCGGAAGAGAGGCAATTCCGTATACTAGCGATGCGTCTCGCAACAACCGCCCTAAAAAGCGACACACCGGCGCCGTCGAGAAATGTTGTGCAGGCTCGACAAGGCCCAGTGCGGCTGTGGTTCCCAATGTTGGAATCGCACGCACTGGGCTCCTGCGATTCGGCCTCGTGTTGCCGTAGGGCGGGTCGGGAACGGCCCTGCGGACTTCAAGACGGATGGCGATGCACTGGCATCTATCGGCAGGTCGGATATAGGCGTATCGAAGCGCGGGGTCTTCCCGCTCGACGCAAAAAAGCCGGGGGCAGGTGCTGGGCCCGGATGCGCTGTCGATCTTCGTCTGGGCTTCCCTCATGCCTAGTCTGTGGCGGCTCTCGGCTCCTGCCCTGTGCCGCCCATGAGCGCGCGCAGGGTGGCAGGCATGGGTGCAGAGTCGGCGTGTGGGCACACCCGGCCACTCGGCAGGTATCCCCGGGAATCGCATCGTGTGCAACTCGCGATGGCCTCCGTCGTTCGCTGGAGGCGAGCACGGCGCGATGCGGCGTCAGCCTCGCGTCGCCGGAGTTCGCCCTCGCGGCGCGTGGCGGCACATGCTCGACAAGGTGTCCGGGGGTCATGTACGTCGCCACATGGCTGGGGCTCTGCAGCGGGGGATCGGCGCTTCCCCTTCCTATGTCTTTCAGTTGACTCAGTAGGGGTGGTCGTGGCCGCCACACTCTTGGTGCCGATGTCGCCGCCCTCTGGAACACATTGGGTGGCGCTCTGGTGCACCCTTTCCCGGCGCAGAACGATTGCGTATTGCTGGCGCCGTCCGCGGTGCGCGCTGGAGAGTGGGCGTACCGCCCCAATGGCTATAAGTTCCGCCAGCTGCCGCTGCACGGCGCGGGTGCCGTGATGTCCCATGAGCGCGGCTAGGTGATTAACCCCGCCCCAATATCGGGGTGGGTCGTCGTTGTCTCTTGACGCGGACGCCATGAGCGCTAGGAGCAAGCGGAGGCTCGGCCTACTCCCAATCGCATCGCCCCATTGGCTGATGGCGGCGTTCACGTTCCTGGCGCCCACGGTGTGTGTCCCTCGCCCTCGGCCCTCGGCGCGAGCTGGTTGGCTCCGCGGGGGTTGCGTGGGTCCCCTAGTACCTGAGGTCCGCGGCGGCTCGTTCGTCGAGCCACTGTTCGACATCTTCGGGTCGGAATCGGAGATGGCGTCCGATCCGGATGCCTCGTGGGCCGGTGCCGCGGGAGCGCCACACGTAGATCGTCTGTTCAGGTACGCCCAGCGTCCGGGAGAGGTCGCTCACGGTAAGCAGGGACGCCCGGGTCTGGCGTGGTCCGATTGTGGTCATGGAAGCCTCCTCGTGGTTGCGGCCATGCATTGGTCGCCGCTGAGATCGTGTGACTCACGTTAGGCATGAGTGTTGCGATGACGCAAGAGATGAGCGTATTGTGTTGTCATGAATCAAGAACTGAGTGTCGGTGCCGAGGATGCATGGGGCGCCTGGACGCGACGGGTGGGGCGGAACGTAGCGGCTGCGCGCGAACGGCGTGGCATGTCTGCTCGCGAGCTCGCGGAACGTACTAGGGCGCTCGGCTTTGAGGTGCCGCGAAACTCGATCGCCAACCTCGAGTCGGGCCGGAAGGGTTCTGTGTCGATAGCGGAAGTGGCGGCGCTCGCCGGTGCCCTGGAGGTTGCTCCGCTGGTCTTGTTGTTCGACCCTGAGGGTGCCGATGCCGAGTTTCTCCCTGGGCGCGAGGCGGCACAGGTCGTAGCCGCCGATTGGTTCGCAGGACTCCAGCCGGAACCTCGATCGGATGGTCCGATGCGAGCATCCGACCTCGACTACGCGGGTGCGCTTCCGCTCTATCGCAGGCACCGTGAGGTCGCCGCCAGGCTCAGCGCCTTCGCTCGCTCGATCGAGATTCGCGATCATGCGGTGGCCTGGAGCGGGCCGACCGATGGTGACTGCCGTGAGTGGGTGCAACGACTTCTACGCGTGCGCGCTGAGATTCGTGAGCACGGCTATCGGGAGCTGCCGATCGAAGATGCGGTCCGAGGGCTTGTAGATCGGTTTGGCGACGATGGCTAGACCTCCGCTTGAGGTGGGGACCTGGGGGCATATTTCCATCGCCGAAGTAGAGCCGCGGCGCCGCTACATCGCGCGCGCCCGCTTTCGCGACTTTGACGGTCTGACGAGGAAGGTCGAGGCGGCGGGGCCGTCTAGAGCTCGTGCCGAGGCGCGGCTGCTAGAGCGCCTGCGGCGTCGAGCGAAGGCGGGCGATGAGTACCTATCGGGACTCACGCGGGTCTCGGTACTCGCGTCACATTGGCTCGAGACTGAGGTGGACGGATCGTCACGGGCCGCGTCGACCAGGCTGCGCTACCGGTTGACGGTGAACAACCACGTGACGCCGCGCATCGGCGGGCTGCTTCTGCACGAGGTCAGCACGGCCACTGTCGATCGAGTTCTGCGAGCGATCACAACTGATACGGGCGCGGCGACCGCAAGGCTCGCGAGATCGTGCATGGCATCGATGTTTGCTCTAGCGGTACGTCACGACGCGATTGCTGCGAACCCCGTGCGTGAGACTCTGGCCGTCGCGCCTACCGGCGGCGAAGCCAAAGCAATTTCAGTTGTCGACGTGAAGGCGCTCCGTGTTGATCTCCGGGCGGACCAAGTCGCACGGGATGCTGACTTGATCGACCTCGTTGACTTGCTCCTAGTGACGGGCGTTCGGATTGGTGAAGCGCTCGCGCTGAGGTGGCAGGACATCGACTTCGAAACGCGGAGGGTGGTCGTCAGCGGCACGATGGTTCGCGACGGCGCCAGAGGGCTTGTGCGCCAAGGTCAGACGAAGGGCAAGCGCGCCCGATCCCTGTCCATACCGCAGGCAACCGTCACGATGCTTCTCGAGCGGCAGGTGCACGGTGTTCCGAGCGAGGTCGTGTTCCCCTCCGCCGCCCTCGGATTCCGGGAGGTGTCCACGGTGAACAAGCAGTGGCGCGCGTTCCGATCACGCAATCCGCGCTGGAGTGAAGTGCAGCTAAAGCACTTCCGCAAGACCGTTGCGACGACCCTTGAGCGCACCGTCGGCCTGGAGAGCGCTGCGAGTGTGCTCGGCCACGCGGGCGTCGCTGTGACTTCGAAACACTATGTTGAGCGGGCGCTTGAGGCTCCCGACCACTCCGAAATCCTTGCTGGACTGCTCGCGTAGCGGCGCTTCGGGCGGAGCCAAAACGGTGAGTTTGCGGTGGCTGCTGGACTCGTAACTCCGACTCTGCTCGGGCAGTTGCCAATCTACGTGGTCCTTCGTGG
Organism: Demequina sp. NBRC 110054; assembly: GCF_002090115.1. Taxonomy (NCBI): domain Bacteria; kingdom Bacillati; phylum Actinomycetota; class Actinomycetes; order Micrococcales; family Demequinaceae; genus Demequina; species Demequina sp. NBRC 110054. The sequence continues at coordinate 1,216,270 of NZ_BBRK01000004.1, forward strand.
GCCCCGTGGGGCTCGAACCCACGACCTACGGATTAAAAGTCCGCTGCTCTACCAACTGAGCTAGAGGCCCGCAGACAATCGTAGCCGGGCCGCTGCGTCGCCCCTTCCGGAGGGGTGCCCGCGGTGCGGCCGGGTTGCCCCTCGGAATGTTGACCAGGTGTCAACTGTTCCCCAGGCATGAGAATTCTTCTGATTGTCCTGGCTGTCGTCTTCCTGGCCTTCGCGATCGTGGGCTTCCTGGTCAAGGCCCTGCTGTGGCTTGCGGTGCTCGGCCTGATCCTGTTCGCCGCGACGGTCGCCTACTGGGTGATCCGAGCGAAGCTGTCGCATCGCGACGAGGAGCCCGCGCGGGCCTGACGCCGTCCTCCGGGGCGCGCTACCGCAGCAGCCCGAGCGCCTCGAGCGTCCGCCAGGCCATCTTCTGCGTGACCTCGCGGGGCGACAGCGCCATCCCGACGGCCTTGCTGAGTCCGATGCCTCGCGCCCGGGCGAGGAACGCGTCGTCGACGCGACCCGTCTCGCGGTGATACGCCTCGAGCGCCGCCTCGACGCCCGAGGCTGGCATGAGCGCGTGGGTGAAGCCGACGTCGACCGCCGGATCGCACATCGCCATCGAGCCCCAGTCGAAGATGCCTCCGAAGGCGCCGTCATGGCTGAGGACGTTGGCGCCGTGGAGGTCGGCGTGCGACCACACCCACTCCGTGTTGGGTGCGGCGGCGAGCGCGGTCTCCCACAGGCTCAGCGCCGCCTCGAGGTCGAGCCGCTCGCCGTGCGGGCCGCCGTCGTGGTGGGCACGCAGCACCCGCTCGAGCGTCTTCTCGGAGCGGTCCGCCATGGGGATCGACTGCTCGACGTTGAACGGCGCGTCGCCCGGCGCCTCGACATGCACCTGGGCGAGCGCGCGGCCCACGTCGGCTCCCGCATCGGAGGTCAGCGGGACCTCGTCCGCGGTGTCGCCGGGCACCCACGTGACCACGGCCCACGGCCACGGGTAGCCGTGACCCGGCTGCCCGTGCGCCGTGAAGGTGGGCGACGGGAAGTCCCACGAGCGGCTGAGCTGCGGGACCCAGTGCATCTCCGTCTGGAGGAAGGTCACGGCCGGCTCGGTGCGCGGAAGGCGCGCGGCGAGCCCGTCACCCAGGCGGAACATCGCGCAGTCCCATCCGTCGAAGCGGGGTCCGAGCTCGAGCTCGAGCAGCTCGGGATGCTGGTCCGCCAGGAGCCTCGCGACGGTGTCGTGAGAGATCGACGGATGCGCCGGCGGCGGGACCGTGTCGAAGCTCATGCCCCAGTCTCTCGTGTCGGCGTGAGCGGGCGCCACCGGGTGAGCTGTGAGAGCAGCATCCCCACGCCCCAGCATGCGGCGAGCATCCCCGCGCTGGTCGCGAGCACCGAGGCGTAGCCGCCCGCGGGATCCAGGAAGGGGTAGGGGATCCACCCGCAGGTCGCGCCGAGCACGAGTGCGGTCAGGAGGTACGCCGTGGGATACGCGATCACGACCCATGCATGCCGCCAGCTCAGCGCTCGACGCGGGCCCTTGACCAGCCAGTCCGTCAGGAGGATCGCCGCGGAGAGCCCGTGCAGGACCGCGTTCGTCCATAGGTCGGGCAGGGCGAACCCGGCGTGCGCGAGCATCGTCCAGTAGATGACCACCAGAAGGAACAGGTGCGCCGTGGCCGCGAGCCGCGCGGACTCGAGCCGAGGCGACCCGGCCGCCGATCCGCGGAGCGCCGACAGCAGCAGCGTCGCCATCGCGAGGATGTTGGCCTGGATCGTGAAATGGCCGTACAGGTGGAGCACGCTCGGTGTGCCCGACTCGATCACCGCGAGCGTCGTCGCGGCGAGCGCGGCGAAGATCAGTAGCGCTCCCGCCAGCTGCACCCGCGTCCACACGCCCCTCATGCGCGAGACGCTAGCAACGGCGGCGCCTCGTCTCGTGGGGCGTTCTGCCCAGGTGGCCGTCGCTCTCGTACGCTGGACGCGTGAGACTTGGCACCCTTCTCGAGCTGGGCGAGTGGACGACGACGCCCGCGGCCGTCGAGCTGGACGGCGGGACGATGCTGGTGACGGCGAGGCACGGATCCGACGCCTGGCAGACCACCAGCTACGGATTCGTCCACGACGATGCGCATGCGCTGCTCGTGCCGATGGAGGCCCGCCAGGCCGCCGAGGTCACCTTCAGGCTGGACTACGGCGAGCAGTTCGACCAGGCCGGGATCATGGTGCGCGCCGACTCCCGCACATGGATCAAGTGCGGCGTCGAGGTCTCCGACGGAGCGCCCCAGGTGGGCGCCGTCGTCACGCGCGGAGTCTCCGACTGGTCGGTCGCTCCCGTGCCCGAGTGGAATGGTCGCCTCGTGACGGTGCGCGCCTCGCGCGACGGCGACGCGGTGACCGTGCGCGCCAGGGCCGACGACGAGCCGTGGCGGCTCGTGCGCGTCGCACCCCTCGCTCCAGAGGCCGAGGTCGGCGTCGGGCCGTACTGCTGTGCGCCCTCCCGCGCGGGACTGACGGTGACCTTCACCGACTTCCGGCTCGACGAGCCCGACGTCGCTCTGCACTGAGGCCGGTCATCTCGGCGCCTGGTATTCAAGGCCCCCGGTCTCTTCGGCGCGTGTGAATTTCCGCGCATGCGCGCATCCACCCCAACCGATCCCGATACGGTTCCGTCCTGTCTGCATACGCAGGATGTGAGGGGTGGAATCGGTGGCTGGGTGGGAGCGGGTGCTGCATGAGCTCGCGGGTCAGCGTCGTGGCCGGTTGTTGGGTTTCGCGTCGATGTTGGCGGGTCCGGACGATGCGGAGGACCTGGTTCAGGAGGCGATTGTTGCGACGTTCTCGCGGGGGCGGGGCTTCGAGGATGTGGCTTCTGCTGAGGCGTATGTGCGGCGGGCGATCGCAACCAGGTATGTGGATCGGGTGAGGTCGCAGTCGGCTGATCGGCGGCGCGCGGAGCGGGTGGCTCCGGCCGAGGCGGTGCCGGATGCGAGCGAGCGGGTGGCGACGGTGGTGACGTTGCATGAGGCGTTGAAGGAGTTGGCGCCGCGTCCGCGGGCGTGTGTGACGTTGCGTTATCTGTCGGAGATGTCGGTGCGTGAGGTGGCGCATGAGTTGGGGCTGTCGGAGGGGGCGGTCAAGCGGTACACGTCGGATGGGATCCGGGCGCTGAACGCTTTGCTGGGCACGGATGAGCCTGAGGATGTGGGCGAGACGGCTGCGGTGGTGCCGATGAGGGGAGGTGTGCGATGAGCGGTCTGAAGGGGATGTTCGAGGAGGAGTTCGAGCGCGCCTCCGGTGACTTCGTTGGGCTGGCTGAGTTCGATGAGCTGGGTGCGGTGCGGTCGGTGCGGCGTCGTCGTGCGACACGGTCGATGACGGTGGCTGCTGCTGGTGTGGTCGGTGTGGGTGTGCTGTCGGTGGGGTTGTTCTCGTTTGCCGGGGGTGACGGTGATCCGGCGTCGACTCCTTCGGTGACGCCCTCGGCGACTTCGTCGTCGTCCGTGTCTCCCAGCCCCAGCGCCGAGCCCAGCGTGAGCGCGTCGCCGTCGGCGGTTGCCGAAGCGGCTGCGGCTGCCGCGAACGAGCCCGGACCTGGCTGGTTCCTGCTCGACGTCCAAGTGGAGGAGGACACCCTCGTCGACGGTTCCGACACCTGGGTCCAGGCCGATCGCTCCACCGACACGCTGCTGCTCGTCTCTCCCGGAGGAGAGACGACCGAGGTGCTCGATGTGGCGGACTACAGTGCGAGCTGGCCCGTCGCGTGGTTCGGCGGCGAGGTCGCGCTGCTGAGGCAGGAGCTCAGCGCCGACAGCTTCGGCTGGTCAGGGACGCTGCTCACCGTGGACCTCGACAGCGGGGACGTGCTCCAGACGCTCGAGCAGGAGCCGGATTCGGAGTACGACTTCTACTATCAGCCGTGGTTCGGGGCGCTCGACGGCGGGAGCCGCATCGTCACCCTGGAGTATCTCGGCGGCTTGACCGGGTCGGTGGCCGTGGGGGCAGTGGACGGGGCGTCGACGCCCCTGTGCGATACCGCCGCGGTACAGAACGACCAGGCTCTCTCCCCGTCGGGCGATCGCTTCGTCTGCTTCGACCTCGACGAGGATCGCGAGGCGGCGGGGGAGAGCGACTCGCTTCCCGCGACCGTGGTGGTCGTCGCGCCGACCGACGGCTCCGCGAGTGAGGAGGTGACACGCCTGTCGCGGTTCGCGGGGCGATACGAGCCCAGCGGTTGGATGAGCGAGACCGAGCTGCTCTTCGCCCGCGAGAACGATGCCGGCGCGTATGTCTACTTCGTGCTCGATACGGACTCGGGTGAGGTGCGCGATGCGGAGGTGCCGCTCGAGGCCTCGGAGCAGCTCGCGATCTTCGACTACGACACGGGGACGTACGCGCGTGGCGAGGGAGCAGACGTGGTCTTCTATGACGAGTCGGGAGTCCGGATCGCATCGGCGACGTGTGAGGGTGGATACCTCGATGCCGAGTACCTCACGGAATTCTCGGGCGGTCGCGCCATGGTGTTGTGCGGTGGATCGTCGCCGAACGGAGGATACGGCGAGGGCTCCCGCGCCGCGGTCTGGCTCGCCGACCTCGTGGATGGCGGTGCGACCGAGATCGATCTGTCCGCCTACCCGGACGGCGACTACCGCACGCGCGCCCTGCCGTACTGGGGGGAGTAGCGAGGACGGCTCGCCAGGTCGGTCAGAGCCCGGCGAGCAGCAGCGCCGCGAACGCTACGGCGCCGGCCGCCATCGTCAGGCCCGAGGACCGTCGCCAGAGAGCCACGCCCACCGCGACGAGCGCGGCCAGGTGCCACGCACCGAATCCGCGCCACGCGCCCTCGTCGAGCAGCAGCGAGTTCGCGACGATCGCCGCGAGCGCCGCGGGTCCCACGAGCTTCAGCGCCTTCTCGACGCGCGGCGGGATGTCGCGGTCGCGGCCGAAGATCACGATGCCGCTGATGCGGATCAGATAGGTGCCGATCGCCGCGGCGGTGAAGATAAGGAAGGTCGTCATTCGCCGGCCTCCGCATCGTGCGCGAGCCCGTCGTCGGGAACCCCGCCGGCCGCCGCATCGTCCCTGTCTCGCGTCGGGACATACGAGCCGACCACGATCGCGATGAGCGCGCCCGCCAGCACGTTGAGCCCCCACGGCAGGTCCTTCGCCAGGACGACGACCAGCGTCGAGACGGCGACGGTGACGACAGCGGGCGCATCGTGCAGGCCGGGCACGAGCACCGCGAGGAACATGAGCGGGACGATGAAGCCGATCTGCCACGCGTCCGGGATGACGGGCCCGAGCACGATGCCGGCCACCGATCCCATGGCCCACACGACGACGAACGGCAGCGCTCCGCCGAGGATGAACCAGCGGCGTCGCACCGGATCCGGATAGCGGTCCGCGTGCAGAAGCGCGACGACCGCGGCCTGGTCCGTCATGAGGTGCGCGAGGCCGAGCTTCCACCGCGTGGGGAAGGCGGCGAAGACCGGCGCGAGCGCGGCAGAGTACAGCGCGAAGCGTGCGTTGATCACGAGTGCGGTGAGGACCGCGATGACCGCGGGGGCATTCGAGCGGATCGCCTCGACGATCGCGATCTGGCTCGCGCCCGCGACGACGGAGACCGACGCGTACGAACCGACCCATGGGTCGATGCCCGCGACGCGGATGAGCGCGCCGAACGCGAGCCCGAACAGGACGGAGCCAGGCATGAGTGGGGCGATCGACTTCAGCCCGTCCCATGCGTCGGACCACTGCGGTCGCGCGATGCCCAGCACTGACCGGCGGGCTGGGGAGGGCGGCGTCACCGTGTCAGTGTGTCACGCGGCGTCGGTGCCGCCGGGGCCGCGGGTGGCGCTCCTGGCAGCGCATGGCGAGGCGGCGTTGTCGTGGGGTGCGCATGCGAAAGCCCCGGCCGGAGGCCGGGGCTTTCGAGAGAGCGGACGTCCTCGCGAGAGAGGCGTCAGGCGGTCGCGCCCGCGGTCTCCTTGGCCTCGAAGGTCAGGCAGTCGGCGTTGTCGGCGCTCGCGCCGACGGTGATGCCCTCCGCCGAGCAGATGAGGCTGTCGTTGAACTTGCAGTCCGTGCGCGTGCACGCGCCGACGGACGCGGTCTCGTCCCGGCCGCCCTTGTCGGCGGTGTCGACGAACGTGTTGCAGTGCGAGTGCGGCCCGCCCACGGAGATGGCGCCCGCGTGGCAGCCGCCGTGGTTGTAGCCGCAGCTGTCGACCGAGCACGAGGTGACGATCGGCAGTCCGATGGAGATGGGCATGTCGCGCTCCCGGGGTAGGCGCCGCACCCGTTGCGCGACGGTCTGCCTTCCACGGTAGGCGCGGCGCCCCGCAGTTTCGAGTGCTGCGGATATGTGCGCGAGAAGAGTCAGGAAAAGCCGGGCCCGAGGGTCAGCCAGCGGCGGCCTCCGCGGCCTCGCGCTCGGCCCGCTCGGCGGCGCGCTTGGCAAGCATCTCGGCGCGCTTCGCCTCGTATGTCGGCACCACGGCCGAGTCGTCCCACACGCAGGCGAGCTCGTCCTTCTCGCCGAATCGCTCCAGGTGGTTCTGCGCGATCGCCATGAGGGTGAACATCTCCTGCTGCGAAGGCGCGGTGATGGCGAACTCGAGCGAGGCGTCGGCAGCGGTGAGCGTGGCGACCGCATCGTCCTTGCGGATGGTCCCGATGCCCGCGTCGCCGTCGAACGTGGCGTCGATCTTGCGGCTCAGGTGCGAGCAGAGCTGCTTGGCGTAGCGGGCCGAGCGGTCGGTAGCGGCGCGACCGGTGATGGCTGAGGTCAAGGGGGACTCCTAGGTGGGGGCTGGCCGCATGGCGGCGAACCCGATTTACGTTACACCGCAGTTGCGAAACGCGGAATCCCCGTTGCGAGGCCGGCGCCGGAGCGGGCCGTCGCGGGAACAAACCGAGTCCTCTGAGCGTCTTCCTCAGTGAACCGCTCGGCTTGAGCCGCGTGGGCATCGCAGGACGTCGTGGCCACACCGGACTCCCACCCCCCCTCAGGGAGAACGGCTTCCCACACAGATGGCAGCCCTCGTCGCAGCACAGGCGCGCACCGACACCCCCCTCAGCCGGTGGGCTCGGCCGGGCGGTCCACTCACTTCGGTCAGGAACGTCCACGGGGACGATGCTGACTACAGGGACGATGCTGGCTACACGGACGATGCGGCGTTCCACCGTCGATGGACGATGCGGGAAGCCTCGGGGGTCGGAAAGCGTTGACCTCGTGACGCGTACGCTTGTCCCGGAAGGAGCGACACGTGACCTCACACAAGATCGTCAAGACCGACGCCGAATGGCGCGCCCAGCTCAGCGACATCGAGTTCCAGGTGCTCCGCGAGGCCGCCACCGAGCGCCCCTGGACGGGTGAGCTGCTCGAGGAGAAGCGCCCGGGCACGTTCACCTGCCGCGCATGCGGCGCCGAGCTGTTCCGCTCGGACACCAAGTTCGACTCGCACTGCGGCTGGCCGTCGTTCTTCGACCCGCAGGACTCGGACGCGGTGACGCTCCACGAGGACCTGACCCACGGCATGGTGCGCACCGAGGTGCGCTGCGCGGCCTGCGAGTCCCACCTGGGCCACGTCTTCCCCGACGCGCCGCAGACGCCGACCGGCGACCGCTACTGCATCAACTCCGTGAGCCTCGGCTTCACTGCGGACGACGAGAAGAGCGTCTCGACCCCCGCCGAGTTCGGCGCCGCGGACGGAGACCTGTAGGTGGCAGAGCCGCGCTTCCGCCGACCCGCCATGCTCGACATGGAGGAGGCCGAGCAGATCGAGGGGGACATCGACCCCGCCGATCGCGCCCTCATCGCTCACGAGACCGCGCACGCGATGGTCTCGCAGGCGCGCGCCTCGCAGGACCCCGCGCTGGTCGAGCGGCTCGTGAAGCTCGTCGACGAGGAGGGCATCGACACCGTCGCGATGCTGTGGTCGAAGGCCGAGGCGCACACCCTGCCCGGCTCGCTGTGGCGGCTCTACATGATCCGCGAGTGGGTCAAGCACTCGGGCGACGCGGTCGCGCGGTCCTATCACCACGGCGTCCACGCCGCGCATGTGCGGCACGCGATCGCGGGCGTCGAAGACCCTCCCGGACCCGAGGAGGTCCAGCGGCTCGCGGACACGATCCTCTCCGGCGTCTACTCGGGCGACCTCGCGGTCGCGCTCGAGCGCGCGGGGGCCTTCTGCCGTGTGGTTGCCACTGGCGTCGCGTTCGAGGCCGAGTCCGACGAGGGCCACGCCGACGAGCGCGCCCACAAGACCACGATGCGCGCCGCGCAGCTGCTGCGCACCGGCGAGGACCTCGAGACCAATGCGCGCATGTGGCGCGAGGAGCGCCTCGACTGAACGTCAGCCCTGGAGCGGCGCGTTCCTGCGATGCGTGAAGGCGTGGAACTCCTCGGGCGCCATCGTCGCGTCCGGGAGCGGAGACCGGGCGTCGCACGCCCGCATCCCGTCCAGCGCGATGCGCACGGCCCGTGAGATCGCGTCGCGCTCGACCCCGACGGGACGACCGACGAACGACCCGAGCGCGAACATCGTGAGCGTGACGTCGCCCGGCTCAAGATCCTCACGCATCGATCCCTCGCGCTTCGCCTGGTCCATGAGCTCGCCGAACGGCCCCGCCAGGTTCCTCGTCGGCGCGTAGTCCGGCTCGACCTCGTACATGAGGCGCATCACGGCGCGCAGCCCCGGCATGTCGGCGAGCAGCAGCACGACGGACTCGACCAGGCCGGCGAACCTCTCCCACGCCGTGTCGGCCTCGGGCGGCACCGACATGCGGCTTGCGAACTCCTGAGCCGAACGGTCGTACAGGGCGCGCACGAGGGCGTCGTGATCAGGGAAGTGGCGGTACGCGGTGCCGGCGCCGACCCCGGTCGCGGCTGCGAGCTCGTTGACCGAGACGTCCGCGTTGCGCGAGCCGAGCAGCTCGAACGCCGTCTCCAGGAGCCTTTCGTGGTTCGCGACCGCGTCCCTGCGCGGGCGTCGTTGCTCGGTCATCCTCCCAGTCTAGAGAACCCTCGGTGCGCGGCGAGCGGGCCGCGCGGGCCCGGGGCAAGGCTTGTTCGCGGAGCGCCGAAGGGGCCCGCGGAGACCGTCTCCGGGTTCCACCCTGCGCGGGTTCCGGGTTACATTAGAGGGGACGTCGGACCGCGGTAGCCCCGGGCTCCAAATCCAGCCGCCACGAGCGGCCTTCGCGCCGACTGGCGCTCCCGGTCCGGCGTCATCTCATGCCCAGGCGCGTGACGCATCGTCCCTGCTGGCCCAGCGCAAGGAGCGCCCCGTGATCGACAGCCTCGCGTTGCCGACCGGACTCGCAGTGCGGGACTCGACGATCCTCATTCGCCGCGCCACCCCTGCTGATCTCCGGTCCCTGCTACGGCTTCTGGGCGACGACGAGGTGAGCGCTTCGCGCGGCGACGCCGCGGACGAGTCGGACGCCCCGCAGCTGGAGCTTGCACTGCGAGCGATCCTCGACGACCCGTCGAACGACCTCGTGGTCGCGGTCGACCACGAGGACGCGCCGGTCGGCATGCTCCAGCTCACCCGGATCCCCGGTCTGTCGCGGCGCGGGTCCACGCGGCTGCTCGTCGAGGGCGTGCGGGTCGACCGGCGCCTCCGTTCCGCGGGGATCGGGACGGGCATGATGCGCTGGGTGATGGACAGCGCCGCGCCCGCGACCGGGGCGGCCCTGGTGCAGCTCACGTCGGATGCCCGCCGCGACGACGCGCACCGCTTCTATCGAGGGCTCGGCTTCGACGACTCGCACGTCGGCTTCAAGTGGAAGGCCGTGCAGGGCTCCTAGCGGAGCGCTGTGTCCACGGGGGCGCTGCGCCTACAGAGGCACCTGGAGGCCGTGGGTCTCGACCGCGACCACCTGCGCGCCCGACTCGGTCGACTGCAGGTGGGCCACGATCACGCCGCCCGCGGGCAGGTACGGATTGGAGCGCGGCAGCGCGCCGAGCGTGTACCAGCGCCGCGCGGCCCGCACCATCTCGATGATCGTCGGGAGCGTCGGCCGGTGCACGCACACGACCCGCGCGACGTCCTTGTCGAGCAGCTTCTTGAGCAGGTGCGCGGTCTTGATGGGGCGCTCCGCGTGGCCGGGCTCGGTCAGCTCGTCGTGGGTCTTGATGGTCAGCCCCGAGGCCTCGGCGAAGGGCCGGACCGTCGCCATCGTGCGCTCTGCCGGCGAGGACGTGATGCGCGAGGCCCCGAACGCCGCGAACAGCGACACGAGCTGCCTCGCGCGCTCGGCTCCGCGCTTGGTGATCGGTCGCTTGAGGTCCGGGCCGTCCCACGCCTTGCGGCGCTTGGCACGCGCATGCCTCGCGATGATGAACGCGTGCGTGTCGAGGCGGTCGTTCTCGTAGGCCGTCACGAGCGCCGCGAGCGGACGCAGGTCGTCCGTGAACGTGATGCGCTCGTGCGCCTCGTCGATCGTGAGCCACGCGGTCCGGTCGATCTCGGTCTTGTCGACGGGCGGCACCGGCGGGCGGGCCTTGACGGAGTGCGCGTCCTTGCTCACGACGCGCGCCGCCCAGTACTTCACGACCTTGGTCTTGTCGCCCGCGATCGGATAGCGCAGCGACGGCAGGGGCTGGCCCAGCACGACCTGCTTGCCGGTCTCCTCCGCGATCTCGCGGATCGCGCATGCGGGAAGCGTCTCGCCCGGGTCGAGCTTGCCCTTGGGCCACGACCAGTCGTTGTACCGCGGGCGGTGCACGGCGAGCACCTCGAGCTCGTCGTCATGGATTCGCCAGACCAGGGCCCCCGCCGCGACGACGGTGCCGGGAGGGTACCGCCTCACTTGCCGCTTCGCCTCCGCTGTGGCTGACGCTCGATGTAGACGCTCTGAAGGTCGCGCAGGGGGTTGCCCTCGTCGTCGGTCCGCATCGCCTGCCACGAGCCATCCGAGCGCAGCTCCCACGCGCCGATGCCCGCATCCATCGACATGTCGATGGTCTCGATGAGGGTCGCCACCTGGTCCGGCTCGATGATCGACACGAGCGCCTCGATGCGGCGATCAAGGTTGCGGTGCATGAGGTCGGCCGAGCCGATGTAGATCTCGGGCTCCCCGCCGTTCGCGAAGCCGTAGATGCGCGAGTGCTCGAGGAAGCGGCCCAGGATCGAGCGGACGCGGATGGTCTCGCTGAGGCCCGGGACGCCCGGCCGCAGCGCGCAGATGCCGCGCACGACGCAGTCGACCTTCACGCCGGCCTGCGACGCCCGGTACAGGGCGTCGATGACCTTCTCGTCGACCAGGGAGTTGACCTTGATCTTGACCCAGGCCTCCTCGCCGTTGCGCGCGCGCTCCGCCTCGGCCTCGATGCGCTCGATCAGGCCCTTGCGGATGCCGGTGGGGGCGACGATGAGGCGGCGGAACTTCGCCTTGGGCGCGTAGCCCGACAGCTGGTTGAACAGCTTGGTGAGGTCGGCGCCGACGTCGGGGTTCTTGGTAAGGAGCCCGTAGTCCTCGTACAGGCGCGCGGTCTTCGGGTGGTAGTTGCCTGTGCCGACGTGGCAGTAGCGCTGAAGGCCGTCGTCCTCCTGGCGCACGACGAGCGAGAGCTTGCAGTGCGTCTTGAGGCCGATGAGGCCGTAGACGACGTGCACGCCCGCCTGCTCGAGCTTGCGGGCCCACGAGATGTTGCGCTGCTCGTCGAAGCGCGCCTTGATCTCGACGAGGGCGAGCACCTGCTTGCCGTTGCGGGCTGCCTCGATCAGCGCATCGACGATGGGCGAGTCGCCCGAGGTGCGGTACAGCGTCTGCTTGATCGCGAGGACCTTCGGGTCGGCGGCTGCCTGCGCGAGGAAGGCCTGCACCGAGGTGGAGAACGAGTCGTACGGGTGGTGGAGCAGCACCGGGCCGCGCGTGATCGCGGCGAAGACGTCCTGCTCCTGCGCGGACTCGACCGGCGCGAGCTTGTGGTGAGTCGTGGGGCGGAACGCCGGGTATTGGAGCTTGGGGCGATCCAGGTCGGCGATCACGTTGAGGCCCGTGAGGTCGAGTGGCGCCGGCAGGTGGAACACGTCCGTCTCGGTGATACCGAGCTCGCGCACGAGCAGCTCGCGGATCTTGGGCGGCAGGTTGTCGGCGACCTCGAGGCGCACGGCCGGGCCGAAGCGGCGGCGCAGCAGCTCCTTCTCCATGGCCTTGAGAAGGTTCTCGGCGTCGTCCTCCTCGACCTCCACGTCCTCGTTGCGCGTGACGCGGAACGTGTAGTGGTTGAGGACCTCCATGCCGGGGAACAGGTAGTCGAGGTGTGCCGCGATGACGTCCTCGAGAGGCACGAAGCTGCGGGGCTCATCGGACAGCGCCCAGGCGTCGGTGATCTGCGAGGCGCGTCCCTCCATGTCCACCGACAGGAAGCGCGGGAGCGTCTCCGGCACCTTCACTCGCGCGAAGTACTCCTTCTGCGACTGCGGGTCGCGGATCTCGACCGCGAGGTTGAGCGACAGACCGGAGATATAGGGGAAGGGGTGCGCCGGGTCGACCGCGAGCGGCGTGAGCACCGGGAAGATGTCGGAGCGGTAGAGCTTGCGCAGGCGGTTCTGCTCGTTGTCGCCGAGCTGGTCGAAGCGCACCAGGTTGATGCCCTCGCGCGCGAGCTCGGGGAGCACCACGTCCTCGAAGACCGACGCGTGCTCGTCCATGAGCTGATGGGCGCGCTCCGTGAGCGACTCGACCAGGCGCGTGGGGCTCATACCGGTGGCGGACGGGACCGCGAAGCCCGCGGCGATGCGGCGCTTGAGGCCGGCAACGCGGACCATGAAGAACTCGTCCAGGTTGGACGCGAAGATCGCGAGGAAGCGGGCGCGCTCGAGCAGCGGCGTGGAGTGGTCCTCGGCGAGCTGGAGGACGCGCTGGTTGAACGCGAGCCACGACAGCTCGCGGTCCAGGTAGCGGTCGTCGGGCAGGTCGGCGAGCTCGCCGCCGTCGTACATCGGGACGGCCATCGTCTCGTCGGAGACGATCTCGAAAGCCGTGCCGGCATCGGGAGCGGGCTGAGGGCCCGCCTCGGAGAGGTCCATGCTGTCCGCCATGGTCCTTATCGTTGCACGCCAGCCACGCCGTGGCGACCCTTCCGCGCGTGCTTTGCGCGTGCGGGCGCACAGGTTGTCCGCGCGCCTGGCGATCGGGTGAAACTCATCCTTGAGAACGATGAGGTGAGAATGCGCGCTCCGCTACAACTGGAGGAGAGACCAGTTCGCGTTCCGGGGCCCTCGGGGGCCCCGGGGGCACACCGGAAGGAGCGGCGATGGCGCCGGCACCGATCGAGATCGATCACCTCACCAAGCGGTTCGGCGACGTCGTCGCCGTGGACGATGCGTCGTTCCAGATCGAGGAGGGCGAGATCTTCGGCTTCCTCGGCCCGAACGGCGCCGGCAAGTCCACGACGATCCGCTGCCTGCTGGACCTCATCCGGCCCACGTCCGGCTCGTGCCGCGTGCTTGGGCTCGACTCCCGCAAGGACGCCGTCGAGATCCGCCGCCACCTGGGCTTCCTGCCCTCGGACCTCGCGATGTACCCCAACCTCACGGGCCGCCAGACCCTCGAGTTCCTCGCGCACCTGCGCGGCGGCGTCGACTGGGCCTGGGTCGACGAGCTGTCCGACCGCCTCGACGCCGACCTCGGTCGTCGCGTGGCCGAGTACTCGTCCGGCAATCGGCAGAAGGTCGGCATCATCCAGGCCTTCATGAACCGGCCGAAGGTCGCGGTGCTCGACGAGCCGATCACGGGCCTCGACCCCCTCGTGCAGCTCGAGTTCCACACGATGCTGCGCGAGCACGTCGCCGAGGGCAACACCGTGTTCCTGTCCTCCCACACCCTGTCCGAGGTCGAGCGGGTCACCGACCGCGTCGCGTTCATCCGCCGCGGGCGACTGGTCGCGGTCGAGAGCATGGACGAGCTGCGCGAGAAGGCCGTGCGCAGGCTCCGGCTCGAGTTCGCGGCCCCCGTCGCGGCCGAGGAGTTCCTCGCGGTCCCCGGGGTCCACGAGGCATCCGCCGACGGCGCGACGGTCACCGTCCAGTACGAGGGCTCGATGGCGCCCCTGCTGCGCGCCGCGACCGACCGCGAGGTGCTGTCCGTCGAGTCCGGCTCTCTCGACCTCGACGAGATGTTCCTCGAGTTCTACCGGGACGAGGTCGGCGAGGATGTCCTGGCCGAGGAGGCCGAGGCCGCGGGGCGCGGGGCCAGGTGATGATGCTCCAGACGCTGTATCTCAAGTCCGTGAGGGACCGCTGGCTCGGCGCCGTCATCGGCGTCGCCGCGCTCACGGCGACCGCCTTCATGAGCATGTGGGCCTACTCGGGCATCGGCGACGACGTCGTCGGCTTCTTCGACCAGATGCCTGACTTCTATCGCACCTCGATCGGACTCAGCTCCTCCGGCGGTGTCACCACGCTGATGATGAGCATGATGCTGAACTTCCTGGGGCCGTTCGTCATCGCCGGCATCGCCATCTCGATCGGCGCGGGAGTGATCGCCGGCGAGGAGCGCACCGGCACCGTCAACATCCTCACCACGGTCCCGCGCTCGCGCCGCCGCCTGCTCGCGTCCAAGACCGCAGCGATGATCTCGGTCGTCGTCGGCGCAGGCCTGCTCAGCTGGGCCGGCTACGCGCTCGCGGTCATGAGCTTCGGCGAGGGTCTGTCCGAGGTGCACGTGGGGGCGTCCACGGTTCACGTGCTCGCGGTGGCGCTGCTGTTCGGGGCGCTCGCCCTCGCGATCAGCACCGCGACCGGGCAGCAGGCCCTCGGGTCGGGCATCGCCGCCGGCCTGCTGATCCTGTCCTTCCTGATCTCCGGCGTCGTCCCCCTCATCGCCGGGTACGAGGACTGGGCCAAGGTGTCGCCGTGGTTCTATATCGGCGACGGCGAGCCCCTCACCAACGGCGTCCAGTGGGCTCCGGTGTCGATCATGCTTGCCGTGGCCGTCGCGCTGATCGGTGTGGCCTTCTGGACCCTCGAGGGGCGCGACCTGAGGTCCGGCGAGGGCGGGCTGCCGATCCTGGAGCGACTGACCGCCGAACCCCGCGTCGAGAAGGCGCTCACGATGCTGCAGGGGCGCGCCGGAGCGAAGGGCATCGTCGGCCTCACGCTCACCGAGGGCCGCGCGATCATGATCATCGCGGGCGGCGGCATCTTCATGATGATGGCGGTGATGGGACTGCTGTTCCTCGCGGTCGCGGACTTCGTGGGCGACTTCGTCGAGGTGTTCCCCGACTCGATCATGGCGATCGTCGGGTTCGCGGACTACACGACCCCCGAGGGCTGGTTCCATGGAGAGGGGCTCAGCATCGTCGCCCCCGTCGCCGTCGCGGTCGTCGCGATCAACCGCGGCATGAGCCTCGCTGTCGAGGAGCGCACCCGGCGCGCGAGCCTGCTGTTCGGCAATCCCGTCTCGCGTGCCGGGGTCGCGTGGCGCAAGCTTGCCGCGACGATGATCGCGGCGGTGGCCACCGCCGCGCTCACCGGCGCGGGCATCGCGGTCGGCAACGTCTCCGCGAGCCTCGACATGTCGTGGGCCAACATCGGCGCCGCGACGCTCCTGCTCGCGCTGCTCGCGACGACGCTCGGCGCGGTCGCCTTCCTCGGTGCGGCCGCGACCGGCAACCCGGCGGTCGCGAACGGCGCGGGCACGGGCGTCGCGATCCTCGGCTGGGCGATCGTGTCGTTCGCCGCGGTCAACGACGCGCTGCTGCCGTGGGCGAAGCTCTCGCCCTTCTACTACTACTCGTGGCATCTTCCGCTCGAGAACGGGCTGATCTGGTGGCACCCGCTCGTGCTCGCGGGCGCGACCGCCGTGCTCGGCGCGATCGGCGTGTGGGCGTATACGAGGCGCGACCTCAAGGGCTGAGCGGGCTCCGGCCTGCGTTCCTGTGAGTGTGGCCGGCCGGCCCGCGAGGGGTCCTGCGTTCCTCTGAGTGTGGCCAGCCGGCCCGCGAGCAGCCCTGCGTTCCTCCGAGCGTGGCCAGCCGAGTAGCGTGCGGGACATGACCGACCTCGTCGTCCACACCCGCGACGGCGCGCTGCGTGGCGTCGAGATCGCCGACGGCGTGCTCGCCTGGAACGGCATCCCCTACGCCGCACCGCCCACCGGGCACCTGCGGTGGAGGCTTCCGCAGAGGCCGATCGCGTGGGCGGGAGTGCGAGACGCGTCCACGTACGGCGCGCCGGCGCCGCAGCCGCCCGCTCCGTCCGCCCCGGGGGCCGAGGTCGAGGGTCTCGTGTCGCGCGAGCGGCTGCCCGAGCCTCGCGAGGACTGCCTGGTCCTCAACGTCACCGCCCCCGCCGACGCGGTCGACCTGCCGGTGATCGTGTGGATCCACGGCGGCGGCTATCAGGGAGGAACGGGCACGGAAGGGCCCGGCGACGGATCGCGGTTCGCCGCCGCCCACCGCGCCGTCGTCGTCTCGGTCAACTACCGGCTCGGCGCGCTGGGCTTCCTCGCCCTGGCGGACGAGGGCCCCACCGGGGCGTACGGCCTCCACGACCAGGTCGCTGCGCTCGCGTGGGTGCGCGACAACATCGCCGGCTTCGGCGGCGATCCCGACCGCATCACGGTGGCGGGCCACTCGGCGGGCGCGAAGTCGGTCGCCACCCTGCTGGCCTCGCCCCTGACCTCGGGGATGATCGCCGGCGCGATCTCCCTTTCCGGGGACGCCGGCTTCGTCGCGACGCCCGCGCAGGACGCCCGCCTTCGCACCAGGTTCCTCGGTGTGCTCGGGCTCCCGGACGATGCGACCGCCGCGCGGTTGCGCACGGTTCCGGTCGAGGACCTGCTGGCGGCGCAGGCCGCCCTCGCGCGAGGTCCCCGGACCTCGTGGATCTGGAGGCCGTCGGTCGACGGGGTCGCGCTCGACCGCACCCCGCTCGACGCGATCGCGGCGGGCGCCGCCGCGGGCGTGCCGCTGCTCGCCCAGCACACCCTGCTCGAGTGCCTCCTGTACGACATGATCGCGCCCGGATCGTCCGAGTCCGCGGACAGGGTGCTCGCCGACGCCTTCGGCACGGAGCGCGCTGCGCGCCTGCTGGACTCGTACGCGACCGCGCGGCCCGAGCTCGCCTCCGACCCGCATCGTCTGCGGCTCGAGGTCTTCTCCGACGAGCGCTACGTCATCCCGTCGAGCAGGCTCGCCGATGCGCAGAGCCGCCACGCGGTGGTGCATCGGTCGCGCTACGACGGGCCGATCCCCGGCTTCCCAGCCCCGAATGCGCCGAAGGGACCCCTGCCGGCCACGCACGGCTCCGACATCATGCCCGCGTGGTTCGGGACCGGCCCCGCGGGGCGCGAGCTGTTCGACGCCGTCGGTGCGTTCGTCGCCATCGGCAGGCCGGTCGCGGAGGGTCTCCCCGAGTGGCTGCCGTACGACGCCTCGGAGCGCTCGACCATGGTCCTCAGCGCAGACGGCGGCGCGATGAGGCCCGACCCCCACGGCGAGCAGAGGGCGGCGTGGGACGGGCTCGAGTGGGCGCCCGGGACGTGGTGGGAGGTCGAGGGGCTGTAGCGGCGTGCCGCGCCCCCGGATTGCTTGCACGGCACCGGGGCGCGCGCTACCTTCAGGCATGGTCGCGGACCGGACCGCGGCTCGAGGGGAGACCTGATGGCAGACGACGACGCGACGTCGGCGGAGCCAGGGTCTGACCCGCCGCCAGCGCCGTTCGTCGCGCCGGGTCCGCAGCCGGCCGTCCCCGACGCGCTGCCGACCGGCTGGAGCCCCGAGCCCGTGACCCAGGTGGATCCGGCCCTGCCCGCGGCCAGGCCCCTCCCCGGGGCCGCCCCGGCGCCGGCCGCCGCATCGTCCCCGTTCTCTGCCACGTACTCGGCCCCCGCTGCGTACCAGGCGCCCGCATCGTCCCCCGGCCTCGCCTCGTCCCCCTCCGCGGGCCTGCCGGTCGGGGGCGCGACCGCGCCCTGGGAGGCGCAGGCCTGGGCCCCGGTGCCGGAGAAGCAGCGCAGCGCTTTCGGCCTGGTCGGGCTCGTGCTCGGAGTCCTCGCGCTGCTGTCGACGCTGGTCCTCGGCGCCTTCGTGCTTGCGGCCTGGCTTCTCGCGTTCCCCGCGATCATCCTCGCGATCGTCGGCTTCGCGAGGTCCAAGGATCGCAACGGCCTGCCGATCGCGGCGCTGCTCTCGGGCATCGCGGCGATCGTCGTCTCGACGGCGATCTTCGCGTTCTCGGTCGTCGACGGCATCGGCGACGTGATCGAGGCCGCAGACGACTGGGTCGGCTCGCCTCGCGGCGCCTTCGACGAGGACGGCAACCGCGGCGTCGGCACGCTCGAGGAGCCCGCCCCCGTGGGCGAGACCTTCTCCTACGACGCGTCCTTCGACGGCGAGGACGCGACCGTGTGGGACGTGACCGTGAACGGCTACGTGGACCTCCCCGAGCAGGATGAGTTCGCCGAGGGCTGGTGCGTCGCCGTGGTGGGGAGCATCGTCCCGACCCACGTGATCGAGGGCGAGGCCACCTCGTGGTGGATCGACACCCCGGACGTCGTCGTGATGATCGACGACGAGGCCCAGTACGGCTACGGCGGTTGCGACGTCTCGGGCGTCGAGGACGCCGGCTACCGGCACCTGTGGGAGGCCGAGGTCCCCGAGGGCGAGACCTACGACTTCTACTACGAGCTGTGGATCCCCGCGGAGACGCAGGGCGACATCCAGGCGATCGTCGTCGGAGACCCGGACTCCGAGGGTGCGGCGTTCATCCAAGCGGTCAAGGTGGAGGAGTGACATGAGCGACCTCGAGAGCGTCCAGGAGCGCGGGGTGCACGTCGCGTGGCGCGTCGCGTCCGCGATCGTCGCGCTCGCGACGCTCGGCGCCACCGCGTGGCTCGTGCTGCGCGCGCTGTCCTATGAGGACACGACCGCGACCGGCGCCGACGCGTACATGAGCGGCGACCTCATCGGTCTGTCCGCTGGGGGGATGCTCGTGCTCGGCGTCGGCGCTGGCATCGCCACGGGGCTGTGGCGCGGGCGGCTGTGGGCCAAGGTGGTGCTCATCGGATCGCTCGTGCTCGCCGGCGCGCTCGCGTACTACCTTTACGGTCGCGCCTGAGTCTCGCGGGGAATCCCCGCCGCCGCGGCCGCGTTGTCGTCACCCGGTGCCGCGACTCGCCGTTCCCTCGCGGGACCGGACGACGCGGGTTACCGTGGAGTTCCGCCGCCCCGGGGTGGGGTGGGCAGGCGATTCGAGGGAGGTGTCCTCATGTGGTGGAGATTCGCTCAGGCAGTGCGTCGTGGAGAGCATCGGCTCTCGATCACGACATGGCTCACCGCCGTCACGGCGGTGCTGTACACGCTGCTTCCCATCGACCTGATCCCCGAGCTCTTCCTGGGGCCGTTCGGATTCATCGACGACCTCGGGCTGTGGGGAGTGTTCCTGATGCTCGCGACGCGCGAGAAGAACGAGTGGGAGCTGCGCTGGAAGGGTGAGGCGCGCGTCGTCGACGCCGAGGGCCCCTTCGTGGATGCCGAGGTCGTCTGACCTGGGTCGTCTCGCGCCGGCCGGGTCGGTCAGGTGCGGTCGTGCCGGCGTGAGCCCGTCCGGTCAGTCCCGCTCGTCGAGGATGTCGTCCGCCTCATCGCTCTCCACGATCTGGAGGGACTGCGTCGTCGTCGCGGCCTCGCGGCCCTGAGGGGTCTCGCTCGCCGAGGCCGCCGAGGCGCCGCCCACCGAGAGTCCTGCAGCGGCGCCGAGCGCCACGGCGCGCATCGTGGTGCGGTGGACGACGGACATGCGACGGGGAACCGGCATGAGGACTCCTTCGTAGGCGCCGCGCGGATCGCGACTCTCACCCCTCCAACGCGTTCTCCGCCCCATCTGTTTCCACGCGAATCGTGAAGTACCGCGAGTGAGGATCCTCCGTGTAGTCCGAGAACGGGCCGGTCGGCGCGAACCCGGCGCGCTCGTAGAGCCGGTGGGCCGCGGAGAAGTACTCATGCGTGCCGGTCTCGAGGCTCACCCGCGCGTATCCGCGCGCCTGCGCGAGCCGGAGCAGCTCGGCCAGGATGGCGCCGGCGACGCCCCTGCCGCGCGCGGGCGACGCGGTGCGCATCGACTTGAGCTCGCCGTGACCGGGGTCGAGCTCGGCGAGAGCGCCCACGCCCAGGAGGGCGCCCGCATCGTCCCTGGCCGCGAGGAAGGCGATGTCCGCGCGCTGGAGGCGCGAGACGTCAAGGGCGTGGACCGACTCGGGCGGCGAGGTGTCGCGCATGTCGTCGAGGTGCTCCTCGAGCAGGGCGACGATGTCCGGCGTGGCCGGGTCCTCGGGGACGATGTGCATGCTGAGCATGCTCCCACTTCCGTGGGCTGTGATCAGTCCTGATATGCAGGCGGAGCGGCGGACGACTCGCCCGAGGGTGACGAGAGCACCATCGAGAAGCCCGGCTCGGCGCCCTCCGCGACCTTGACCGTCACGGTGTGCACGGTGACGTCGAGGTCGGAGGGCGTCGCGGTGGTCCACGAGGCGGTGAAATCGCCCGCGTCGCGGGTCAGGGACGAGTCGACGGGGCAGCCTCCCGTGAGCGTCCAGGAGCCCCCGTCCGGGTAGGCGGGGTCCGCGTCGTCGCAGTCCTCGAGCGCGGTCGCGTAGGAGTCGTAGACATTGCTCTGCACGGGCGCCGTCATCTCGATCGCGACTGACGCCGAACCCGTGGGAGCAGAGTCGACCTCGGTCCATGGGGCGGCGGACCAGCCACCCTCAGTGGTCCAGTACGCCGTCACCGAGGCCTGGTAGTAGTCCCCGTCGGGGTCCTCGTCGGGCATGCGAGCGATCTGGATGCAGGCGTCGAGTGAGCCGTTCCTCGCGGTCTCGACGGCCAGCAGCGGGATCGTCTGCGGGTCCTCGGACCAGGAGGTGCCGGTGCAGCCCCACGCGACGAGATCGGCTCCGTTGACACTCTCGATCGCGGAAGCCTTGTCGTCGTCCGGTGCCGCCTCCGCCTCGGGTGTCTGCGCGACCAGGGTCCGGGCGCCGAACCAGCCGCCCGCCACGAGCGCGACCGCGGCGACCGTCACTACCGTCTTCTTCACGTGCTGCCCCTCTGACGCGCACCCCCTGCGCGCGTGAGGGTGACGCTAGCACCTTGGTGGCACTGAGGGTCGCGACCTCAGTCCGCCTTGCCGCTCGCGAGCCCGTCCTTGATCGCGTCCATGACGCTCGAGTCCGCGAGCGTCGTCACGTCGCCGACGGGTCGGTTCTCGGCCACGTCGCGCAGCAGGCGCCGCATGATCTTGCCCGAGCGCGTCTTCGGCACCTCGGACACCACGAGGATGTCGCGCGGCTTGGCGAGTGGGCCGATCTCCTTGCGCACATGCGTGCGGAGCGCATCGGCCACCGCGGAACCGTCGTCCGGCACCCCCTCCGCATCGCCCCGCACGATGACGAAGGCGACCACCGCCTGGCCAGTGATCTGATCCGTCGCGCCGACGACCGCCGCCTCCGCGACCCAGGGGTGCGCGACGAGCGCATGCTCGATCTCGGTGGTCGTGAGCCGGTGCCCCGACACGTTCATCACGTCGTCCACGCGGCCCAGGAGCCACAGGTCGCCGTCGATGTCGCGCTTCGCGCCGTCCCCCGCGAAGTACATCCCGTCGAAGCGGTTCCAGTACGTGCGCGCGAAGCGGGCCCTGTCGCCCCAGATGCCTCGCAGCATCGACGGCCACGGCTCGCGGATCACGAGGTAGCCGCCCTCGCCGCCGCGCACCGAGCGGCCCTCGTCGTCCACGACGTCCGCCGCGATGCCCGGCATCGCGGTCATCGCCGAGCCGGGCTTGGTCGAGGTCACGCCGGGAAGCGGGGAGATCATGATCGAGCCGGTCTCGGTCTGCCACCACGTGTCCACGATCGGGCAGCGCTCGCCGCCGATCACGCGCCGGTACCACATCCATGCCTCGGGGTTGATGGGCTCGCCCACGCTTCCGAGCAGCCTCAGCGAGCTGAGGTCGAAGCCGTCCGGGATCGACTCGCCCCACTTCATGAAGGTGCGGATCGCCGTGGGCGCCGTGTAGAAGATCGTGACGCCGTACTCCTGGATGATCTCCCACCATCGTCCCTGGTGAGGGGTGTCGGGCGTGCCCTCGTAGAGCACCTGGGTCGCTCCGTTGATCATCGGTCCGTAGACGATGTAGGTGTGCCCGGTGATCCAGCCGACGTCGGCCGAGCACCAGTAGACGTCCGTCTCGGGCTTGAGGTCGAACACGATGCGGTGGGTGTGGGCGGCGCCCGTGAGGTAGCCGCCGGTCGAGTGCCACAGGCCCTTGGGCGCGCCCGTCGTGCCCGAGGTGTAGAGGATGAACAGCGGGTGCTCGGCATCGACCCACTCGGGCTCGTGCGCCGCGGGCTGCGGGTCGACGACGTCGTGCCACCAGACGTCGCGCTCGTCGGTCCACTCGGTTGGCTGGCCCGTGCGCTGGACCACGAGGACATGCTCCACGGACGATGCGAAACCCGGGTGGGCGATCGACGGGGTCAGGGCCTCGTCGACCAGGGGCTTCAGGGCCAGGTGGGAGCCGCGCCGGTTGCCGCCGTCGGCGGTGATGACCAGCTTGGCCTCCGCATCGTCGATGCGCTGGCGCAGGCTCGCGGCGCTGAAGCCGCCGAAGACGACGGAGTGGATCGCGCCGATGCGCGCGCAGGCCAGCATCGCGACCACGGCCTCGGGGATCTGGGGGAGGTAGATCGCAACCCGGTCGCCCTTGCCGACGCCGAGGCTCAGCAGCCCGTTGGCCGCCTTCTGCACGCGCTCGTGCATGTCGGAGTACGTGAGGGTCTGAGTGTCCCCCGGCTCGCCGACGAAGTGGAAGGCGACGCGAGAGCCGCGGCCCTCGCGCACATGCCGGTCTACCGCGTTGTCGCACGCGTTGAGGACGCCGTCGTGGAACCAGCGGGCGACGGGCGCATCGGACCAGTCGAGGATCTCGGTGAACGGCTCCTTCCACGCGAGCCGGCGCGCGGCCTCCTTCCAGTACTCGAGCCGATCGACGTCGGCCTTCTTGTACTCGTAGGCGGTCGCGTTGCTGTGTGCGGCGAACGAGGCGAGCGGCGCGAAGCTGCGCCGCTCGGTGTGGAGGTTCTCGAGCGTCACGTGGTGGCGCGGGTCGTGGGGCCGTTCGGGCGACTGCGGTGCGCGATCGGCGGCGCCGGTGGTGCCGGCGTTCGAGCTCGGGGACTCGGGGAGGACGGACAGTGGGGACTCATGGACGTCGTTGGCCATGCCCGTCAGGCTAAGTGATGCGTCAAGGCTTCGCCAGGGTTTGTTAAGGGGCCTGGTAGATCAGGTCAAGGGGCGTGTCGCTGGGTCCGCGTCAGGCCTCGTCGGGCTCGACCGCGCGCTTGGCCGCGCGATACATCCACGCGCCCACGCACACGCCCGCCGCGATGAGGACCAGGGTGAGGAGCACGGACTTCTGCGCCGCATCGTCCCTGAGCTCGACGGGCTTGTGGAAGCGGAGCATCCCCCACCCGTTGTCGACGGCCGCGCGGCGCAGCGCGCGGTCGGGGTTGACCGCGAAGCCGTGACCGACCGCCGAGAGCATCGGCACGTCCGTGATCGAGTCGGAGTACGCGTAGCTTCCGGGCAGGTGGTAGCCGCGCCGCTCCGCGAGGTCCTTGATCGCGTCCGCCTTCGCCTGCCCGTACATGTAGCTCGTGATGCCGCCCGTGTACTTGCCGTCGGCGACCTCGAGCGTCGAGGCGAGGATCCCGTCGGCGCCGAGCAGGTCCGCGATGGGCTGCACGACGTCCTCGACGGACGCGCTGACGATGATCACGTCGCGGCCGTTGAGCTGGTGGCGGCGGATGAGGTCGAGCGCCTCGGCGTAGACCACCGGGTCGATGTGCTCGTGGACGGTCTCCTCGACGATCCCGCGGACCTTCGCGACGTCCCAGCCGGCGATGAGCTCGCTCAGGGCGTCGCGCAGGCGGCTGGTCTGACGCTCGTCGGCGCCGCCGATCTGGAACAGCAACTGCGCATATGCGGCCCGGACGGCATCGGTCCTGGTGAGGAGGCCCTCGGACAGGAACGACCGGCCGAACGCGGACGACGAGCTCGTCGCGATGATCGTCTTGTCCAGGTCGAAGAACGCGGCCGTGCGCACGGGCTTGCGCGGTGCCTGCTTGGAGCGGTGCCTCACGGCCATGGGGAGCCTCCTTCGATGCACACAGCGTATCCGGGAGAGAAGCGAACGGGCCCGACCGGCGGGGTGTCCACATCCCTCCGGGCGGGCCCGCCCACGTCAAGAGTACGGGGCCCGGGCCGTGGGCGGCGGGCCCTTCGGCCCCGGCGCGGGCGCGTCGTCCCCGGGTCGCTCCATCGCGCTGGTTCTCCACCGTTGTCCACCCGGCCTCGGGTGGCGCGCGCACGCCGCGGGACGCTGGTGCCGTGCCCGCCGTTCCCGACGCCTCCTCGATGGACGATGCGCCGGGTTGGGCGGGCGCGCTCGGCCCGTTGCTCGCGCTGCCAGGGGTGACGGACGTGCTCGTGAATGGGCCGGCGGACGTGTGGGTCGACCGAGGGGAGGGATTGGAGCGGGCGGATCTCGGGGTGAGGGCCGCGCTCGCGACGCCGGGGGCGGT
Source organism: Demequina sp. NBRC 110054 (assembly GCF_002090115.1). Classification (NCBI taxonomy): domain Bacteria; kingdom Bacillati; phylum Actinomycetota; class Actinomycetes; order Micrococcales; family Demequinaceae; genus Demequina; species Demequina sp. NBRC 110054. The sequence continues at coordinate 1,240,864 of NZ_BBRK01000004.1, forward strand.
GCGGGATCTCGCGGTGCGCCTGGCCTCGCTCGCGGGACGGCGCCTGGACGATGCGGCGCCTTGCGTGGACGCGAGGCTCCCCGATGGCTCGCGCCTCCACGCGGTGCTGCCCCCGGTGGCGGACGGGTGCGCGGCGCTGTCCCTCCGGCGCCTGCGCGCGGCGGCGCTGGATCCGCGCGAGCTCGTCGCGAGTGGCATGGTGACCGCCTCGGGGATGGCCGGGCTGCTCGGGCTCGTGAAGGGGAGGGCGTCGCTCCTCCTCACGGGCGCGACCGGATCCGGGAAGACCACGCTACTGACCGCGCTGCTGTCGCTCGCCTCGCCGACCGAGCGGATCGTCGTCATCGAGGAGGCCGGCGAGGTCGCTCCTGATCATCCGCACGTCGTGCGGCTCGTCGAGCGCAGGGCCAACGTCGAGGGGGCGGGAGCGGTGCCGCTGTCAGCGCTGGTGCGCGAGGCGCTCAGGATGCGGCCGGACCGGGTCGTCCTGGGCGAATGCCGCGGCGCCGAGCTGCGCGAGGTGCTGCTCGCCTTCAACACCGGCCACAGGGGAGGGCTAGTGACGATGCACGCGAACTCCGCGGGCGATGTGCCCGCGCGGCTCACGGCCCTCGGCGCGCTCGCGGGCATGGGGGCCGAAGCGGTCGCGCTGCACGCCGCGGCGGCCTTCGACGCGGTGATCCACTTGGCGCGCGGCCCGGACGGCGTGCGGCGGGTGGTCCAGACCGCCCGCCTCGTGCTCGACGACGGGCGGCTCGCGGTGGTGCCGCTGGAGCCGTCGGCGTTGGCTGTGACGTCGGTGGGTTCGACGCCGTTGCCCGTGCGCGCTTCATCCTTCGAGGCGGGTGAACGGTGAGGCGGCGACGCGGAGAGGCCCCGCCGTGGGACGTCGACGCTCCCGCGGAGGTGCGGGCCCCTGCGCTGTCGACCGCCGCGGGCCTGCTGCGCGCGGGCGCCCCACCCGCGACCGCGTGGGCCGCAGCGGGGCTCGGGGCTCCTGGCCCCGACGGCGTGCCAGGGGGCGCGAGCCTCGAGCTCGCCGCCGCGGCAGTGCTCGCGCACACCGCCGGCTGCCCCCTCGCTCCCACGGTCGAGGCGCTCGCCGAGCGGCTCGCCGACGCCGAGGACGCTGCCGCGCGCGCCGAGGCCGGGGCCGCAGGCGCGCGACTGTCGGCGCGGATCCTCGGCTTCCTGCCGGTCGTCGGGGTGGCGTTCGCCGCGATCATCGATCCGGGCGCGGTGGTGTGGCTCATCCGCAACGCCCTCGGGCTCTCGTGCCTGGTCGCCGGGGTGCTGCTCACGCTGATCGGCCGCCGGTGGCTGAACCGGATGGTGCGCCGCGCGACGGCCCCGCCGTCGCGCGAGGAGGCCGCAGTGCCCTTCGCCCTCATGCTCACCGAGGTCGCCGTCGGTGCGGGGGTGGACGTGCGCGGTGCGCTCGCGGGCGTGGGGGAGGCGCTTGCGGAGATGGCCCCGGGGTCGGCAGCCGCGCTCCGTGACGTCGCAGATCGGCTCGCCGACGGCGAGCGCTGGGACCTCGCGTGGGAGGGAGCGTCCGGGCGGCTCGATCCGCTGTGCGAGGCGCTGCGGTGGTGCTGGATCGCGGGAGGTGCGCCCGGCCCGGCCCTGCGCTCCGCCCGCCTCTCGCTCGAGCGCGCCGAGGCATCGTCCCGCGAGGCGCGGGTCGCCGAGCTCGAGGTGCGCGTCGCCCTGCCGCTGTCCCTGTGCCTGCTGCCCGCGTTCGTCCTCTTGGGTGTGGTGCCGATGCTCGCGGCGGTGGCCGCGGGTGCGGGGCTGGGGTGAGGTGGGCGCACCTGCGCCGCGCGTCTTCCACAGTCCACGCCGCTTGCGGGACAGTCCACCGAGCGGTCACTCGCTCCCCGATGCCGTGCCGCTTGGAGCGAGCCTGGGGGTGCCACGAGAGAGGAGCCGAGATGGCGGATCAGGAACTGCAGTCGAAGGGAACGCGCGAGGTCTGCGAGGCACACGAGGAGGGGCGCTGGAGGGATGACGGCATGGCCACCGTCGAGTACGCGATGGTGACGGTCGCCGCGGCGGCCTTCGCGGGCGTGCTTGCGGTGCTCGTGCGGTCCGACGAGGTGCGCGAGCTCCTCGCGGGCGTCATCCGTGGCGCGTTCGGGGGGTGAGGGGCGCCCGTCGCGATGACGGGTCGGCGGCCGTCGAGCTGGCGGCCGCCATGCCCGCCGTCGTCCTGCTGCTCGGTGCGGTTGCGGCAGCGGGTGTGTGGGGTGCGGCTCAGGTTGCTGCCCAGCAGGCCGCGGGTGCGGCTGCCCGAGCGGTGCTCGTGGGCGAGCCGGGACAGGCGGCGGCCGAGGCGGCCGGCGCGGTCGGCGGTGGCGCGTCGGTCGTCGTTGCTGAGACCCCGGGCCGGATGACGGTCACGGTGAACGTCCCCGCGGGCGGGTGGCTTCCGGACGCCGTCGCGAGCGTGATGCTCGTGGACGCCCCATGAGGTCACGGCGCGATGAGGGCTCCGTGGTGCCGCTCGTGACCGGCCTGGTCGCCGTGGGTGCGGCACTCGCGCTTGCGGTCGCGTCCCTCGCGGGTGCCCTGGCTCGCGAGGCCAGGGCACAGGCGGTCGCGGACGCGGTGGCGCTGCAGGCTGCGTTCGCGCAGAGGCGCGACGGAGAAGGCTGCGCGTCTGCGGCATCGGCTGCTTCCGCGAACCAGGCACGGCTCGTGGCGTGCCGCTCGAGTCAGGACGGAGACGTCACCGTGGAGGTTCGCCTGGGGTCCGGAGCACTCGGGGCGGGCGCGTCGGCGCGCGCGGGTCCCGCGTTCCCTCGGTGACGGAACGACGGTGACGGGGGCATCGGTGCCGGCGCGCGGGAGACAGCGGCGATCTCAGGAGCCGCCCTCGGCCTGCATCGCGCTCAGCCAATTCCCGGCTGGGTCCTTGAACCACAGCGTGGACGGCATGCGGCCCTCGGGGTCGCGCGCCACGCCATCGTCATCGCTGAAGTCCATGGCCTCCAGGGTGACGCCGGCGCCGCGGAGGGCGACCGCGAGCGTCTCGACGTCGTCAACCCTGAACATCAGCACGGTGTGAGACGCGGGCACGTGGTCGGGCTTCTCATAGATCAGCGTCTCGCCGCCGTGAGGGTGGTGGAGCCACACCATCTGCCCCATGGTCTCGTCGAGCGTCGCGTCGAGCCCGAGCGCGTCGCGATAGAACTCGAGGGCTCTTGCCGCCGAGTCGGTGGAGAAGCTGCCGAAGGGTGTGCTGTGGCCGAGCATCGCGGAAGGCTCACACTTCTCGGCCTGTCGCGGGTTCAGCGGCGTCGCGGGGGCGGTCGGTGTGGGTCCGGTTCATCATGGTCGCTCCTCATCGAGCTGGGTCCCGCCGCCGGGGTGCAGCGGTCGCCTTTCCAGTGTCCGCTATGGATGCAGAGTCCGCGCGGGGGTATCGGCAGATCCGGGCCCAGAGTTCGGATTCTGGTCGAGGTGCGGATCACGCGGCCTGGTCGATGGCCTCCACGTTGCCCTGGTCGGTCGCGACTGTGAGCCTCACCGGCCCTGGACACACATCGCTCGGCACGGTCACAATCTCCCACGCGTCGTCTTCACGGGAGAGGGCGATGACGGGGATACCGTCCTCTCGAGCATCCTCGGCACACGAGTCCTCCAACAGGTAGCCGTAGGTCTCGAACCCGGCTTCGTTCAATTGAAGAACAGCTGCAGTCGGGCTCTGTGGTGCGGCCGCGCTTGATTCCTGCCCGGGGGCGGTCGGGTTCACCGCCCATGCGAATGCGCAGATGCCGATCGCCGCTAGAGTAGATCCTCCGAACGCGAGCCATGCGCCCCTGCTGAAGCGTGCGCGCGTCCGCTGGTATTGGAGGCGGTCGGTGACGCGTTGGGCGCCGGTGTGGAAACGGCGAAGCTGGGTCTCGTTGACCTTCCGGAGCTTCTCCAAGCGCTCCACCTCGGCCGCAAGCGGCGCCGAGGTCTCCGGGTCCGATGCGCCCGATGCCGCGATCTTCGCCGCGTGCAAGTCGTCGAGGGTGGAGTAATAGACGGCACGCGCGTCCTCAAGAGCGGTCCACAGCGCCTTGAAGTCTGCTGTGCCCATGTTCAGGCTCGTGTCGAAGTCCACCAGCTCAAGTACCGTCGCCTGCACCTTGTCCGGTCGCGGGCGCGTGAGCTCGTGCAGATCGTGGAAGTCCGCAACGACAGGCTTCTTCAGCGTGTAGAAGAGGAAGAGGAGCCACAGCACTCCGGCTACAGCCGACGTCACACCCCCGAGCGCAATCCAGAACCGCGCGCCATCGGATGCGGACATCGTGCCCACGCTCGATATCTGCGTGCCCGCGAGCATGACGGTCGCCGCGGCAGCGAGGCCACCGATCAGCCACGAGATCGCGGTCCGCCAACTATCGAGTCCGGTCTGATAGGCCGATTCCTCTGGGCCCTGCGGGGGCTCATCCTCTTCGCTGCTCTTCGGTTCGGCCAGGCCATGGATCAAGACCCGGGCCGCGTCCCGGAGGTTCTGCAGCAGCGCGTTCATGGAGTCGTCGGCCCTTGCTCGCCTTCCCGGAGTATCTCGACAACGCCGCGATCCAGGTGGAGATCGGCTGTGATCGATTCCCGCAGCGAATCGCCGACGTCGTCATCTGAGGCGCCTTCGATGGTGACTCGCCTGAGCGTGTCGAGCTCGTGTTCCTGCATGTACTTGCGAAGAACAGAGACGGCCTGCTCGCGACTCAGTGATGCCCTGACGATCACGTCGTCGGGGCCCGCGAAGCCGGATCTCACCAATGGCGGATCGACGCTCATGGCAACCCCCCTCGGTAGAGCCACGCATCTCGATGTTAAGTCAACTACCCGGATCGTGCAGGGGGACGGCGAGGCAGCGCAAAAACAATCCGTCGCCTGTTTCGCTGGAGCTCGAGCCACCTGGTAGGCGGGTGGTGTCTGCTCTAGGCTCGCGAGCGTGAGCACCTCTCCGCACCCCAGCCCCAAACAGCTTCTTGCGCTGTCGGTGCCCGCTCTCGCGGTCGGTGTGCTGTCGGGCCTGCTCCTCGCAGGAATCGACGTCATCGCCGAGGAGCTCGAGCACGTGCTGTGGGACTCGATCCCCTCCTCGCTCGGGATCGGCGAGGACGCCCACTGGTGGGCGCTCGTGATCCTCACGACCATCGGCGCCCTGGTGGGACTGCTCATCTGGAAGGTGCCGGGGCACGGCGGCCACGACTCGGCGACCGTCGAGCTCTTCGCGCCGGTGCTCAAGCTCAGCGCGCTGCCCGGCGTCGCGATCGTGCTCATCCTGGGCCTCGCGGGTGGCGTGAGCCTCGGTCCCGAGAGTCCGATCATCGCGATCGACGTCGCCCTGACAATCTGGCTGCTCGGCAAGATCGCCCCCGGCATCGGCCCGCAGGGCGCGTTCATGCTCGCGGCCGCCGGCATGCTCGGCGCGATGTTCGGCACGCCCGTCGCCGCTGCGCTGCTCATGACCGAGCTGGTCGCGGCCGCGAAGCGCGGTGGGCTCCTCTGGGACCGCCTGTTCGGACCCTTGATCGCGGCCGGCGCCGCGACGATCACGATGCAGCTGCTGCACGCGCAGTCGTTCAACCTGGGGCTGCCCGAGTACACCGACCCGCGCCTCATCGACCTGGCCACCGCATCGGCCGTCGCTCTGCTCGCCGCGGTCTTCGGACTTGCCGCCTCGTACGCCATGCCGCCCCTGCACGCGGCCTTCCGCAGGCTCAAGCACCCGCTCGCCTACGCGACGGTCGGTGGCATCGTCCTGGGACTGCTCGGATGGCTCGGAGGCCCGCTCACGCTCTTCAAGGGCGCGAAGGAGACCGGCGAGCTGATCGCGCAGATCGACTCGTTCGGCACCTGGGAGCTGCTCGGCCTCGCCGCCATCAAGACGGCGGCGCTCATCGTCGCCGCCGCCGCGGGCTTCAGGGGAGGCCGCATCTTCCCCGCGGTCTTCATCGGCAGCGCCGCGGGCCTGTTCGGCTACGCGCTGCTCCCCGACATGCCGCTCGCGCTCGCGGTCGCCGCGGGCGTGCTCGGCGCCGTCCTCGCGATCGGGCGCAACGGCTGGCTCGCGCTGTTCATGGCCGCGATCTTCGGCGGCTCCATGGCGAGCCTCTCGGTCCTCACGATCGCACTCCTGCCGGTGTGGCTGATCGTGGCCCGCGCGCCCGAGATGCTCGTGGGCCACGGCGAGCCCGAGTCGATGGACGAGCGCGACGCGTCCTACATGGATCCCCACGACCCGGAGTCCGCCGAGGCAGGGCCGACCAAGCCCTAGCGTCGCGCTACAGTCCTCTCACCCGATGTCGGCGAGGGCCGGAGCGTGGTGCAGAGGGGGTTCCTGTGACGTACGTGGGGGAGATCGAGCCGGCCTACGGCCCGTACCGGCGCCTGCAGCTCGGCGCCGCGCGCCGGACAATGCTTCAGCTCGCCTTCGTCATCACCGCGCTGATGGCGGTCGTCGGAGCGGTGCAGGGAGGCATCCTCGGTGTTCTCAGCACCGTTGTCGCGGCCGTCATCGTGTGCGCCGTCATCGGCTACCCGGGGCTTGAACTCCTGATCTGGGTGAACTGGCGCCGCGCGCGGCCGAGCACAGGCGCCCCAGCGCGCTACGAGGTCGGTCCGACCGTCAGTTTCGTGACCGATGACACTCGGATGGACTTCCAGCTCTCGGCGCTGCGCAGCGCGCGCGCGTTCCGCGACGGATGGTTCCTGCAGTTCCGTGGAAACTCGGTAGCGCTCGTGGTTCCCCGCGCCGCGTTCTCCTACGAGGACGCGATCGCGATCGACGCACTGCTGCTGCGCGAGGTCAAGCTCGCCGGCAAGCGCTGACCCTCAGCCGGTCGCGGCTCAACTGGTGATGACGCGCACGTCGCCGAGCGACGTCCACACCGTGAGCTCGAGCCACTCGTAGTCGTACTCGCCGCCGTCGTACTCGGGCTCCACGGCGATGGTCTCGACGTTCACGTCCGCGTCGGTATCGGTGCCGCCGCCCGCCGCGCCCTCCTCGATCCAGGTCTCCTCGACCGCGTCGTCGACCGCGGGCAGGTCGTAGTCCTCCGAGGAGTAGACCCCTGCGGTCTCGAGGTAGATCGACCGCTGGTCGAGCACGGTGTACGTGCCCGCGGGCAGGTCCGAGGTGTAGTCGCACGTGTCGACGTCGCGCCACAGGTACGTGCCGCCGACGGTCGAGCCGGGCTCGAGGTAGCCGTCCGAGTACGCGGGCATGATCTCGATCGACGCGGCGTCGCCGGACTCGGCGCCGAGCGCGACATCATCGGCCATCCACACCTCGCCGTAGCGGTCGGTGGAGGCTGGGTAGGCCTGAGCGATCACGCGCCCGTCCTGGACCAGCAGCAGGTTCGGCTGCGCGTCCGACCAGTACGGCACCGTCCACTCGGACACGTTGTTCACCTGGGACGTCATCTCGGGGTTGCCGTCCACGACCCAGCCGTAGCTGACAGGGAGCACGGAGGGTGCGGCCACGTCGACGTCGAGCAGGTCGATCACTGCGGACTCCGCGGGGAAGGTCGACTCCTCGTCGTCGTAGGAGCACCCGTACCAGGAGCGCTCCCACAGCGAGCCGTCGTCGTCCTCGCTGTCGCTCGTGAGGACCACGCGCTGAGAGCCCGCCGCCATGTCCCACTCGCCCGCGAGATTCTCCTCGTACAGCGAGCGCGCGATGTCGGGGGTGAGCAGGTCGTCGTAGGTCACCGTCGGGGAGGCCGTCGGGTCGTCTCCGCCCAGGTAGTCGGCGAAGGGCTCGTCGACCGGATCGCCCTCGACCGTGAAGCCCAGAGCGTCGGAGACAATGCGGAAGCCCTGGTCGGACGCGATCCCGCTCGAGGCGGCGCCGGAGTCCGAGGAGCCCGATGAGGTCACGGCATCGTCCGGGGCGACGGTCGGCTCGACCGGCTCGGCCACGCCGTCCTCCTCGGAACCGGTGGTCTCGTCGCTGTCGGTCGTCGCCTCCGGCACCGCCGTAGCGCTCGCCGACAGGTCGGGCTCGGGAAGCGGTTCGGTGGCCCAGAACTCCTGCGTGAACACCACCTCGTACTCGCCCGCGGGGATCGCCTCGCCGTCCCAGCAGTTCACGAGCTCGATCATGCCCGCGTCCGCGGTCGACTCGCCCTCGGTCAGCTCGATGATCTGGAGGTCGTCCGTGAAGGCGTTCGCCGGCCCCGGGTAGGTCGCCACGACGACGCCGTCCCACAGCACGTACGCATAGGTGAGCGGACGGCCGCTCTGGAGCGACACGTCCTCGAGAGCCGTCGTGGTGGCCTCGAAGCCGAGCGTGCCACCGGGTACGGCGTCGGACAGCATCTCCGCGGACAGCGACACCGTCGGCGTCCCGTACGCGAGGCCGTCCAGCGTCGTCCCGCACGAACCGGCGGCCAGCATCGCTGAAGAGGAATCCGACTCCGCGAGCGACTCGTCGCCGCCGAACCCGGAGTCCTCCGAGGCGGCGGTGTCTGCGGCGCTCCCCGAGGAGAGCCCGCCCAGGTGCGGCGCGAGCTGCACCGCGCCCAGCCCCAGCATCCCGACGCCCAGCACTGCCGCCGCCGTGAAACCCGAGGTCCGCATCGTCCTGCGGCGCTGCACCCGCCGCGCGGCCTCGACCGCCGACACGTGCACGCCGTCCACGGGTGCGCCGTCTGCCGCTCCGTGCAATGAATCTGAAAGCCTCATGATCCGCTCCTTCCTGACCGACCGGAGACCACGACGGTCTCGCTCGGTCGTTCCGCATCGTCGAGAGCGCCCAGCGTTCCTTCCAGGTGACCGATGGCATCGCTGAGGTACCGCTTGACGGTCCCCTCGGCGATCCCCAGCTCATGCGCGATGGCCGGGACCGTGAGGTCGTCGAAGTACCTCAGCACCACGCACGCACGCACCCGTGGTGGAAGGGTGCGCACCGCATCGTCCACGTCCGCGCCCACGTCGATGGGGCCGAACTCGTCGTCCCCGACCTCCTGGGTCTGGAACAGGTGGCGGACCTTCTGCCACCTCTGACCCCGTCGGTACTGGTCGATGTAGACCGTGGTGATCGCGCGCCTGACGTAGCCCTCGGCCTTGTGGATCTCCAGGCCCGGGCGGGGCTTGGAGAACGTCTTGACCAGGGCGTCCTGCACGAGATCCTGCGCCTGCACGGGATCGCCGCACACCAGGTAGGCGTAGCCCAACAGGGCGCGCTCGCGCTCTCGCACGAGCTGCTCCATCGTGCTCCGCCAGTCGGTCATCGTCGATCCCCTCGCAAGGCTGTCGGAAGGTGCTCTCGCAATGGTGACGCGTCCGGGGCCGAAAACGTTGGGGGCGCGCGTCAACTCATGCGACTCGAGGCATCGTCCCCTACAGTCGGGATACCGGACCCGCGGTGACAACGGAGTTCCTGCGGGTAGTCCCCAGGAGAGCGTCATGCACCTCGCCGCCGCCGAGACAGTCGAGCTCGGAACCTCAAGCCTTGTCATCGTGGTCGTCATCGGCCTCATCGCCGCCGCCGCGCTGCTGCTGTCGTGGACGCTGCGCCAACAGGTGCTCAAGGCGCGCGAAGGCACGGAGAAGATGCAAGAGATCGCGGGAGCGGTCCAGGAGGGTGCGTCCGCGTATCTGAACCGGCAGCTGAGGACGCTCGCCGTGTTCGCGGCCGTCGTCTTCGCCCTGCTGTTCCTGCTGCCGGGCGACGCCGGGGTGCGCGTCGGGCGGTCGCTGTTCTTCCTCCTCGGCGCGGGCTGCTCGGCGACCATCGGCTACATGGGCATGTGGCTCGCGGTGCGGGCCAACGTGCGCGTCGCGTCCGCGGCGACCGAGGATGACGGGCGCGCCAAGGGCGCGAAGATCGCGTTCCGCACGGGCGGCGCCGTGGGCATGGGCGTCGTCGGCCAGGGGCTCGCGGGCGCCGCCGCGGTGGTGTTCCTGTTCCGCGAGGACGCGCCCGCGGTGCTCGAGGGCTTCGGCTTCGGCGCCGCGCTGCTCGCGATGTTCATGCGCGTCGGCGGAGGCATCTTCACCAAGGCGGCCGACGTCGGGGCGGACCTGGTCGGCAAGGTCGAGCAGCACATCCCCGAGGACGATCCCCGCAACGCGGCGACGATCGCCGACAACGTGGGCGACAACGTCGGCGACTGCGCCGGCATGGCGGCCGACCTCTTCGAGTCGTACGCCGTCACGCTCGTCGCCGCGCTCATCCTGGGCAAGGCGGCCTTCGGCGAGGACGGGCTCGTGTTCCCGCTCATCATCACCGCCGTCGGGGCGCTCGTCGCGACCGTCGGCATCTTCCTCACGAAGGTCCGGCGCGGGGAGTCGGGGCTCAAGGCGATCAACCGGGGCTTCTACACGTCCGCGCTGGTCGGCGCGGTGCTGTCGGCCATCGCGGCGTACGTCTACCTGCCGGGGTCCTTCGCCGAGCTCTCCGGGTCGCGGCTGGCTGACCTCGACGGCGACCCGCGCCTCATGGCCACGGTCGCGGTGTTCGTCGGCATCGGGCTCGCGGGCCTGATCCTGTGGCTCACCGGCTACTTCACCGACACCGCCGCGACCCCGACCAGGCGCGTGGCGCGCACGTCGCTGACCGGCGCCGCGACCGTCGTCCTCTCGGGCATCGGGCTCGGTCTGACCTCGGCCGTCTACACCGCGACCGTGATCGCCGGCGCGGTGGTCGTGCTGTTCTTCGTCGCGGGCTCGTCGATCCCGCTCGCGCTCTTCCTCGTGTCTTTGGCCGGCTGCGGCCTGCTCACGACCGTCGGCGTGATCGTCGCGATGGATACGTTCGGACCCGTGAGCGACAACGCGCAGGGCATCGCCGAGATGTCGGGCGAGGTCGACGAGGAGGCCGCGCAGACCCTCACCGACCTCGACGCGGTCGGCAACACCACCAAGGCGATCACCAAGGGCATCGCGATCGCCACGGCCGTGCTTGCCGCGACGGCGCTCTTCGGCTCGTACTCGGACGCGGTCGAGACGGCGCTCGCCTCTGCGGCCGCGGCTGCGGACTCGATCGACTTCGCGATCATCAGCCCGATGACTCTCGTCGGCGTGATCGTCGGCGGCGCGACGGTGTTCCTCTTCTCCGGCCTCGCGATCGACGCGGTGACCAGGGCGGCCTCGGCGATCGTGTTCGAGGTGCGGCGCCAGTTCCGCGAGATGCCCGGCATCATGACCGGGCAGCAGCGGCCCGAGTACGGCCGCGTCGTCGACATCTGCACGCGGGACTCGCTGCGCGAGCTCGCGACCCCGGGGCTCCTCGCCGCGATGGCGCCGATCTTCGTCGGCTTCGGGCTCGGCATCGGCGCGCTCGCGGGCTTCCTCGCCGGCGCGATCGGCACCGGTGTGCTCATGGCGGTGTTCCTCGCGAACTCGGGCGGCTCGTGGGACAACGCGAAGAAGATCGTCGAGGACGGCCACCACGGCGGAAAGTACTCGCCCGCGCATGAGGCGACGGTCATCGGCGACACGATCGGCGACCCCTTCAAGGACACCGCGGGTCCCGCGATCAACCCGCTCATCAAGGTCATGAACCTCGTGGCTCTGCTCATCGCGCCCGCGGTCGTGATGCTCAGCTACGGGGACGATGCGAACGCCTGGATCCGCTGGGGCATCGCGCTGATCGCGGCGGCGCTCGCGGTGGTCGCCGTGATGGCCGCCGAGCGCCGAGCGCACGCGGGCGACGTCGAGCACGAGGCGGACAAGGCCGCGGCCGCGACGACAGACTGACCCGGCCCCCGCATCGTCCCGGACATTCTCTCGCCTCGGCATGCCCGCCCCGGCATGCACTCCGCACGGATTCTCAGGTGACACGCGAGCGTGTCGCGGGATGGCGACGGCGTGGCGCCGGGGTGTCGGATCAGAATCCGTGCGGAGTGCATGGGGGAGGGACGATGCTCGGGCTGACTTGAGCTCGGACGATGCGGCAGCCCGGACGATGCGGAGTTGCTGGGGCGGCCGGTGGTGACCCGGTTCGGCCGCCCCGATTCCTTGCACATTCCCAAAGTTTGGACACACGTCCGAAACTCTGCGGTGCGAGAATCGCCCCCATGTCCCGCTCACGCGCTCCCCTTGCCGGGGTCGTCGGCGCCCTCGTGGTGGTCGAGGCGACTTCCGGAGTACTTCAGGGCTTCTACACGCCGCTGCTCACCGATGTGGCCCGCCATCTCGACATCCACGACTCGGACATCAACTGGTTCGAGGCCGCGCAGCTGTTGCTGAGCGCGATCGTCGTGCCGCTGCTCGCGCGCCTGGGCGACATGATCGGTCACCGCAAGGTGCTGATCGGCTCGCTCATCGTGACAGCCGCGGCGTCGTGGGGCATCGCGTTCGCGCCGTCGTTCTGGATGTTCACGCTGGTCTGGGCGATCCAGGGCTTCTACGTGGTGTGGCTGCCGATGAACGTGTCGATCATCCACGCGCGTGCGCGCAAGCATCCGAACACCGCGGAGCTCACCTCGAAGGGCGCGGGGCTCATCGTCATGGCCCTCGAGGCCGGCGCGATCGGCGGTGCGCTCGTCGCGGGCCAGCTCGGCGGCCTCCTGCCGCTGTGGATGACGCTGTCGGTCCCGGCCGTGCTCGTCACGATCGCGCTCGTCGTCGTGATCTTCAAGGTAGAGGACCCGGGCACGCGCGCCGGTGGTGCGATCGACACGACCGGCACCGTCCTGCTGTCCCTGTCGCTGCTCGCGATCACGGGAGGCCTCGCGCTCGCCCGCGTCAACGGCTTCACCCTCACCGTCCTGGCGGTCATGGCGGCCGGTGGCGCGCTCATGTGGTGGTTCATCCGCGTCGAGCTGCACAAGGACGACCCGGTCATCGACATGCGCCTCATCGCGCGCCCCACCGTGTGGCCCGTGATCCTCACCTCCGCGCTGTTCGGAGTCTCGGTCCTCGGCGCGCAGGGTCCGCTGTCCACCTTCGCGGGCACCGACCCCGCCGAGGTCGGCTACGGCCTCGGCCTGGACTCCGCATCCAGGTCCTATCTCATCGGCGCGTACGTGTTCTCGCTGCTGATCGGCGCGGGCCTGTACTCGCGGATCTCCCGACTCTTCCAGCCGAGGCCGGTGCTCATCGGTGCCTCGCTCATGGTCGGCGTCGGCTACCTGGCGCTCGTGCCGTTCCACGGCACCGTGACGATCGTGACCTCGCTCATGGTCTTCGCCGGCCTGGGCTCGGGCGCCCTCGTCGCCGCGCTGCCGGCGACCGCCGCGGCCGCCGCGCCACCGCACCAGACCGGCGTCGCGACGGGCCTCACGAACACCACGAAGACGCTCGGCGGCGCCTTCGCCTCGGCGATCTTCGCGCTCGCGCTCGCGAACGGCATCGACGAGGACAGCACGGCGGCCTCGCTGTCCGGCTATCAGACCGTGTGGGCCATCTGCGGTGTCACCGCGATCGTCGCGGTCGGCGCCCTCCTCACGGTCCCCAAGGTCGCCTTCACCAAGGCCGATCCGCAGGCGCAAGGTCTCGAGGGCACGTCCGACGCGCTCGCGCTCGAGGCCGTGGGTGGCGACGTCGTCGTGTCCCAGACCCTGCCGCAGGCCGAGAATGCCGACGCGTCCCCCGAGCCCGACCAGGAGGATCCGCGATGACGGAAACCGACTCATCGTCCCTGTTCCAGCTTCCCGACGGCGCGGGGGTCGACCCCGCCTCCGTGCCCGCCGTCGAGGCCTGGGCACCGGATGAGACCGGGACGATGCGGGGAGACGCCGAGGCGACGGCCGGTCGCCTGTCCGCGCTCGTGCAGATCCCGACGGTCACCCCGCCCGACACGGGCCCGCACAGCCCCGAGCTGGCCGAGATCTTCCTGCAGTTCCACGAGGCGCTCGGGCGCTTCTACCCGCGGCTGTGCGAGCACGAGATCGAGGAGATCGGCCGCGCCGGCCTGCTGATCCGCATCCCGGGAGCCGCCGCCGACAGGCCCGTCGTCCTCATGGCCCACCAGGACGTTGTCCCGATCCCCGACGACTGGCAGGCCGAGGGCTGGGAGCACGAGCCCTTCGCCGGCGTGATCCATGACGGCTGGGTCTACGGGCGCGGCACGCTCGACGACAAGGGCGCGCTCGTCGTCCTGCTCGACGCCGTCGAGTCGCTCCTTGCTGAGGGCTGGGTGCCCGCGCAGGACCTGTACCTGATGATGGGCGCCGACGAGGAGTCGTACGGCAGCTGTGTGATCGCGGGCACGAAGGTGCTCGAGGAGCGCGGCATCGCGCCGTGGCTCGTGCTCGACGAGGGTGGCGCCGTGACCCTCGGCGCGTTCCCCGGGCTCTCGTCGGAGGCCGCGGTGATCGGCGTGTCCGAGAAGGGCATCGCGTCCGTGCGCCTCGTCGTCGAGTCCGGCGGCGGCCACGCCTCGACCCCGCCCAAGGAGTCCGCACCCGGGATCCTCGCGCGGGCGCTGTCCCGCATCGAGAGGCACCCCCACCCGTCGTCCATGAACGACGTGTCCGTGGAGATGTTCGAGACCGTCGGCCCGCTCGTCGAGGGGGCCCTCGGCAAGGTGCTGTCGCGCGCCGGTGCGCTGCGTCCGCTGCTCACGAGGCTGCTGCCGCGCGTGAGCCCCGAGATGGCCGCGATGGTCCGCACGACCGCCGCGATCACCCAGCTCCAGGGCAGCCCCGGCCACAATGTCCTCGCGACGAGCGCAACCGCGATCCTCAACATGCGCGTCGCCGCGGGCTCGTCGGTCGCCGAGGCCGTCGCGCACGTGCGTAAGGTCGTGCGCGACGACCGCGTGACGATCGAGGTGCTCGAGTCGTATGAGCCGTCGCCCGTCTCGCCGTCGGGCTCCGACGAGCGCTGGACGCTGCTCAAGGAATGCGTCGCCGCGTCGTACCCCGAGGCCGTGACGCTTCCGTACGTGATGCTCGCGGCGTCGGACTCGCGCCACGTCGCGCGGATCGCTCCGGCGACGTACCGCTTCGCGCCGCTGCGGATGAACTCCGAGCAGCGCAAGGCGGTCCACGGGCCGAACGAGAAGGTCGAGGTCGAATCGCTCGGCCGCGGCGTGGAGTTCTACCGGGCGCTGCTGACCGGGATCTGAGCGGGGCAGATCGCACGCGGGTAGGCTCGCCCGCGTGAGTTTCAGCGACCGCAGCACGCCCGTGACCCTCGACTCGGAGGGTGCCGGGGACCTCCGCGCGGCGCTGGCGGACTGGACGGTCGACTCGGTCGCCGAGGCGCTCGGCGACCGCGCGATGCGGGCCTTCGACCGCGAGCAGATCGTCCCCGGGCTCCTCGCCGCCCGTGCGCTCGGTGGTGCGCCCGTCGCCACGCTGACCAGGCTCTTCATGCTCGGCGATCAGGTGCCGCGCTCCCAGGTGGACGATGCGCTGGGCGCCTTCGGCGTCGACGGTGCGGTCGCGTCGGGCCTGGTCGAGGCGGCGGGTGCGGGCGTGGACGATGCGGTGCGCGCGCTCGTGGATCTGCGCCCCACGGCCGCCGCCGGGGCGGACGGCGAGGCGACCGCGAACTGGTGGGTCGCCTCGGATCCCGGCGAGGCCGTGACGGGCGCGCGCCTGGCCGATGACCACGTGCTCGGCATAGGCGGCGCCTCGAACACGCTGGCCGGTGCGACCATGCGGACCCCGGTCGGGCGCGTGCTGGACCTCGGCACGGGCTGCGGCATCCAGGCGCTCCACGCGTCGACCCACGCCCAGAGCATCGTCGCGACCGACATCTCCCGCCGCGCGCTCGCGTTCGCCGCGTTCAACCGTGCGCTCAACGCGCCGCCCGCCGCGTGGGATCTGCGGCTCGGCTCGATGCTCGAGCCGGTCGCGGGCGAGGACTTCGACCTCGTCGTCTCCAACCCGCCGTTCGTCATCACGCCGCCCGGCACCCCGAGCTTCGGGTACCGCGACGGGCACGTCGGCGGCGACGGGCTCGTGGGTGCGCTCCTGCGCGAGGTCGGCGGCGTCCTGGCCCCCGGTGGCGTCGCCCAGCACCTCGGCAACTGGGAGGTGCCGCGCGGCGCGTCGTGGAGCGAGCGCGTGGGCGCCTGGCTCGACGCGTCCGAGGTGCCGCTCGACGCCTGGGTCATCCAGCGCGATCAGCTCGACGCCGCCGAGTACGCCGAGACGTGGCTGCGCGACGCCGGCGTCACCCCCGAGCGCGATCCCGCGGGGTTCCGCGCGGCATATGAGGCTTACCTCGCCGACTTCGATGCGCGCGGGGTCGAGGCGATCGGCTTCGGGATCGTGACGCTGCGCCGACCCTCGTCCGGATCGCCGACGCTGCGCCGTCTCGAGGAGCACGAGGGGGCCGTGTCCGGCCCGCTCGGCGCGACGCTGGCGACGGCGCTCGCCGCCCACGACTGGGTCTCGGGTCTCACGGACGATGCGCTCCTCGCCGAGCGCTACCTGGTCGCCGCGGACGTCACGAAGGAGACGTACGGCCGCGCGACCGAGCACGAGCCCGAGCACATCCTCATCCGCCAGGGCGGCGGGCTCGGCCGCGCGGTGCGGGCCGACACCGCGCTCGCGGGCTTCGTGTCGACGTGCGACGGCGAGCTCGCGGCCGGCCAGATCTCTGCGGCGCTCGCGGCCCTCCTGGACGTGCCCACGGCGACGATGAACGCCGGCCTCGCGGAGGCGCTGCATGGCCTCGTGACGGACGGGTTCCTGGTGCCGGTGGACGATGCGGGGGCGACGTCCTGACGTCGACGCGCGCTCTGCCTCCCGCCGCCCTACGGTGGACGGCATGACCGCAGCCGAAGTCGACGCGTACCTCGCCGGATACGAGGGAGCGCACCTCGCGACCATGACCGCGTTGAGGGAGATGCTCGCCGAGCTGCTGCCCGATGCCGACCAGGGGCTGTCCTACGGCGCTCCCGCGTTCCGGGTGCGCGGCAAGCTTGCGGCCGGCTTCTCCGCCGCGAAGAAGCACGTCACGTTCTTCCCGCACTCCGGGACCGTCCTCGAGGCGATGGATCCCGCCGTGCTCGAGGGCTTCACGTGGTCGAAGGGCGCCGTGCAGATCCCGCTCGACGCCGCTCCGCCGCGTGACCTGATCGCGGCCGTCGTGAGTGCACGGTTGGAGCAGATCTCCTAGGCCCTCGGCCCCACGTCGATGGCGTGTCACCGACCGACAATTGAGGGGCCGGGCGACCACGCCGGGACCCGGCGGGCTCCGCGGCGACCGCCGAGGGGTCCACCGCTCTGCGTCCCGCGACGCCGTCGATCAGGAGTCCCCCCATGACGCTCGACGCCACGCCCACCAGCTCGTCCGCCGCGCCCGCGCCGCGCCCCTCCGGGGATGCCGGGCGCGAGCGACCGCTGCATCGTCCGGTGTTCACCTCGGTCGAGAAGGCTCCCGTGCCGACGGGCGACCTCACTATCGACGAGGTGTGCGCGAAGGCCCGCGAGGAGTCTGAGCCCGTTGGCGCCGGCGAGCCCGCGCCGTCGGCGCCGGAGCCCGCGCCCGCCTCCGCCGCCCCCGCGGCCTCTCCCGCCAGTGCGACGGCCCCTGTCCCGCAGCCGCGCGCGAAGGCCGACCGGCTCCAGCTCAACTCGACCGACGCGGCGTTCCTCGGGATCGACAGCGGCTTCGATCCGAAGTACCTGGCGATCGCGGCGCTCACCTCGCCGAGCATCGAGACCTGGCCCGGCCACCTTGCATCGACCGTGCTGCTGCAGGGCTGCCCGTGGCGGTGCACCTACTGCTTCAGCCCGGACCTTCAGGACGCCCGCGCGGGCGGCACGCTCGAGTGGGCTGCCGTCGTGGAGGAGCTGCGCGCCCGCGTCGGCGAGAGCGACGCGGTGCTGTTCTCGGGCGGCGAGCCGACCCGTCAGGGCGCTCTGCCCGAGGCGATGAAGATCGCTCGCTCGATGGGCTACAAGGTCGGGCTGCAGACCGCGGGCGGATTCCCCGGCCGCTTCGGGGCAGCGCTCAAGGAAGCCGACTGGGTCGCGTTCGATGTCAAGGCCACGCCCGCGGGCTACGAGGCGATCACCCGCACTGGAGGGGGAGGGCGCCGCGCGTACGCCTCGCTCGACATGCTCGTGGCCTCGGGCGTCGAGTACGAGGTGAGACTGACCGTCGATCCGGTGACCCACACCCGGGACGACGTGCTCGCGACCGTCGTCGAGATCGAGCGACGCACGGGCAGGCCTCCCGTGCTGCAGCAGGTGAGCGCCGAGGGCGTGACCCCGACGTATGCCGAGGCGCTCGCCGGGCGATGCCTGGCCGACGTGCTGCCGGACGACGTCCGCCCCGACCTGGTGCGCCACTAGCGTCCCGCGGAGCGAGGGTGCATGAGGCTCCTCGCTCACGCGTCGAGGGGGAATCAGGGTGCGTGAGCATCCTCGCTCGCGCATCGACTCCGAACGAGGGCGCCTGACGTGCCCGGATCGGGTGCTCGCGCCGGCGATCCGCCGCGCCCGTCTCACCGCCCGTGACCACATTGTGACCCGGCCTCGGGACCTCCGTCCCGAGTCGCGTCGTCCCTGGTACCTAGGTCCTGGGAAGTGATCTCAAAGTCGGGAACAAGGTCCTTGGTGGACGTGTCAACCGGCTGGAAATGTGGACATCACAACGAAGTACGAACCCCGGAAGGAACCACCGATCATCATGGTCAAGAAGCTCAACATCCTCGGCGCATTCCTCGCGCTCGTCGGCGCCGCCTTCGTCGCCGCAGGCCTGTTCGCCTACTCGCAGGTCGCCGCCGGCGCGACGTCGCTGCAGGAGTTCTCCGCAGCCCAGAACGTCACCCTCTCCTACGACGAGGACGGCAACCTCCTCGACCACGGCACCACCGAGGGCGCCCAGGAGATCCTCGACCGCCTTGAGAACGAGTGGGGCTACGCCGTCGTCGCCTCCGACCTGGACCCCAACGACCCGATCGTGAACACCGCGACCGAGTACATGTACCAGATGGCCACGGTCGCCACCCACACGCTCGACAGCACCGTCACCGTCGTCCTGGACGAGGACTACGAGTACAACGGTGAGACCCTGCTCGCCGGCGAGTCCTACGAGATCGCCGTCGACGGCCGCTACTGGGCCGACTTCGACTACAGCAACCCGGTCGACGTGCAGGTCCGCAACGCCTGGAGCCCCACGGCCCACGCGCTGATCGCCGAGCTCGGCGTCGGCTCCGTGACCGCCTCGACCCTGCAGCTCGGCACGGGCATCTCGGCCTTCATCGGCGGCCTCGGCCTGGTGTTCATCGCCCTCGGCGCCGCCGCGGTGTGGTTCGCCTCGGGCCTCAAGAAGGAGTCGGTGGCACCGGTCGCCGCCGACGACAAGGAGCTGGTGAACGCGTAAGCGTCACAGCAATCTCTCCTGGGAGGGGTTCCGGTTCGCCGGAGCCCCTCCTCTTCTTTGTGTCCGCGTGCAGGGACGATGCGGTTACGGGGACGATGCGGGCGTGAGCTGCCTACAGGAGACGGGGGCGCGTGGAGCAGGCGCTCAGCCGCGCATCGCGGCGGCGACCCGGTCCCACACCGACGGGTGGGCGGTGAGGATCCCGGACTGCACATCGCCGCCGGGCAGGTACTCGTCGCCGTTGGGGCGAGCCGAGGTCAGCCCGGCCTCCTGGCAGATCAGCGCGCCGGGCGCGTGGTCCCACGGCAGCGTGCGCGTGAACTTCACGAAGTCGGTCGCCCCGGTGACGACGTCCAGGTAGTCCCATGCGGCGCACATGCGGATGGGCTGGGCGGGGCCGAGGGTCTGGGCGCGGGCGAGCAGCTCATCCGGGCCGTCCGGGTGGTACTTGCCGCTGACAGCGCCGCGCAGCTGCTCCGGATCCGCGGGGGCTGACGCGATGATCCGCGCGCCGTCGAGGAAGGCCCCGACGCCGCGGGCCGCGTGCGCCTCGCGCCCGACTGCCGGGTACGTGATCCAGGAGGCCACGGTGCGGCCATCGTCGATGAGCGCGACCATGCATCCGAACGCCTCGGTGCCCTGCACGAAGTTGCGCGTGCCGTCGACGGGGTCGACGACCCACACCGCGCCCTCGCCGTCCACGAGTTCGAGCAGCGACGCATCCTTCGCGGTCGCCTCCTCGCCCACGACGGGCACGTTCACGAGCTCCTTGAGCGCGACGGTGAGCATCCGCTCGGCTGCCTCGTCTGCGTCCGTGACCAGGTCCCACTCGGAGGACTTGGTGCGGATCTCGTGGTCCTCGAGGGAGCGCCAGCGCGGCATGACCTCGGCCTCGGTGGCGGCGTTCATCGCGGCCAGCACGGCCTCGGACAGCTGCGGGGTGATGGTGTCGGGGGGAAGGCTCACGTGTCCCATCGTGACACGAACCGCCGACACGACCCCAGGACCTCCCGACCGTTCATCGAACCGCCACCGACGCATCGTCCCCATGCGTGTCGGGGATCTCGCCCCTACGGGGCGGGCCCCTTGCCGCGTCGCGCCGCCCCACTCCGTATGTATATTGAGTGCGATCCGGCCCCTCGGCCGCACCACACTCTCCGCTCCCAAGGCAAGGCAGGTCCGATGCCCCGCAAGCTCGTCATCGTCGAGTCGCCGACCAAGTCGAAGACCATCGGCGGGTTCCTTGGCGCCGACTACGACGTGCTGTCGAGCATCGGCCACATCCGCGACCTCGCCGAGAAGTCCGACCTGCCCGAGGAGGTCAAGAAGTCGCCCGTCGGCGAGTTCTCGATCGACATCGACGGCGGCTTCGTGCCCTACTACCGCGTGGACCCGGGCAAGAAGAAGGTCGTCGCGGAGATGAAGAGGCACCTCAAGGACGCCGACGAGCTCTATCTGGCCACTGATGAGGACCGCGAGGGTGAGGCCATCGCGTGGCACCTCCTCGAGGTGCTCAAGCCGAAGATCCCCGTGAAGCGCCTCGCGTTCCACGAGATCACCCGCGAGGGGATCGAGCGCGCCCTCGAGGCGCCGCGCGAGGTCGACATGGAGCTGGTCGAGGCCCAGGAGGCCCGCCGCATCCTGGACCGCCTCTACGGCTACTCCGTCTCGCCCGTCATGTGGCGCAAGATCCAGAGCGGCACCTCGGCCGGTCGCGTGCAGTCCGTGACGCTGCGCCTCGTGGTGGACCGCGAGCGTGAGCGCATGGCGTTCAGCTCCGCCGAGTACTGGGACCTGCAGGCCACGTTCACGGCCAAGGAGGGGACCGACGCGGGTCGCTCGTTCGTCGCGAAGCTCACGTCGCTCGACGGCAAGCGCGTCGCGACCGGCAAGGACTTCGACGACCGCGGCTCGCTGTCCAACGCCAAGGCGGTGCACGTCACCGCCGCGACCGCCGGTGCGCTCGCCGCGGGCCTCGCGCACGCCGAGTTCACGGTCGCAGGTGTCGACTCGAAGCCCTACAAGCGTCGTCCCGCAGCGCCGTTCATCACGTCGACCCTGATCCAGGAGTCGAGCCGCAAGCTGCGCCTCGGTGCGCGCCAGGCGATGGGGGTGGCTCAGGCGCTGTACCAGAAGGGCTACATCACCTATATGCGCTCCGACTCGCCGGGCCTGTCCGGCGAGGCGACGCGCGCGGCCCGCTCGCAGGCGCTCGAGCTGTTCGGCTCGGACAACGTCTCCCCGACTGCCCGCGTCTACGCGTCGAAGGACTCGAACGCGCAGGAGGCACACGAGGCGATCCGCCCCGCCGGTGACCGGTTCCGCACGCCCGATTCGCTGCGAGGCGAGCTCTCGGGCGAGGAGTTCCGGATGTACGAGATGATCTGGAAGCGCACGATCGCGTCCCAGATGGCCGACGCGGTCGGCACGACCTCGACCGTGCGCCTCGCCGCGACGACCGCCGAGCACCACGCGGTCGAGTTCTCCAAGTCCGGCACGATCATCACGCAGCCCGGCTTCATGGCGGTCTACGAGGAGACTCGCGAGAAGGCCCGCTACGAGGAGGACGATGCGTCCGTCGCCTCGGGCGCGAAGGCCGACGACGACCGCCTCCCGCAGCTCGCGCAGGGCCAGGCCGTCGACGTCGCCGACCTCGAGCCGCTCACGCACTCGACCACGCCGCCGCCGCGGTACACGCAGGGCGCGATGATCAAGGAGCTCGAGGACCGCAAGCTCGGGCGCCCGTCGACGTACGCGCAGATGGTCGACGTCATCATCGACAAGGGCTACGTCAACGTCATCAAGCAGGCGCTCGTGCCGACGTGGCTCGCGTTCGCCATGATCCGCCTGCTCGAGGAGCACTTCGGCCGCCTCGTGGACTACGGCTTCACGGCCGACATGGAGGAGGGCCTCGACCAGATCGCGTCCGGCGACGTCGCTCGCGTCGACTGGCTCTCCGAGTTCTACTTCGGCTCGGGCGAGACCGGCGACCTCGGCGCCGAGGGGCTCAAGAACCTCGTCGAGAACCTCGGCGAGATCGACGCCCGCGCGAACTCGACGTTCGAGATCGGCGACGGCATCGTCCTCCGCGTCGGCCGCTACGGCCCGTACATCCAGCGGCCCAAGGCCGACGGCGAGGAGGGCGAGATGGACACCGCGTCGGTGCCCGAGGACCTCGCCCCGGACGAGCTCACTGTCGCCAAGGCGAACGAGCTGTTCGAGAACCAGGGCGGGGACGAGCGCGAGCTCGGCACGCACCCGACGCTCGGCACGCCGATCGTCGCGAAGGCCGGCCGCTTCGGCCCCTACGTGACCGAGGTGCTGCCCGAGGGCTCCAAGGCCAAGCCGAAGACCGCGTCGCTGTTCAAGACGATGGACCTCGCGACGGTCACGCTCGAGGACGCGGTGAAGCTCATGGAGCTGCCGCGCGTCGTCGGCGTGGACCCCGGCACCAACGAGGAGATCACGGCGCAGAACGGCCGCTACGGCCCGTACCTCAAGAAGGGCACCGACTCGCGCACGATCGAGTCCGAGGACCAGCTGCTGTCGATCACGCTCGAGGAGGCGCTCGCGATCTACGCGCAGCCCAAGCGAGGCCGTGGACGCACCGCGAAGCCGCCGCTCAAGGAGCTCGGCACGGACCCGGTGTCGGAGAAGCCCATCGTGATCAAGGAGGGGCGCTTCGGCGAGTACATCACCGACGGCGTCACCAACGTCACGATCCCGCGCGGCTCGACCGTGGAGGAGATGACGCACGAGCGTGCCGTCGAGCTGCTCCAGGAGAAGCGCGAGAAGGCCCCGGCCAAGAAGAAGGCGACCGCGCGCAAGCCCGCCGCGAAGAAGACCACGACGCGCAAGGCCGCCCCCAAGAAGAAGTAGGGGCCGCATCGTCCCTCGCCGATCCTTCGTGGGCCGGCCGTTGACCCGCCGTTGACCGGTGACTGCGGTGTCGTTGACCGGCGCGCTCTGTCCTGAGAGCACGGCGAGCCGGCGCACCCGCGCACGGCCGTCGGCCGATCAGGGGGTCGCGATGAATGACGTGCTCGCACAGCTGTCGAGGCGGTCGATGGTCAGGCTCGGGGCCTATGGATACGCCCTCACGGGCTCGCCGCCGGCTGCGGCCGAGCTCGTCCAGGCCGGCGTGGCACGGTGCATGGCGCGAGCGCGTCGTCCGTCCGGGACCGAGGCGGTCGAGGACGCGATCCGGCGCGAGATGCGCGCGCTGCATCTCGGCGGAGAGCGTCGGCTCGCCCGCTGGGTCGCGCGAGACCTCGCCGACGAGGCCGCACCCGGTCCGTCGCAGTCCTTCGTCCCGATGTGGGGGAGGCTCGCGCCGCGCGCGCGTGCGGTGCTCTCGCTCGGACTTCTGGACGGGCTGCCCGCCGAGCGCATCGAGCGGGAGCTGCGTGCGCCTCGCGACGCGGTCGACGCGATCCTCGGCCGGCTCCGCGACGAGCCGCGGCGAGCGCCGGGCCTCGAGAACGCGATCGCGACGCGCGCGCCGCTCAAGGTGGCGCGACGATGACCGCGCGCGAGGAGGAGCTGCGCGCCGATGCGTTCGCGCGCGGCCCCGCGGTCGCGGACCTGCTGGACCGCCCGGAGGTGTGGGTCGAGGTCGAGCGGACGGCGCGTGAGGCGCGTCGGGCCAGGACGATGCGGGGCGCCGGGATGCTCGGCGCGGTGGCCGGGGCCGCTCTGCTCGCCTTCGACGCGTGGGCCCCGGATCCGGGGTCGTATGGCTTCGTCGCGGTCGACGGCACCGGCGCCGAGGTGGCGAGGGACGAGATCGCCGTCGACCGGGTGCCCGCGATGGTCGCCGATGTCGCGCTCGCGTGCGGCGCGACGCTGCCCGAGCCCCTGCCGGACGATCGCGCGGTACGGGAGGACGTCGCGCTGCTCGAGGTGGGCGGGCAATCCGAGACCGGGCGCTTCGCGTCGGTGCGCGTCTGGAGCGCCGAGCCTCCGCCTGGCACGGAGCTGAGCGCGGTCGCGGTGCTCGCGTTCGACGACGTGATCGTGGCGGCCGTCCCGGTATCCGTGAGTGAGCGGCCCCCAGTCGCCGCCGCGGGCGGCGTGCCGGTCGGGGACGCCGATGGCTGGGTCGCTCTCGAGCCGGGCGAGTGCGTCGACGGGGAGGTCGAGCCGGCGATGCTCGAGGCCGCGCGCAACGCTGGAGCCGTGCGGCGGACGATGGAAGCGCACGTGGCGGTGGTGGCGGTCGAGGGAGACAGCGTGCTCGGCCACTGGTTCGACCCCGTAGGCACGGGCGTGTCCTTCCAGCCGCTCGCGTAGGCGCACGGGTCAACGTCGTGTGCCCCCGCTGCGACCCCGTTCGGGGTCCTCGAGCGCCTGCGCATCCATTACCGTGGGCGCATGGCTGATAGGAGATGGGTGTTCGTCGCGGGCATGCACCGCAGCGGCACCACGCTCTTGGGCGACATCCTCGGCGCTCACCCCGACGTCGCGCGGTTGGTCGGCACGGGCAGGCTCGAGGAGGAGGGCCAGCACGTGCAGCACATGCTGCCGCGCGGCCTCGACCTCGGCGGCACCACGCGGTGGGCGCTCAACAGCGACGCGCACATGACCGAGGACGACGTGGTCGACGCCGACGTCCTGCGGGAGCACCTCGAATCCTCATGGGAGCCGTACTGGAGCAAGCCCGCGGACGTGGTGGTGGAGAAGTCACCGCCGACCGTCGGGCGCATGCGGCTCATGCAGCACCTGTGGCCCGAGGCGCGCTTCATCGTGATGACGCGCCATCCGCTGGTGCAGGCCCTGTCGGTGCAGAAGTGGAACCGCACCTACCCCATCTCGCTGTCCACCCTGGGCGCGGGTTTCGCGGGGACGCTCGAGAACTGGTTCGCGGGCGCTGACATGCTCGCCGAGGATGCCCCGCACGTGCGCCACCTGCTCGTGCTGAGGTATGAGCATCTGATCGACGACCCCGCGGGCCAGCTCGCGCGCGTCGCGGACTTCGTGGGCCTCGAGGGTGGCCTCGATGCGACCATGGTGGAGCCGGCTCGCAACTCGGTGTACGAGGCCTTCGTCGAGGGTCAGCTCGCCAGGTCGATGCGCGCCTATCCCGACCTGTTCGCGCGCCGCAAGTCGGCGACCACGGGTGTCAAGGGTGCGATCCGTCGCGGCTCGTGGGCCGTCACCAGTCGCGCGTGGGCCGCCACCGGTCGCCTCCCGAGGCTGTGCCGCAGGTACGAGGAGCGTTCGCTCGAGCACGGCTACGACATCACGAGCCTGCGCACCGCGAGACCGTTCGAGGCCGCGCGGATCTGACGCGGGGAGGGGCGCCCGAGCGGAAGGCCGCGATCCCGTGATCCGAATGTGAGAAGGACCTCCCGGTCTTCCGTCACTGGCGGACAGATGTCATGATTCAGCAGTTCGCCCACGACGGTTGACCCCTGTCGTCGACGGGCGCCGCACCAGCTGAGGAGTACCCCGATGAGCCGATCCATGTGCACCGTCGACGAGGCGGCACGCAGGATCGAGTCCGGGGAGTCTCTCCTGATCGCCGGCGAGGAGGCGCTCCTCAGCCAGCTCCCCGAGGGCCGCTGGATCGGCGGCACCATCCCGTACTTCGTCACGAGCGAGGGCGGCCAGATGACCCGCGAGCTGCTGCGCGTCGAGGCGCTCCCGAGCGAGGTGACCGAGGTCTCGATCCGCTCCTACTCGGCCGACGACCTGGATCGGATCTCGCGCGACGCGTTCGTCGACGGATTCTCCGTGATCATCGTCCCCGGGGGAAGCGTGGTGCACACGTCCTTCGCGGTCGAGGCCGTGGAGCTGCGGGACCACTTCGCGAACCCGCTCGTCGGCTGGGTCGCGGGCGTGCACCTCGACGAGCTCGGCACGCGCCGCCCGCGGACGTACGCCGGCTCGGGTGAGAAGGGGAGCACGGCGGCGGCGGTCGTGATGCATGCGCGCCTCGCGCCGGGCAAGCGGGCCACGGCCGCGACGGCGACGATGTTCTCCCCGGGCGACGGCGCGACGCTCACGTTCGAGTACACAGGTTTCTACCAGGACGATGTGCTCGTCGACGGGGAGCCGCGAGGCTTCGCCGAGTACCTGGCCGAGGTGGGGCACGATGCTCGCCTGCCGCTCGTCGCGGACCTCGGCGGTGAGAACGTCAACGTGTCCATCCAGTCCGTCCCCGAGGACGGCGAGACCGTCAACCTGTACGCACCCGTGTTCAGCGGGGTCGAGTACCGGCTCGCGGCCCCGGTCGAGGACCTGGCCGCGGCCTACGACGCGCAGATCCCTGGGCTGACGGTCCCGCCCGTCTTCGCCTTCACATGCGTGCTCAATTACACCTACTCCCACCTCGAGGGTCGCAAGGCCGGAGACGTGGTCGGCCCGGCCACGTTCGGCGAGATCGCCTACCAGCTCCACAACCAGACGCTGGTGTACCTCACGATCGACGGCTGAGCCCGCCCCAACCCCTCGCGCCGCCCGGCTGTTTCAGGCTCAAGGAGCGGCGGAGGGCAACCTCTCGAGCGCGTCGTCCGTCCTCCGGTCAGCACGACGGGAGGGGAAGCCATGAAGGACGTGCGTGACGAGCTGACGAAGAGGTCCGTGCCGAGGCTGTGCGCCTACGCGTTCGCGCTCACAGGATCGCAGGCCGCGTCGGTCGAGCTGGTGCAGGCAGCGGTGACGAGGGTGATGGCGCGTGGTCGGCGTCCCTCGGGCCGCGAGGCGACCGAGGCCGCGATCTTCGCCGAGATGCGTCGCCTCCACCTAGGCGGCGAGCGGCAGCTCGCGCGCTGGGTCGGGAAGGACGTTGCCACGGGCACAGGGACGATGCGCCACGGGCCGGGCGGGGAACGGGACCCGTTCGCGCCGCCGAACGACGCGGTCGCGGGTAGCGCGGGGAGCGCGGGGAGCGCGGGGAGCGCGGGGAGCGCGGGGAGCGTGAGAAGTCCAGCGAGCCCGGTGACGAGGACGACGCGCGGCCCCGAGTGCGACACTCCCGCCGCGCGCGCATGGGCCGCGCTGCCGCCCCGGGTCCGCACCGTGCTCGCGCTCAGCCTCATCGAGGGCCTGAGCGATGAGCGGATCGCCAAGGAGCTGCACCTGCAGGTCGAGGACGTCGCGGCGGTGCTGCTGACCACGCGCGAGGACGTCGCGCACACGCTCGGCATCGACCCCGGTTCGGGTGTCGAGGTCGCGGTCAAGGTGGCCCGGCGATGAGCGCCCTCGGGGAGGCCCTGCGCGACGGCGCGGACGCGGGAGGGCGCGGGGTCGCGGAGGTGCTGTCCGAGGCGGACCCCTGGGAGGACATGCGGCTCCACGCGCTCGGGGCGCGCCGGCGGCGGACGCTGCGCAGCGTCGGCGTGCTCGGGGCGATGGGTGGCGCCGCGATGCTCGCCGCTGGCGGCTGGGGCCTCGCCGCTCCGGCCTACGAGTTCGCTGACGAGAGCCTGATGGCGGCGGGCGCGGTTGCCCCGACGCGGGTCGCGGGCGTCGACCTCAGATGCGGCGCGGAACTTGCGGGCGCGCTGCCTGCGGACCGTGCCGACTGGTCCGCGAACCCGGAGGCGTCCCTCAGCGGCACGGTGGACACGGGCCGTCAGGCGACCGTCCACGTGCAGAGCGCGGGGCTGCCCGCCGCGACGACGCTGAGCGCGACCGCGGTGCTCACCCTCGACGACCGCATCGTCGCATCCATGCCCATCGCGGAGACCGCCGACGGCGCGCGGGCTGCGCTCGCGCCAGGAGACTGCCTGGCGGGCGAGGTGAACCCGGCGCTGCTCGCGGCCGCGGAGGCCGCGGGCGACCTGGGGCGCACCTTCGAGACCCACCTGGCGGTGGTCGCGCTCGACTCCGACGGAGAGGTCGTCGGACACTGGTTCGACCCGCCGGGCACGTCGGTCGCCTTCGTCCCCGTCGATGCCGCGGCCGTCGTTGACGGCTGGTGCCCCGTGGCGCGGATCTGACCCGACGACCGGGGCGACGACCGCGCCCGGAATGCGGTGCATCGTCCGTGCCCGAGGGCTAGGGTGAATGCCATGAGTGCACCGCTGCCCATGTCCGCCCCCGCCTTCAACTGGGGCATCCTCGGCGCGGGCGGCATCGCCCACAAGCTGGCCGAGGCCGTCAACGACTACACGCAGTCCGAGGTCGTCGCCGTCGCGGCGGCCTCCGGGCTCGATCGTGCTCAGGCGTTCGCCGACGAGATGGGCGTGCCGAAGGCGTATGGCTCCTACGAGGAGCTCGTCGCCGACGACAGCATCGACATCGTCTACGTCGCCACGACGCACAACAACCACCACAACCCCGCACTGCTCGCGATCGAAGCCGGCAAGCACGTGATGGTGGAGAAGGCGTTCACGCAGAACGAGAAGCAGGCGCGGCTGGTCGTCGACGCGGCGCGGGCCAAGGGCGTGTTCGTCATGGAGGCCATGTGGGCGCGCCACCTGCCCCACATGTACGCGGTGCGCGAGCTCATCGAGCGCGGCGAGATCGGTCAGATCGTGTCGGTCCAGGCGGACCACGGGCAGCCGATCGCGCACATCGAGCGCATGCGCAACCCCGCGCTCGCGGGCGGCGCGCTGCTCGACCTGGGCGTCTACCCGATCGCCTTCGCCCACGACATGCTCGGCGTCCCGGACTCGATCACGTCGGTGGGTCGCCTCACCGACACGGGCGTCGACGGCCAGGTATCGATGGTCTTCGACTACGCGAGCCTCGGCGCGCAGGCGTCCCTCACCACGACGATGGAGGGCCGCACGCCGTGCATGGCGCTCATCGGCGGCACCGAGGGCTTCATCCAGATCGACCGCACCTTCTACAACCCCACGTCCTTCAAGGTGACCCGGTACGACGGCACCTCGTGGGAGTTCGACGGCAACGTCCCGAACGGCTTCCAGTTCGAGGCCGCCGAGGTCGCGCGCTGCGTGGACCTGGGCCTCACGGAGTCGCCGATCCACACGCTCGACGAGTCGCTCGAGATCATGCGGATCATGGACGAGGTGCGCAACCAGATCGGCCTCATCTACCCCGACGAGCACGGCGGTCCCGGCGAGCGCTAGCCGGCCGCCGCATCGTCCCTGTCACCGGCCGTCGAGGTCGCTGACAACCTTTCGCCCCGCCTGCCCGTCCTAGGTGCAGGAGGGGAGGTGCCATGGCGGACGATGACGTACTCGTCGAGATGCTCGATGTCGCGGCCGACCGGCTCGCCGCGTACGCCTACCTCCTGACCGGGTCGCAGAGCGCGGCCGAGGAGCTCGTGCAGGCGGCGGTGGTGAAGGTGTTCTCGCGCACCCGTGGGCTGGGGAGCGTGCCGCAGGCGGAGCAGTACGTCCGCCGCACCATCCGGACGATGCACGTGGACGAGATCCGTCGCGAGGTCACCTGGCGACGACTGCTGCCCGGGCAGGCGAGACTCGAGTGGGAGCCCGACGAGCAGGACGCGACCGCCGACCGCGACGCGGTGGTCAAGGCGCTCGCGCAGCTGCCCCGCCAGAAGCGCACAGCCGTGGTCATGCGGTTCTACGACGACATGTCCTACGCCGAGATCGCGAGGGCGATGCGGGTGTCGCTCGGCACGGTCAAGCGGTACCTCTCCGACGCGATCACGCTGCTCGGCGAGCAGTTCGACGTGCCGGCCGAGCGGGTCGCAGTGTCCGAGAGGAGGCGGCGATGAGCGACATCTACGAGGCCTTCGAGTCGGCGGCGCACGAGCAGGGCGCGGCGGTGGGCACTCGCCTGCGCGCGGACGAGGCGAAGGCGGCGATGGCGGGCGCTGCCCTGCGCGGGAGGCAGCGTCGGCGCCGGACCCAGTCGATCGTCGCGACGCTCGCGGTGGCCCTGGTCGGCGCAGGCCTCGCGTGGGTCCTGCCCCAGGCGCTCGACCAGCAGCCCGCAGTGATCGACGAGGACGTGCCTCGCATCGTCCCCGGGGCCTTCGAGTGCGGCGAGGTACCCCGCGATCTCCCCGAGCCCGGGATCTACACGACGACGCCGGACGAGGCGCCGGAGCTGCTGTCGTGGGCGCTCTTCTCGCGATGGGTGGATGAGGGTGGAGTGGAGCAGGTGCGGGTGCTTGACCCGGTGCCCGGCGGTGGCGAGACGGGCGAGGTTGATGCGCGCGCGGCTCTCGGTTTCGCGGTCGCGGTCGGGTGGGGAGAGGACGGCGTCGTCCCGAGCAGGTGGGGGATCACCACCGCGGCCGCCACGCTCGACTCGGCGCGGGCCGTCGTCGCGGTCCACGATGGGCTGACGGTCCGAGGGGACGTCCTCGATGTCGTCGAGCAGCGGCGTGGTGAGGAAGGGCTGCTCTCCTTCTCGGAGTGCGGGGAAGAGGCGCCTCGCGGCGACCACACGGTGGCGACCATCGTTCAGGTGTGGGCCGATGAGGAGAGCTCGATCGTCGCGACCTACGTCCTGGCGAGCACGGTGCTGTCGTTCGGCGAGGGCGACGGTGAGGTAGGGATGACCGACGAGGACGGCTCCCGGGTGGTCGCAGGCCCGGAGATGGAGGCGTTGATCGCCATTGAAGGCGAGAGGCTGGTCGACGCTGCGCTCGGGACCAGGGCTATGCCGGGCGGAATCGCGTCGCAGACCAACGGCGAGATGCTGCTCTGCGAGCGCGCCGAGGTGGCGTCGGACGGGCTCGACGCGATCGACGTGATGCCGCTGGACCCGCCCTCGCTAGACATTGCGATGGGCATGCTCGAGATGCCTGGCGGGGCCGCACCTTCAGCGCTGGGGTTTGCCTTCCCCGTCGATCGCCTCGAGGACCTGTGGATGATCTCGACGACGCCGACGTCGCTGCTGCTGTTCGACGAGGAGGGGGCGCTGGTCTCCGCGCTGGGCGGCGGTGCGCAACTCGGCAGCGACGAGGACGACGGTGGGGAGATCGCCTATCGGTTCTTCCCGGACCAGGATGGTTGCGAGGTTCCCGCGGTGATCCCCGACGCGCCTGGCCGCTACTCCGCCGTCTACGTATGGTCCGCGGTGGACGGGTTGCCGAGCTCGATTCACGGGGTGGACCGCAGCACCGGGGCCTCTCTTGACTATTGGCTCGTCCTGCCGGACGTGGTGGTGCGCACCGACGGCACCATCGAGGATCTCCCTATCCAGGCGACGGATGGTGGATGGGTGCTGGTCGGATAGCGGGTCGGGACGCCCGGATCACGGTGCCTCCTCCGTGGCCCCCGCGCTTGCGACGCGGCCACGCCGTCGACCGCTCCTCCACCGAGGGTCGGCACGCGCCCACGCCGTCAGTCCCTCCCGGTAGGTTTGTCCCCATGAGTGCGGGCCTGTTCGTGGTGTTCGAGGGTGGCGACGGCGTGGGCAAGACCACGCAGCTGACGAGGCTCGCGGAGGCCCTCGAGTCCGCGGGGCGCGAGGTCGTCGTCACGCGCGAGCCCGGCGGCACCGCGCTCGGGTCGCACCTGCGGCAGCTCATCCTTCACGGTGACCACGTCGCGCCGCGCGCCGAGGCGCTGCTCTACGCCGCCGACCGCGCGCACCACATCGAGACGCTCGTGAAGCCCGCGCTCGCGCGCGGCGCGGTCGTGCTCCAGGACCGGTTCATGGACTCGTCGATCGTGTACCAGGGCGGGGCGCGCGGGCTGGGTGACGAGGTCGAGCGGATCTCGCGGTGGGCCGCCGACGGGCTGCTGCCCGACGTGACCATCGTGCTCGACATGGATCCCGACCCCAGCCGCATGGCGCGCGACCTCGATCGCGTCGAGGACGAGACCTCTCGCTTCGCCGACGCGATCCGCCGCGGCTTCCTCATGCTCGCGCAGCGCGATCCGGCACGCTACGCGGTCGTCGACGCCGCGCGTCCCGAGACGGATGTCTTCCACGATGTGTTCGGCGCGGTGCGTGCCGCGATCCGTCGCAAGCGCGCGTCCGGAGCGGGCGGCGACCAGCCCACGCCCCCGTCGCCGGTGTCGCCGTGAGCTCCGGTGTGAGCAGCGCCGACGCCTCGGAGGACCTCGGCACCGCGGTCGCCGACCCGATGCACGCACCTCCTGTCGCGGGCGTGTGGACCGAGCTCGTGGGCCAGGAGGACGCGACCTCGCCCCTGCGCGCCGCGGCGGCCCACGCCTCGGCCATGACGCATGCGTGGCTGCTCACCGGCCCGCCGGGGTCGGGACGCTCGCAGGCCGCGCGCGCCTTCGCGGCGGCACTCCAATGCCCGAACGGCGGTTGCGGGGAGTGCCGCGAGTGCACGACCTCGCTCAGCGGCGCGCACGCCGACGTCACCGTCGTGGCGACCGAGAAGGTAACGATCGCGATCGACGAGGTCCGCGAGCTGGTCTCGCTCGCCCAGACCTCTCCCAGCCAGGGGCGGTGGCGCGTCATCATCATCGAGGACGCGGACCGGATGGTCGAGCGCACCTCCAACCTGCTGCTCAAGTCCATCGAGGAGCCGCCGCCGCGCACGGTGTGGCTGCTGTGCGCGCCCTCGGCGGACGACGTCGTGGTCACCATCCGCTCGCGCTGCCGCGTGGTCGGGCTGCGGGTGCCGGACCCGTCCGTCGTGGCCGACCTGCTGGTGCGGCGCGACGGCATCGACCCCGAGCTCGCACTCGAGTGCGCGCACGCTGCCCAGAGCCACATCGGGATCGCGCGGCGCCTGGCGCGGGACCCCAGCGCGCGGGCGCGGCGCGACCAGGTGCTCGCGCTCGCGACCGACATCCGCGGCGTCGGGGACGCCGTGCTCGCCGCCGCGGACCTCGTGAAGGTCGCGGAGGATGATGCGAAGGCCGCGACCGAGGAGCGCGACGCCGAGGAGCGCAACCAGCTGCTGCGCACCCTGGGCGCGGACGACGGGGGGCGGCTGCCTCCCGCGCTGCGCTCCCAGGTGAAGCAGCTCGAGGACGACCAGAAGCGCCGCGCCACCCGCTACAAGCGCGACGTGCTCGACCGCGCGATCGTGGACCTCATGAGCCTGTACCGCGACGTCGCCGTCGTACAGGTCGGCTCGGGCGTCCCGCTCGTCAACGCGTCGCACCGTGGACACATCGAGCAGCTCGCGGCCCGCGGCACGATGCAGGACACCGTGAGGGTGCTCGACGCGCTCGCGCTCACACGCGAGCGGCTCGCCGGCAACGTCGCGCCCCTGCTCGCGGTCGAGGCGATGCTCCTCGCGCTGCGGCCCATGCCTGTGGAGTGAGCCACTCGGTGTCAGGAACGATGCGTGCGGTCGATTAGTTTGTACGCCATGAGCTCTCGTCCCACCCGTTCCATCGCACTCGCGGCCGCCTACGTGCTCGCGCTGAGCGCCTGCACGGGCGGCTCCGCCTCCGACGATGCGAGCGGCTCCCAGGAGTCCTCCGACGCGTCGTCCTCCGGCGTTGCCACCTCGGAGGCCGTGCCCGCGGGCTTCGAGTCGTACTACGCCCAGGAGATCTCCTGGGAGAGCTGCGGCGACTTCGAGTGCGCGACCGTCGAGGTGCCTCTCGACTGGACGGACGCCTCGAGCGAGTCGATCGAGATCGCGATCAACCGGGCCGCGGCGAGCGACCAGGACGGCAAGCTCGGCTCGCTGCTGATCAACCCCGGCGGCCCCGGCGGCTCGGGCCTCGACTTCCTCGAGTACTTCGTGTCGTACTACGGCGACGCGGTCGCCGAGTCCTACGACGTGATCGGCTTCGACCCGCGCGGCGTCGGCTCCTCGACCGCGGTGAGCTGCGGCGACGGCGAGACGCTCGACGAGTTCTACATCACCGACTACCCGTTCGCGACCCAGGCCGACCTCGACGCCTCCGACGAGCGCGTCGCGGAGTTCGCGGCCGGCTGCGAGGAGCTCTCGGGTGACCTCATGGCGAACGTCGACACCGTCTCCGCGGCGCGCGACATGGACGTGATCCGCGCGGTGCTCGGCGACGACGAGCTCAACTACATCGGCTCGAGCTACGGCACCCAGCTCGGTGCGACCTACGCGCAGCTGTACCCGGACACCGTGGGTCAGATGGTGCTCGACGGAGCCGTGGACTTCCTGCTGTCGGACATCGAGCAGGGCGTGGGTCAGGCCGAGGGTTTCGAGCAGGCCCTCACGGCGTTCATCGAGTACTGCCAAGAAGACTCGACCTGTCCGCTGTCGTCGGACATCGAGACCGCGCGGGAGCAGATCGGGGACCTCGCGACGAGCGCGCTCGAGAGCCCGCTGCCGAGCGGCTACGACGACTACGACGTCAACGGCAACCTCATGGTCTACGGCATCGTCGTGACCCTGTACTCGGAGGACAGCTGGGACTACCTGATGCAGGCGATCGACGAGGTGTACACGTACGGCACCGCCTCGATCTTCTATCAGCTCGCCGGGTTCTACCTGGATCGCGACAGCACCTCGGGCGAGTGGACCTCGAACTCGACAGTCGCCTTCACCGCGATCGGCTGCACCGACGGCAACGCGGGCGAGGAATGGACCATCGACGACCAGCAGGAGCTCGCCGCCGCGATGGAGGAGGCGTCCCCGACGTTCGGCTGGTGGTTCGCCTCGGGTGCAGGCTGCTCGGCGTGGCCGTGGCCCGCGCACGAGACCATCGAGTCGCTCGACTACCCGGACGACGCGA
Source organism: Demequina sp. NBRC 110054 (assembly GCF_002090115.1). Lineage (NCBI taxonomy): Bacteria > Bacillati > Actinomycetota > Actinomycetes > Micrococcales > Demequinaceae > Demequina > Demequina sp. NBRC 110054. Next base: position 1,275,654 of record NZ_BBRK01000004.1, read on the forward strand.
ACCCCATCCTCGTGGTCGGCACGACGGGCGACCCGGCGACGCCGTACGCGTGGGCCGAGAGCCTCACAGAGGAGCTCGGCAACGCCCAGCTGCTCACCTACGACGGCGAGGGGCACACCGCCTACGGACGCTCCAACTCGTGCATCGACGACGCCGTCGACGCCTTCCTGGTGGACGGCACGATGCCGGATTCGGGAACTGTCTGCTGACACGCTATGATGGTCAACCGCACCCCCGAGGTGTGCGCCGCCTTAGCTCAGTCGGCAGAGCGATTCACTCGTAATGAATAGGTCAAGGGTTCGATTCCCTTAGGCGGCTCCGATACGAACGGCCCGGTCTCAGATGAGACCGGGCCGTTTCGCGTTCCTGGGCTCGCGTCTGTGCCGCGTGCGGCACTCCCGGACCGTCGCCGTCGTCCTGGAATCGCATCGCGCTCGGAATCGGCCCGGATCTCGGCCATGGTGCGATTCCAGGGAGCAGGTCGAGGCGAGCCGGGCCCGACGGGACGCAGGTCGAGGCGAGCCGGGCCCGATCGGCCGGGTGCCGCCTCAGTCGCTGACGCGGGCCTTGCGTCCGCCGAACTCGACGATGTCGCCGACCTGGAGCTGGCGCCCTCGGCGCTGGTCCACCTCGCCGTTGACGAGCACGTCGCCCTCGCGGATCACTTCCTTCGCCTCGCCGCCGGAGTCCACGAGGCCAGCGAGCTGCAGGAACTGGCCGAGGCGGATGCCCTCGCCGTGGGTCGGGACGTCGTCGATCGGAGCAGATTTCGCCATAGCCGCATGCTATCCGTGCGGTTCCGTTCCCGGCGCGGCGCTTGGTGGCACTCGGGGACACGAACCTCGGCGAGTCCCATGGTCGCGCCTCGTGGAGCCGCTATTGTTTGCATCGTCTCCTGGGGGACGATGCGGGGCGCGAGGGGTGCTGTCGCGTCGAGCAGGGGCGTCCTGATACAGGCGGCAAGGGGGAATGATGGCGCTTGGGGTGTTCGTTGTCGTGGCGCTGTGCGCCGTGCTCGGCCTCGGGTTGATCGTGGTGGGTGCGCTCGTGTTCGCACTGGCGAGAGGCTCTGACCGGGCGCGCCGGACCGGCAAGGTCACGCTGATCGCCGGGAGTGCACTGACGGGCGTGCTGGTCGTGGCAGGGATCGCCCTCGCCGTGGTCGCGCTGGACCGGTCGGCCGATGAGATCTGGGTGAACGGCCCGGACGATGCGGACGAGGATTTCCGCGCGGAGCTCCACCACGAGCGGATCGCGGTCGGAGGCACGACCTACGTGTTCGGCTTCGGCGGCACCATGGACGAGCTCGCGGAGGAGCTCGAGGCGACCTATCCGCAGGGCGAGGTCGACTCGGATGGCGTGTGGCGGGCCACGGTGGACGGCGTCGACTACGTGGTCGCGCCATACGACCTCGAGGGCCAGGAGTGCTGGCTGCTGGAGTCCGAGGCCGACTACCTGGAGGACCTCACCGCGGCCGGGGACGATGCGGTCGGGGACAGGACGCTGTCGAGTCCGGTCATCGGCCAGCCCGTGTAGGCCTCGGCCAGGTAGGCGCGGCCGTGCTCCGACTCGACCACGGTGCGCAGCTCGCCGAGCTGGCGCTGGCGGTCGAAGTCCGAGGCGTCGGGCGCCTGGTGGAGCATGCTCGTCATCCACCACGAGAAGTGCTGCGCCTTCCAGATGCGCTGCCGCGCGGTGTCCGCGAAGCTGTCGATCGGCCCCTCATCGCCGCGGCCCAGCAGCGCCTCGAGGGCGCGCGCCAGGAGGATGACGTCCGCGACCGCGAGGTTCATGCCCTTGGCGCCGGTCGGCGGCACGGTGTGCGCGGCGTCGCCGACGATCGCGATCCGGCCCCGCTGGAGGTCCCTGGCCACGAAGGAGCGGAACGGCACGACGCCCTTCTGGAAGATCGGGCCCTTCTTGAGCTCGACCCCCGGCACGCGCCGGTCGAGCGTCTCCCAGATCTGGGCGTCGCTGAACGTCTCGGCGTCGAGGTACGGGTCGCACTGGAAGTACATGCGCTGCACCGTGGCGGACCTCTGGCTGATGAGCGCGAAGCCGTCGGCGGAGTTCGAGTAGATGAGCTCGTCCGCGCTCGGCGGTGCCTCGGTGAGGATGCCGAACCAGCCGAACGGGTACTCGCGGAAGTAGCCCGCGTGCGAACCCGACAGCGCGGAGCGCACCACGGAGCGCGACCCGTCGGCACCCACGACGAAGTCCGCGTCGATCTCGAGCGCGGTGCCGTCCGCGGCGGTCCCGACGATGCGCGGCCGGTCGGTGTCGACGCCTTCGACCGCGGTGGCCGTGGCCTCGAAGCGGATGTCCTGGCCCGCGGCCAGGCGCGCGGCGAGCAGGTCCTTGAGCGCCTCGTGCTGCGGGTAGAGCCATACGGCGCGGCCGACGAGGCCGGGGAAGTCGATGCGGTGGCCGACCCCGTCGACGCGCAGCTCGATCCCGTCGTGCCGCTGGCCGACGGTGTGCGCGCGGGAGCCGGGGATCGATGCGAGCAGGTCGACGGTGTCCTGCTCGAGGATGCCGGCGCGGATGGTCGACTCGATGTCCTCGCGCGAGCGGCGGTCGAGGATGACCGACTCGATGCCTGACTGGGCCAGCAGGTGGGACAGGATGAGGCCTGCGGGGCCCGCTCCGACGATGGCCACCTGGGTGCGAATGCTCGAGGTCACGGTGTCTCCTTTGACGCTGCGTCTCCATGAATGCGGAGTCCTCTTTGACATCCCGCTTCGCCATTGTGGGCAGGCTGTCCGCCCGAGTGGGGGCCAGTTCCCGATGAATGGGAACGGGATGTGTCAACAATCTCAGACGAGCGCGGCCTCGATCTCGCGCGCGGCGCGGTGCAGCTCCTCGAGCGCAAGGCCCGTCGCCGCGTCGCGCGGCAGTACGACCGAGAGTGCAGCGGTCGCGCCGCTCGCCCGGTCGCGCACCGGCACGGCGACGCCGGTCGAGACCTCGTCGATGTACCCCTTCGCGATCACGTGACCGAGCGCCCTGACCTCGGCGAGCTTGCGGCGCACCACGCCCGCGTCGGTCGGCGTCTGCGCAGTCATGGGTCGCAGCGGTCGGGCAAGCACCCGCTCCTGCACCTCGGAGTCCGCGAAGGCTAGCAGCACGAGCCCCGATGAGGTCGCGTGCAGCGGCAGCCGGCCCGCGATCCGGGTGACGTTCGCGCCGGCTTGGCTGTCGCTGAGCCGCTCGAGGAACAGCGCCTCGTCCTGCTCGAGGATCGCGAGCTGCGTGTGCTCGCGCACGCGCGCCTGGACCCTCTCCATCGCGGGCATGGCCGCCTGCCTCACCCGCAGCGCATGCGACGAGCGGGTCGCGAGCTCCCACAGCCGCAGGCCGACGCTCAGCCGACCCTCGCCGTCGCGATCGAGCAGTCCCGCGTCCACGAGGTCCCCCACGACCCGGTGCGCCGTCGAGGAGGGCAGGCCGGCGCGTCGTCCGATCTCCGCCGCGGTCTGCACCGTCCGCGTGGGAGTGAACGTCTCGAGCACCCGGACGATGCGGTCGGTCACCGAGTCGCCGGAGGGGGAGTTGGCCACAGCCGCAGGATGCCACAGGACGATGCGGGTGCCAGGGGTGGGGACGATGCGGGGGCCGGGGGCCGGGGGCCGGGGGTCGGGTGTCGCCGTCGGCGCCCGCCGGGCGCGCGGTAGCCTCGTGCCATGTCGACGACGACGCCGTCGCCCGCGCTGCCGTGGGCGCCCCTCACCGCCGAGGAGGTCGCGGATCTCCTCGGGCCCAGCGAAGTCCGCTGGTGGCTCTCGGGCGGAGCCGCGCTCGACCGCTGGCTCGGCCACCCGATCCGTGAGCGCGAGAACATCGACGTGAGCACGATCCCGAGCGACCTGGCACCGCTCGTCGCGGCGCTTCCCCCGCGGTACTCCGCGTGGGTCTCCGACGGCACGGACGGCGACGGGATGATCCCGCTCGCGGACGCCGACGAGGACGCCGACCTGCAGCCGGTCCTCATCAGGGACGATGCGGCGGACACCTGGGTGCTGCGCGTGAACGTCGAGGATGGGGCGGCCAAGGCGTGGATGTATCGCCGCGACGCGCGGCTTCAGTTGCCGTGGGAGCGCGTGGTGCTGGACGTAGGCGGGGTGCCGACCGGGGCGCCCGAGGTGCAGCTCCTGTGGAAGTGCTTCAGTCCCCGCCCCGAGGACGATGCCGATAAGGACGCCGTCATGCCGCACCTGTCCGAGGAGGCGCGTGTGTGGTGGGAGCAGCAGCTGCTGAGGATCCATCCGCACTCGTCGTGGACGATCCCGGTGCGCTCCCCGATGTTCCCGGCGCGCGCGAGCTGGAATCGCCCGCAGCGCTAGTCGCACAGTGCCGTCAGTGCGGCGTGGCCGGTGAAGCCGGGCGCGGCTAGCGCTGAGCGTCGTCCGTGAACTCGCCGCTGCTGACGGCGCGCAGCACGAGGCGTCGGAACCAGCGCTGCGCGGGGGAGAGGTTCATCTCGCGTCGCGTGTAGAGCGCGACCGGCGAGCTCGTGCCGGGCCAGGGCAGGTCCGCGGTCTCGAGCTCCGGGAACCAGCCGCAGAACACGTCGGCAACGTGGCGCGGCAGGAGCGCGACCAGGTCGGTCGAGACGAGCACTGCGGGCACGGTCGAGTACTCCTCGACCGTGAGGGCGACCTGCGGGGTCAGTCCGTGCTCGATGAGGGCCTGCTGGGGGAAGACGTGGCCGCCGCGCGCGGAGACCCGGATGAAGCGCCGGCCGTCGAACATCTCCGCGCCGGTCGGCGGCAGAGGGTGCTCGCGCGACGTCAGGGCGACGTACTCGACCCCGCGCACTGGGGTGCGCCACAGCCGCGAGACGTCGAGCAGGGACACGGTGATCGCGAGGTCGATCGTGCCGCGCACGAGCTCCTCCTCGGCGGCCTCGGCGTCGAGGCGCTTCACGACGAGCCTCGGGCTCGACCCGAGCTGGGTCAGCGCTGCCATGATCGGCGGCAGGAAGGTCTGCTCGCCGATCGAGGTGAGGCCGAGCGCGAGCTCGCCGTCGAAGTCGGCAGGGTCGAAGTCGGCGCTGTCGGACACGGTCGCATCGATCTGCGCGAGCGCCTCGTGCAGCGGTCCGAACAGCTGGGTCGCGCGCGGCGTCGGCACCATGACGTTGCCCTCGCGCCGGAACAGGTCGTCGCCGAAGCGCTTGCGCAGCCGGGCGAGCGTGTAGCTCACGGTCGGCTGCGTCACGTGGAGGCGGTCCGCGGTCGCGGTCAGGCTGCGCACCTCGTACAGCACGACGAAGGTGCGCAGCTGGTTGAGGTCGGCGAGCATCGTCCATCGACTCCATCTATTCGGCGCCCTTGCAGAATCTATTGGACCACAGTGTGCACCCGGCCTATCGTCGGAGAGGAGAACCGCTAGTGACAAGGACGCCACTCGTGATCATCGATATCCCCGGTCGTGACACGCTCGCCCCGCAAGGCCGATGCGACTCCTGCGCGCTGCACGGTGCGTGCGGCACGGAGTCAGCGGAATCCGCAGTGAGGCGGCAGGACGCGCACCCCACCGCAGGCCAGGCCACGGGCGCGCTCTCCACTCGCCGCATCGTCCCTCTGAGCCCGACGCGGCTCGCCGAGGCCTCGTGATGAGCGACACCGCGACCGCGCGCCACGGCGAGACGACCGGCGACTTCGAGAAGACGCCGGGCTGGCTCGACTGGTACGACGGCCCGACCAAGCCGACCTTCCAGCTCCCCGAGGGCGCAGTCGACGCGCACTGCCACGTCTTCGGCCCGGGTGGGCAGTTCCCGTTCGCCCCCGAGCGCAAGTACACGCCGTGCGACGCGAGCGCGGACCAGCTCTTCGCGCTGAGGGATCACCTGGGCTTCGACCGCAACGTCATCGTCCAGGCCACCTGCCACGGCGCTGACAACCGCGCGCTCGTCGACGCGCTCAATCGCAGCGAGGGACGCGCCCGCGGCGTCGCGACCGTCCGCCGCGACGTCACCGACGACCAGCTCAAGGAGCTCCACGAGGCCGGCGTCCGCGGCGTGCGCTTCAACTTCGTCAAGCGACTCGTGGACCGCGTGCCGACGGACTCGCTCGAGGAGATCGTCGCGAAGATCGCGCCGCTCGGCTGGCACGTCGTCATCTACTTCGAGGCCGAGGACCTTCCCGACCTCTACGACTTCTTCTCCTCCATCCCGACGGACGTCGTGGTCGACCACATGGGCCGCCCCGACGTTGCGAAGGATCCCGAGGGGGAGGAGTTCGGCCTCTTCCTGCGCTTCATGCGCGAGAACCCGAACGTGTGGACCAAGGTGTCGTGCCCCGAGCGGCTCAGCGTCACCGGCCCGCGCGCTCTCGACGGCGAACGGCAGGCCTACACCGACGTGGTGCCGTTCGCCCGACGCGTGGTCGAGGAGTTCCCCGACCGCGTGCTGTGGGGCACCGACTGGCCCCACCCGAACCTCAAGGACCACATGCCCGACGACGGGCTGCTGGTCGACTACCTCCCGAGAATCGCCACGACGCCCGAGCTTCAGCGCAAGCTGCTGGTGGACAACCCGGGCCGCCTCTACTGGCCGAAAGGATCATGACATGTCTCTCGACAAGCCGTACAAGGACATCCCCGGCACGATCATCTTCGACGCGGAGCAGGCTCGGAAGGGCTTCCACCTCAACCAGTTCTCGATGTCGCTCATGAAGCCGGAGAACCGCGAGCGCTACCTCGCCGACCGCGAGGCCTACCTCGACGAATGGCCGCTGACTCCCGCAGCCCGGCAGGCGGTCCTGGACCTGGACCTCAACGCGATGATGGCCGAGGGCGGAAACATCTACTTCCTCGCGAAGATCGGCGCGACCCACGGCCTCAGCTTCCAGCAGATGGCGGGCTCGATGACCGGCATGAGCGAGGCCGCGTACCGCGACATGATGGTCGGCGGCGGGCGCCGGCCCGAGGGCGCGCGCCTCAAGGACCTCGACGGTTGGACCCCGCCGTCGAATGAGAAGGCGACCGTGATGCGGGTCAACCCGCCCGCGCGCTACACGTCGGCTCTGTTCACGTCGCACGTGCCGGCGATCGGTGCCGCGATGGACCTTGGCAAGACCGAGGAGCCCTACTGGAAGAAGGTGTTCGCGGGCTACGAGTGGACTCACAAGTGGGTCGAGGAGAACACCCCTGACGTGATCATCCTGGTCTACAACGACCACGCCACGGCCTTCGACGCCACGATCGTCCCGACGTTCGTGCTCGGCACGGGCTCGCACTACCCGGTCGCCGACGAGGGCTACGGCCCGCGTCCCGTGCCCGACGTCTACGGTCACCCCGAGCTCGCCGCGCACATCGCGCAGTCGGTGATCCAGGACGACTTCGACCTCACGCTCGTGAACGAGATGGTCGTCGACCACGGGCTGACCGTGCCGCTGTCACTCGTCTTCGGCGACGTCGAGGAGTGGCCGTGCAAGATCATCCCGCTGCCCGTCAACGTCGTGCAGTACCCGGTCCCCTCGGGACGACGCTGCTACGAGCTCGGCAAGGCGATCCGCCGCGCGCTCGACAAGTGGGACGGCGAGCCGCTCAACGTGCAGATCTGGGGCACCGGCGGCATGAGCCACCAGCTCCAGGGACCCCGCGCGGGTCTCATCAACGAGGAGTGGGACAACGCGTTCCTCGACCACCTCATCGCCGACCCGCTGGGCCTCACCGAGTGGCCCCACATGGAGTACGTGGACGAGGCCGGATCCGAGGGGATCGAGCTCGTCGACTGGCTGATCGCCCGCGGTGCGATGGATGATCAGTTCGAGGGAGGTGACCCGAGCGTCGACCACCGCTTCTATCACGTGCCCGCGTCGAACACCGCGGTCGGACACCTGGTGCTGAGCAACCCGGTCGGCCCGACGGCGTCCCCCGCGGCCGAGGTTCAGGAGGAAGTGCACGCATGACATCAGGCAAGACCCGCGTCGCGGTCGTCGGCGCCGCAGGCGCGTTCGGCATGAAGCACCTCGACGGGCTGATGAACATCCCCGAGGCGGCGGTGACCGTCGTGAGCGGCACCAGGCCGGAGCCGACGCAGGCGGTCGCGGACAAGTACGGCGTCCCGAACGTGGTCCTGTCCTACGAGGAGGTCCTCGAGCGCGACGATGTGGACGCCGTGATCCTCGCGACGCCCACCGGACTGCACGCGGCTCAGACCCAGGCGGCGCTCGCGGCCGGCAAGCACGTGCAGGTCGAGATCCCGCTCGCGGACTCGCTCGCCGACGCCGAGGCCACGCTCGCCGCGGCCGAGGCCTCGGATCGCGTCGCGATGGTCGGCCACACACGGCGCTTCAACCCGTCGCACCAGTGGGTCCACGACAAGGTCGCCGCCGGTGAGTTCGGGATCCAGCAGATGGACGTGCAGACGTACTTCTTCCGCCGGACGAACACGAACGCCAAGGGCGAGCCGCGCTCGTGGACGGACCACCTGCTGTGGCACCACGCCGCGCACACGGTGGACCTGTTCGCGTACCAGGCCGGAAAGATCGTGCAGGCGAATGCCATCCAGGGGCCGATCCATCCCGACCTCGGCATCGCGATGGACATGTCGATCCAGCTGAAGGCGGAGTCGGGGGCGATCTGCACGCTGTCGCTGTCGTTCAACAACGACGGGCCCTTCGGCACGTTCTTCCGCTACATCGGGGACACGGGCACGTACATCGCGCGCTACGACGACCTGGTGAACGGCAAGGAGGAGCCGATCGACGTGTCGCACGTCGCGGTCAGCATGAACGGCATCGAGCTCCAGGACCGCGAGTTCCTCGCCGCGATCCGCGAGGGTCGCGAGCCGAACTCCTCGCTGCGCCAGGTGATCGACTGCTACCGCGTGCTCGGCCAGCTGGAGGAGCAGCTGGCGTGACGGTCGGGGGAGCAGCGGACGCGGCGGCTTCGGGGAGTCCGGTGGGTTCGGACGCGCCGGCCACGGACGATGCGGGGGCGGCGCCCGGTTTCAAGGAGACGGCGCCCGGGCTGACCCTGCCTCGGGTCGGGCTGGGGTGCATGTCGCTCAGCCATGCGTACGGCGTCGCGCCGCCGCCCGAGGAGGGCGAGATCATGCTGCGCGCCGCTCTCGACGCGGGCGTGACGTTCCTCGACACCGCGACCCTCTACGGCGGCGGGCGCAACGAGGAGCTCGTCGGCCGCGCCATCCAGGGCCGGCGCGACGAGGTCGTGCTCGCGAGCAAGTGCGGCATGGCGATGGTCGACGGCGTGCGGACCATCGACGGGCGGCCCGAGACCCTGCACGTCCAGGTCGACGCATCCCTGACCCGCCTCGGCGTCGACCACATCGACCTCTACTACCTGCACCGCTGGGACAGGCAGGTGCCGGTCGCCGAGAGCGTCGGCGCGCTCGCCGAGGCCGTGGCTGCAGGCAAGATCGGCGCGATCGGGCTGTCCGAGGTGGGCGTCGCGCGCCTCAAGGAGGCGCTCGCGCAGGCGCCGATCGCCGCCGTCCAGAACGAGTACTCGCTGTGGAGCCGCAACCCTGAGCTCGGGATGCTCGAGGCGACCCGCGAGGCGGGCGTCGCCCTCGTCGCCTTCTCGCCGGTGGCCCGCGGCTTCCTCGCAGACGCGATCGCGGATCCCGACGCGCTCGCCCCCAAGGACATCCGCCGGCCCATGCCGCGCTTCCAGCCCGAGCACTGGCCGGCCAACGCGGCGCTGTTGCCGGCCTGGCGCACGCTCGCTGCCGAGGCCGGGTGCACGCCCGCGCAGCTCGCGCTCGCCTGGGTGCTCTCGCGCGGCCCGCACGTCACCGCGATCCCCGGCACCACGAGCATCGTCCATGTGCGGGAGAACCTCGAGGCCGAGCAGCTGGTCGTCGACCCGGCCCTGCTCGAGAGGGCCGGCGAGCTCATCGACACCGCGACGGTGTCGGGCCCGCGGTACCCCGCGCAGCAGTCCGCGGAGGTCGATGCGGAGGCCTTCGAGTCGGTCGCGTGAGCCGCGCCGCCTGATCCCGCCGGTCCCGCCGCCTGACCCCTGTCGGCCCCACCGGCTGAGAGCGCTCACATATACACCAGGCAAGATGAATTGTCTGGGACTTTCGTGCTGAACGCCCGGCGTGTCGCATCACGAACCTGCGTCGGATGTGGCGAATCTCACATCGGAGGGGTACCGTCCGAAGTGGGACGTGCACACAAAGACGTGTGAACGGAGTGCACTGCTGAGGGAGTGGTGATCATGACCGCATGGGGTTTTCCGACCGTGTTCTCGTCTGGAGCTGAGGGGCCCCGGCGCGGCCTTCGAGGTCGCAAGCATGGCGCTTTGAAGCGGCGCCGACCAGGCGCCGCCGCGCTCACCGTCACTGCTTTGGTCGCGGCGATGGGCACCGTCGCGGTCGCGACGCCGGCCGTGGCGGCGGCTGTGGCGCTGGACCCAGTGACAGGCTTCGAGATCGACGGCAACACGGTGCTCAACAGCGGCAAGGGTGACTGGGATGCCTTCTACGGCGCGGGGACCACGCCTGGCGGTCTCCCCACCACCGGCATCTATGCGTCGTCGACCACGCCTTCGACTGGGGACGGAAGTGAACTCTGTCGGATCGATCCGGGGTTCGACAACACGGACGACATCGCCAAGCCTGGCTCAAGCCTCCACGACGGGCCCAACTGGCCGGTCGTCTACAGCAAGGTGAACGGCAAGACCGACCTGCGCAGCATGTCCATTGCCGCGGAGAAGGTCGACGTCGGCGGTGGCGAGATTGACGACATCATCTACGTGAGCTACGAGCGTTGCGACGCGCTCGACGACAACGAACTGAGCAGCGGTTCGATGATCTCGACGCTCTACATCGACAACGGCGACGGCGTGAAGCCGAGTGACAACGCCCCCAACGCAGGCGCGGGAGACCTGCTGTTGGCGTTCTACTTCAACCCTTCGGATCAGAACGGTGCGACGGCCGAGGTCCTCGAGTACAACGGATCGGCGTGGATCAACCAGGGCAGCATCTCGACAGGTGCCGTCAGCATGTGGGCGGGGCAGACGTTCAGTGAGGCTGCGGTGAACCTCACCCAGGTCCGCAAGGACCTCGAGGGGAATGACTACGATCCCGGGGTCTGCGGCACCTACAGCGTCGGTGGCACGTCCGCGACGGTGCCGGGCTACAGCCTTAGCTCGACCATCAAGGACATCGTGTATGCGCCGCCGATCACGATCAGCGACTGTGGAACGCTCGACGTCACGAAGACGGCCAATGTCGATGACGACACGACCAGCTTCGATTACAAGATCAAGCGGCTCTCGGGAAAGAACGTCGTCGCGGGCGAGGACAGGGTCTACGGCGACCTCATGATCGACGAGACGGACACCTACCCGACGACAGGCACTTTGCCGTACCTCGCGTCCGGAACGGACTACGTCGTCAAGGAACTGACGGAGAACCTCGACCCAGGCTGGTCCCTGGACTCGATCGTATGCACGTACAACAACATCTTCGCGCCAGGCCACCCCTTGGTCGAGGTGACGCTGTACCCGGTCGATGGTGAGTTGAAGGCGACGAGGTCTTCCGAAGGTTCGAAGACGGATGCGTCCTTCCTCGTGGCACCTGGGGCGAACGCATCCTGCGTCATCCACAACGTCTTCACCGGCGTGACCGTGAACAAGGTCGCCGACGGCGACGAGGACGCGGAGTTCGTCTTCAAGTACTCCGTCAACGGTGGCCAGTGGAAGTACAAGACCATCAAGGGCGGCGAGTCCTTCTCGATCTCGGTCGACGCCGGCGACAAGCTCGTCGTCAAGGAGAAGGAGCTGCCGACGGACGGCCTGTCGTGGACGCTCACCGACCTCTCGTGCACCGGACCGCAGGGCGGCTCGGTCGGCACGGTCGGTGACGACGGCAGCATCACGATCGACAAGATCGCCACCGGCGCGACCGAGTGCACGTTCTGGAACGAGCAGGCGGGCAAGCTCATCGTCAAGAAGGCGACCGAGGGCGGCACCGGCACATTCACGTTCGGCGGCACGATCGCGCAGTACTACGAGGACCCGTCGATCACGACGACCGCAGACGACGGCACGCCCTCGGGAGGCTCGCTCAAGCACGAGGTGAAGGCCGCCGAGAGCGGCTTCTCGGTCACCGAGGAGCCCGCGGAGGGCTGGAGCGGCGACATCACCTGCACGAGCGACATGGGCGAAGGCGAGATCGATCCCGCCGACTTCGGCATCGCCGCGGGCGAGACCGTGACCTGCCTCGCGTACAACGTGAAGCTCGGCCGGGTCTCGCTCACCAAGACCGTGGAGGGCATCGACGATGACCTCGACTGGGAGTTCGGCTTCACCCTCTTGCCCGAGGCCACCGGTGGCGGCACGCAGACGGTCTCCGGCACGGGTGACACCGTGGATGCGGGTCCGCTCACCTGGACCGACCTGGTGCCCGGCGAGACGTATGTGCTCACCGAGGTCGACGGCACCGATACGGACGTCGACGACTTCGACGTCGCGTGGAAGTGCTACGACACCTCGGGCCAGGAGCCCGCGGAGCTGCAGGACGCCAACGGCGACGAGGCGGGCTTCGGCATCGAGGTCACGCCCGGCATGGTCGTCGAGTGCGACGTGACGAACACGGCGAAGGCGTCGAGCGTCCAGGTCACGAAGACGGTCGAGGACATCGCCGACGGCCTCGAGTGGTCGTTCACGTTCTCGATCACTCCGGGCGCGACAGGGGAGAACCCCCAGTACGCGACGGGCACGGGTCCGGGCACCGACGTGGTGTCGTGGGATGACCTGATCCCCGGTGAGACCTACACGATCGCCGAGGGGACCTACTCGGAGTACAAGCAGACCTTCGAATGCACGGGTCTCGAGAAGGAGCAGATCGTCGAGAGCGGCAACACGTACATCACGTTCGTCGCCGGCTTCGACCAGGAGATCACGTGCGACGCGACCAACACCGCGAAGACCACGGACATCTCCGTGACCAAGACGGTCGAGGGCGTCGCCGACGACTACGTGTGGAGCTTCGACTTCACGCTCGATCCTCCGGGCGGCGAGGAAGGCACCAAGACGGCCACCAACGCCGTCGAGGACGGCGAGACCGTGTCGTGGACCGGCCTGCTGCCGGGCCAGGAGTACACGATCGTCGAGGAGGTGGACGGCGACTACGACCAGGAGTTCGCCTGCTACTACGTCGACGGCCAGGAGCCCGTGCTCGTCGAGGACATCAACCTCGACAAGGATGGCGTGCAGTTCGTGGCCGGCTTCGGCGAGACGATCGAGTGCGACGCGACCAACACCGCCAAGCCCTCGTCGCTCGAGGTGACGAAGAACGTCTTCGGCGTCGGCGACACCGAGGAGTGGGGCTTCGACTTCACCCTCACGCCCGACGGCGGAGCCGCCGTGACCAAGGAGGCGACCGGCACCGGCGCCCCCGAGTCCGACACGGTGGAGTTCGACCTGATCCCCGGCGAGACCTACACGATCGCCGAGGAGATCGACGGCCGCTTCGACCAGGAGTTCTCGTGCACCGGCATCCCGGCCGAAGACGTGATCGAGAGCGGTGACACGTGGGTCACCTTCGTCGCGGGCTTCGACCAGTCGATCGAGTGCACGGCGGACAACACCGCCAAGCAGACCGACGTGTCGGTCTACAAGAAGGTCGAGGGCGTCGCCGACGGCTTCGACTGGTCGTTCAACTTCGCCCTCTTCGAGGGCCCGAGCCTGATCGCGGGACCGACGTCGATCTCCGGCGCGGGCAGCACGACCGAGGGTCCGATCGACTGGGAGGACCTCAAGCCCGGCAACACCTACACGATCGTCGAAGAGGTGGCCGACGGCTACACGACCGACCTGGTCTGCATGTACGTGGGCTCCGATGACGAGTTCGTGGACTCCAACCCGCTCACGAACGCGGTCACCTTCGTGGCCGGCTACGACCAGGAGATCGAGTGCACCGCGACCAACACCGCCAAGACGACCACGGTCGAGCTGACCAAGCAGGTCGAGGGCGTCGCCGACGGCTTCCCGTGGTCGTTCGGCTTCATTCTCTCGCCCGCCACGGCTGACGGCGGCCTCCAGACCGCCGAGGGAACCGGCGCGACGACGGATGAGCTGACGTGGACCGGGCTGATCCCGGGCCAGCAGTACATGATCTCCGAGGTCGCGAACGACGACTACGAGCAGACGCTCAAGTGCAATGTGGTCGACATCGACCAGCTCACCCCGCAGGACGCGAGGTCGCTCGTGCCGACGGGCCCGATGGTGACGTTCGTCGCCGGGCTCGACCAGACCATCGAGTGCACCGCGGTGAACACCGCCAAGCCCTCGAAGGTCACGCTGACCAAGACCGTGTCCGGCGTGGATGACGACTTCGAGTGGTCGTTCACCTTCGGGCTCGACCCCGCGGCCAACCCCGCGGGCGACCAGACCGCGTCGGGCATGGGCAACACGTCCGCCGACCCGATCGTGTGGACCGACCTGATCCCGGGTGAGACCTACACGATCAGCGAGGACGAGTTCGACGGCTACGACTCGCTCGTCAGCTGCGAGGGCGTGCTCGAGGAGGGCGACGACGATCCGCTGTCGGTAACCTTCGTGGCCGGCGTCAACGAGGAGATCGTCTGCAAGGCGGAGAACGCCGCCGACGCCTCCGAGCTCACGCTCACCAAGTCGGTCGACGGCGTCGCCGACGGCTTCGAGTGGGAGTTCGACTTCGAGCTCACGGTCCCGCCGTCGGAGGACGGCGTGGAGCGCACCATCTCGGGCTCGGGCAGCACGACGTCCGACCCGGTGACGTGGGAGGGCCTGATCCCGGGCACGACCTACACGGTCAGCGAGATCCCCGAGGACGGCTACACGACGGAGCTGACCTGCACGCTCGACGATGAGCCCGTGGTCGATCAGGACCAGGTGCTCGACGGTTCGGTGACCTTCACCGCGGGCGTCGACCAGACCATCGTCTGCGAGGCCGTCAACACGGCGATTCCGTCCGAGGTGTCGCTCACGAAGACGGTCGAGGGTGTGGCTGACGGATTCGAGTGGGAGTTCGGCTTCTCGCTCTACTCCGAGGACTACAACAGCGGCTTCGAGACGATCTCCGGCTCGGGCAGCACGACCGAGGGTCCGATCGTGTGGACGGACCTCACGCCTGGCGAGACTTACACCGTGGTCGAGCTCGAGCAGGACGGCTACACGACGGAGCTGACCTGCATGGTCGGCGACGAGCCGGTGACCGATCTCGACGAGACCCTGGACCACATGGTCACCTTCGAGGCGGGCCTCGCCCAGGAGATCGTCTGCGAGGCGGTCAACACCGCGACGCCGACGGACCTCACGCTGACGAAGACGGTCGAGGGTGTGGCCGATGGCTTCGAGTGGTCGTTCGACTTCGCGATCGATCCTGACGACGAGGAGGTCGGCACTCAGACGATCGACGGCATGGGCAGCACCACGTCCGACCCGATCGAGTGGATGAACCTGGTTCCCGGCGCCGAGTACACGGTGTCGGAGGCCCCGGTCGACGGCTACACGACGGAGCTGACCTGCATGGTCGGCGACGAGCCGCTGACCGACCTCGACGAGACCCTGGACAACATGGTCACCTTCGAGGCCGGCCTGGCCGAGGAGATCGTCTGCTCGGCGGTCAACACCGCGACTCCGACCGAGGTCACGCTGACCAAGTCGGTCGAGGGTGTGGCCGACGGCTTCGCGTGGGAGTTCGAGTTCCTTCTCGTCGAGGACCCGATGGACACCGGCGTGCAGACCGCATCCGGCTCCGGCTCGGGTGAGGCGACGTCCGACCCGATCGAGTGGGAGGGCCTCGTCCCCGGCGAGACCTACTCGATCCTCGAGCAGGAGGTCGAGGGCTACGCGTCGGACATCACCTGCATGGTGGGTGACGACGAGGTGGTCGACCTCGACCAGGACGGCAACGTCTTCACGTTCGTCGCCGGGCTCGCTGAGGAGATCGTCTGCTCGGCGGTGAACACCGCGGTCCCGGCCGAGGTCTCCCTGACCAAGACGGTCGAGGGTGTGGCCGATGGCTTCGAGTGGTCGTTCGACTTCGCGATCGATCCGGACGACGAGGAGGTCGGCACTCAGACGATCGACGGGATGGGTTCCACCACCTCCGACCCGATCACCTGGGAGAGCCTGGTTCCCGGCGCTGAGTACACGGTGTCGGAGACCCCGGTCGACGGCTACACGACGGAGCTGACCTGCATGGTCGGTGACGAGCCGCTGGTCGACATGGACGAGACCCTGGACAACTCGTTCACGTTCATGGCGGGCCTGGCCGAGGAGATCGTCTGCGAGGCGGTCAACGTGGCCGCGCCGTCCAACGTGACCCTCACCAAGACCGTGGAGGGAGTGGCCGACGGCCTTGAGTGGTCGTTCGACTTCACCCTGGACGGCGTCGAGGAGGAGCCGGAGCCCGAGCCCGAGGAGTCGACCAGCGAGCCGGCCGTGGCCGCAGCCTTCGAGCTGCTGGTGGTCGAGCCGGTGCCCGTGGCGACGGTCGGTGACACGCAGACCGTGTCCGGCATGGGCAGCGGCGACGCCGACCCGATCTCGTGGATGGGGTTGATCCCCGGCGAGACCTACACGGTCAGCGAGACCCCGGTCGACGGCTACGACACGGAGCTGATGTGCTGGATCACCGACGAGGTGGGCGTGCTACAGGTGCCCGATCTCGACGACGACCCCGCCTCGGTGACGTTCGTCGCCGGCCTGGCCCAGGACATCACGTGCTCGGCGACCAACACCGCCGCCGCATCGTCCCTGAGCCTTGAGAAGACCGTGCTGCTCGTGGCGGCCGACGTGGAGTGGTCGTTCGACTTCACGCTCGACCCCGACGACAACGAGGTCGGCACGCAGACCGTGTCCGGCACCGGTCCTGGCACCGCGGACGCGATCTACTGGACCGACCTGGTTCCCGGTGAGACCTACGTGGTCGCCGAGACGCCGGTCAACGGGTACAACACCGCGATGGTCTGCGAGATCGTCGGCGACGAGGAGAACACCGCGATCGAGGACATGGACGACGTGGCCACCACGTTCACGTTCGTGGCCGGATTCGACCAGGACATCGCCTGCCGCGTGGCCAACGTGCTGCAGCAGGACACCGGTGTCGAGGGCGAGGAGACCGCGACGCTCAAGGTCACCAAGACGGTGGAGGGAGTGGATGACGACACAGACTGGTCGTTCGACTTCACGCTTGACCCCGACCCCGAGGACCTCGGCGCCAGGACGGCGTCCGGCACCGGCAGCACCTCGGCCGACACGCTCACGTGGAGGGCGCTGGTTCCTGGCACCACCTACACGCTGACCGAGGAGGAGGTCGACGGCTACGTCACCGACATGGTCTGCACGGGTGCGGACGATGAGGACGACGTGGACAACACGTTCACCTTCACCGCGGAGGACGGCGTGACCGTCGAGTGCGAGGTCACCAACAAGGCCCAGCAGGGTGGACAGCTCTCCGGCGGAGACCTGGCCTCGACGGGTGCCGACCCGTGGTGGGCGCTCGGGCTGCTCGCCCTGCTCACCGGTGGCGGCGCGACGTTGCTGCTGATCCGCAGGAGGTACGTCCACTGATCTGAGAGCCGTCCCTGACGGACGCGGCGATCGCGGTCCCCACCCCCCCAGGGGAGCCGCGGTCGCCGCGTCGTATGTCCGGGGTTGTCCGAAGTGCCTGGGTTACCCTGGAACATGCGCGTAGTCCCCGCAATGGCGCAGGCGTCCCGCTCGGTGACGCGCGCCGCTCGCACGCTCGCAGCGACCCGCCACCCGGCCGGCTATCACGGCCACTATCAAGGCGACTTCGCCTACTTCGAGGGCTGGTACGTCAAGCTCATCTCGGCCGATCTGAGCCGTCGCCTCGCCCTCATCCCCGGGATCTTCCGCGGAGGGACGTCGGAGGCCGACGAGGCCTTCGTGCAGGTGCTCGACGGCGTGACGGGCGAGTCGTGGTTCGAGTCCTTCCCTGTGGTCGACTTCGTGGCCGACCCGCGCGCGTTCGACGTCTCCGTCGGGGCGAGCCGCTTCTCCTCTCGCGGCATCCACGTCGGCCTCCGGGGCCCGGCGCTGGACGGAGACGTGACCTTCGGGCCGCTGGACCCCTGGCCGGTCACGTGGAGGTCGCCCGGCGTGATGGGCCCCTACGGCTGGGTGCCGGTGATGGAGTGCTATCACGGGCTCGTCTCGTTCGGCCACGACCTCGACGGCATCCTCACGCTCGGCGACCGCGAGCTCGACTTCACGGGCGGGCGCGGCTACCTGGAGAAGGACTGGGGGAGGTCCTTCCCGTCCGCATACGTGTGGATGCAGTCGAACCACTTCGCGGGCACCGAGGCGTGCGTGTCGGCCTCGATCGCGACCATCCCATGGGGGAGGTCCTCGTTCCGCGGATTCATCGTCGGCCTGCGGATCCCGGGCTCCGACGGCGGCGAGCTGCACCGCTTCGCGACCTACACGGGGGCCTCCACGGAGGTCCTCGACGTGGACGATGCGGAGGTCAGGTGGACGATGCGCGCCAGGTCGGGGGCGCGGCTGCGCCTCAGGGCCGAGCGGCACCGAGGGGGGCTGCTGCACGCGCCCGCGCGCGTGAAGATGCATCGCCGCGTCGAGGAGACCCTCGACGCGCGCATCCATGTCGAGCTCGACAGCCCCGACGGTCGGCGGCTGTTCGAGGGCACGGGCGAGGCCGCGGGGCTCGAGGTCCACGGCGACCACGACGGTCTGGTCGCGCTCAACGATCGGTAGCCCACGGGGCGGTTCCTTCGTGCTTCGGCGGCCTTGCGGCTAGATACTTGTATCTACAACTAAACTGGTCTATGGTGAGGATCAGCAGGACGCGAGGGCGTCCGGAAGGAGTCTCACCATGAACGCCACCGTCAACGACCAGATCCTCAGCGCCGACACCACGATGGGCGCCGTCACCCTCCGCGTGGGCGACCTCGAGAACATGTCCGACTACTACGCGAAGGCCTTCGCGATGGAGCCCCTCGAGGAGGTCGCGCGCGGCAACGAGGTGCACCGCGTGCTCGGCCGCGGCGCCACCCCGCTGGTCCGCATGATCGGCACGCCCGGCCTTCCCGGTGTCGACCCGCGCCAGGCCGGCCTGTTCCACACCGCCTTCCTGTTCGACACGCAGGAGAGCCTCTCGGCGACCGTCTTCCGCGCCGCGCGCGACAGCCGCGGCCGCTTCTCGGGCTCCGCGGACCACCTCGTGAGCGAGGCCTTCTACTTCACCGACCCCGAGGGCAATGGCGTCGAGCTGTACATGGACCGCCCGCGCGACACGTGGACCCGGAACGGGAACTCGATCGCGATGGACACCCTGTTCCTGGACCCCAACGCGTACCTCCAGAGCCACCTGACCGAGGACGCCCTCAACGCGGGTCCCTCGCTCGCGGGCAAGGTCGGCCACGTCCACCTCCAGGTCGGCGACGTCGCGGCGGCCAAGCAGTTCTACGTCGACGCGCTCGGCTTCGAGACCACGCAGGCGGACTACCCGGGCGCGCTGTTCGCCTCGGCCGGCGGCTACCACCACCACGTCGCGATGAACGTCTGGAACTCCCGCGGCGCCGGCCCGCGCGCCGCGAGCCTGGGTCTCGGCGACGTCTCGATCACGCTCCCGACCCGCGAGGACCTCGACGCGCTCGCGGTCCGCTTGCGCGACCGCCGCATCGACTTCGATGCCGACGGCCGCTCGGTCCAGGTCAAGGACCCGTGGGGCACGCAGGTCACGCTCTCGCTGCCCGACGCCACGACCGACGAGGTGCTGGCCCGATGACCCGCATCGTCCACGACCTGCGCTCGGAGGGCTTCCCCGCCCACCCGGACGATGCGTCAGCCGCGTCTCCCGTCGTCCTCCTCCTTCACGGGTTCGGCTCGCAGGAGCGGGACCTGCCCGGCATCGTCCCTCACCTGGGGCTGACGGCCCCGTGGGCGTCGCTGCGCGCGCCGCACCCCGTGGGCGGCGGCGCCGCCTGGTTCCCGATCACGAAGCCCGGCAACCCCGACGCCGCGCCCGTCGAGGACGCGACCGAGGCGATCTGGGAGTGGGTGGACGCGAACCTCGGCGCCGCCACTCCCGTCGTCCCCGTCGGCTTCTCCCAGGGAGGGCTCATGGCGAGCCAGCTGCTGCGCTCGCGCCCCGACCGGGTGCCCGCGGCCGTCGTCCTGGGCGGCTTCACGCTCGGCCACCCGCAGGCGGGGGATGAGGCGCTCGCCGCCGACCCGCGCCCCGTGTTCTGGGGTCGCGGCGCCGAGGACCTGGTCATCGCGCCCGACGCCGTGGTGCGCACGGGCGAGTTCCTCCCCGCGCACGCCGCGCTGACCGAGCGGGTCTACCCCGGGCTCGCGCACGGGATCAACGCCGCGGAGCTCGCCGACGTGCGCGCGTTCCTCGCGGGCGTCCCCGCGCTCGCGGAGGCAGTGGCGGCTGCAGGCTCGGAGGGCGGGGCCCGATGAGCGCCGCCGCGTCCCCGTTCGAGATCGGCATCTTCACGTTCGGAGAGCTCACGCGCGACGCGCACGGCAAGCCCATCGCGCCCGCGCAGCGGCTGTCCGACATCCTCGAGTGGGCGCGCGTGGCCGACCAGGCCGGGCTCGACGTGTTCGGCGTCGGCGAGCATCACCGCGAGGACTTCGCGGTCTCGTCGCCGCAGGTGGTGCTCGCCGCGGCGGCCGCCCAGACCGAGCGGATCCGGCTGACGAGCACGGTGACCGTGCTGTCGAGCTCCGATCCCGTCCGGATCCACGAGGACTTCGCGACGCTCGACCAGCTTTCCGGCGGGCGCGCGGAGATCACCGCGGGCCGCGGCGCGTACATCGAGTCCTTCCCGCTGTTCGGCCAGGAGCTCGAGCGCTACGACGAGTTCTTCGAGGACCGCCTGGACCTGCTGCTGAAGATCCGCGCGCAGAACCCCGTGACGTGGTCGGGCTCGACCCGGCCCGCGCTCGACGCGGCCGGCGTGTGGCCGCGCCCGCTCCAGGACGAGCTGCCCGTGTGGCTCGCCGTCGGCGGCACCCCGCAGTCGGTGGTGCGCGGGGGCGTGCTCGGCCTGCCGCTGTACCTCGCGATCCTCGGCGAGCCCGCGCGCTTCAAGCCGCTCGCCGACCTCTACCGCCGCGCCGCGGCCGAGGCGGGGACCGAGCCGAACCGCATCGGCGTGACCTCGCACTTCTACATCGAGCCCACCTCGCAGGGCGCTCGCGATGCTTTCTATCCGCACTACGCGGGCTATATCGCCCAGAACATGCCGCGCGCCGGTCGGCTCGACCGGGCGGGCTTCGACGCGTGGGCCGGTCCGCACGGCGCGCTGTTCGCGGGCAGCCCCGCGGAGGCCGTCGACAAGATCCTGTGGGAGCACGAGGTGCTCGGCCACTCGCGCTTCCTCGCGCAGGTGGGGCTCGGCGGGATCGGCCAGAAGGAGACGCTCAGGTCGATCGAGCTGCTCGCGACCGAGGTGCTGCCCCAGGTGCGCGCAGCGATAGGCCAGCCGGCGGCGGTCTGACGCGGTCCCCGCCCCGGCATCGTCCCGGGGTGCGGACGGACGACCTTGCTCTCACATCGCCCCCGGACGCCACCGGGTGACTAGTTGCCTTGGCCTCATTCTCACGGCTTGGAGAGATTCGGCCTACCGTGGTGCCATGGCCCGTCGGAGCGCCGTGGCAGCGCTCGTCGCAGTACCCCTTCTCGTCGCCGCGTGCACCGCGAGCGACCCGGAGCCATCGCCATCCCCGGTGCTGTCCGAATCACACGAGGCGGTCGCCTCCCAGCAGCCGTCCGGCTCGGCCGAGGCGGCCTCCGTGGAAGCCATCGCCTGGTACTCGTGCGGGCTCTACGACTGCGGGACCCTGACGGTCCCGCTCGACTGGGCCTCACCCGACGGCGAGACGATCGAGATCGCGCTCAAGCGCCTTCCCGCGGGGGACCAGGAGGCACGGATCGGGTCGCTGCTCATCAATCCGGGCGGCCCCGGGGTCTCGGGGCTCGAGTTCCTGGGCTACTTCACGCGCGCGATGAGCAGCGAGGTCCTCGCGGCCTACGACATCGTCGCATTCGACCCGCGAGGTGTCGGGGAGTCGACCGCGGTCGACTGCGGGGACGCCGCGACGCTCGACGCGGTCTTCGCCGCTGACATCCCGGCCGCGACACAGGAGGACCTCGACGCGGCGTCCGCGCTCATGTCGACGTTCGCTGAGGGGTGTGAGGAGGGAACCGGCGCGCTGATCGAGAACGTCGACACCGTGTCCGCCGCGCGCGACATGGAGGCCCTGCGCGAAGCTCTCGGCGACCAGCAGCTCAACTACGTCGGCTACAGCTACGGCACGCGCCTCGGTGCGACCTACGCGGTGCTGTACCCGGAGCGAGTGGGTCGCGTTGTGCTGGATGGTGCCTATGACTTCCTCGCCTCGATGGAGGAGCAGGTGGAGTCGCAGGTCGCGGGATTCGACCAGGTCTTCCTCGCGTTCCTCGACTACTGCGAGCGCACGGGAGACTGTCCGCTGTCCACCGAACCCGACCTCGCCAGGGAGCAGATCGCGTACATCCTGGAGTGGGCGACCGAGACCGGCTTCCCCACGTCCATCGACGGCGTCAGGGTCAACGGCACGCTGGCAGAGGCGGGCGTCATCTGGGATCTGTACGACGACTCCGGCTGGCCCACGCTGCTCGACTCGCTCCGGGAGATCGTCGACCACGGGACGGCGACGACGCTCTATCAGGAGGGGAACGGGTACCTGAGCCGCGACCCGTACTCGGGGCTGTACGCCTCGAATCAGTCCGTGGCGAACCTCGCCATCATGTGCCTGGACAGTGCGACGGGCGAGGAGTGGACCCTCGCCGACCAGCGCGCGCTCGAGGCGGAGCTCGTCGAGCTCTCCCCGGCCTTCGGCCTCGCCTCGGCCACCGGCGCGTCGTGCGACTCCTGGCCCTGGTTGGCGCACGAGGCCGTCGACGCGATCGACTACCCCGACGACGCGAACCCGATCCTCGTGGTCGGGACCACGGGCGATCCCGCCACGCCGTACGAGGGCTCGAAGTGGCTCACCGCCGAGCTCGGCAACGCGGTGCTCCTCACGTTCATCGGCGACCAGCACACCGCGTACGGGTGGTCGACGCACTGCCTTGACGCGGCCGTGGACGCCTTCCTCCTTGACGGCAAGCTGCCCGCCGAGGGCACGGAATGCGAGTACCCGGACTGAGCGGCGCGGACAGCGTGCGTTCCCCCAGGGGTGGGCTGTTGCGGTTCTGACGGCCATGAGCGACACTGGCGATATATCGTTCACAGTCGGAGCGATAGTCCTCAGGAGGTTGCCATGAGTGCCCAGTACCGTCCCCGCGGTTCCCGCTTCAGCGCCGACGACGCGGCCGACGCGTTCCGCGACGCGGTGAACCAGATCAAGTCCGAGTTCGACAGGAAGGTCGCCCCCCGCATGGGTCGCGGCGACGTCCGTTCCGCGGTGCTCGCGCTCCTCGCCGAGCAGCCGATGCACGGCTACCAGATCATCCGCGAGATCGAGTCGCGCACCGACGGCGCCTGGAAGCCGAGCCCCGGCTCGGTCTACCCGACGCTCCAGATGCTCGCCGACGAGGGCCTCGTCACGGTCGAGACCAAGGAGGATCGCAAGATCTACTCCCTCACCGATGAGGGCGCGGAGGCCGCGGCGGACTCCTCGGGCACCGTGCCGTGGGAGTCTGACGGCGCCACCTCGTGGACCGAGAGCCTGCACATGGGTCCGGTGCCGAAGGCGGGCGCCGAGCTCGCGCAGGCCGCGACGCAGGCCGCCCGCGTGGGCACGCCTGAGCAGCAGCAGGAGGTCGCGGACGTCCTCAACGAGGCGCGCCGCAAGATCTACTCGATCCTCGCGAAGGACTGACCTCCCGCGGCAGGCGCCGGCGGGCCCGGTGTGTGCGTCGGCGCGCGCCCGCCGCCGGATCTGCGCGCTGGCATCGCACCACGCCTGAGAAGCGCCCCATTCCCAGGCGCGGTGCGATTCCAGGGCGCAACCGCAGGTCCGTGGGGCCGCCGGCTCTCGCGGCCCGGCCCCGCCGCCGGGCCCGGTGGTCGGACCCGGCCAGCCCGCGCATCGTCCCTGTTCCGGGAATTCTCCGGGGCCCCCGGACGTAGGATCGAGGAGAGCCTTGCGCGCGACCGGCGGAACGCCGTCGGCGGCGTCGGGACAAGGAGAGTCGATGCCCGACGCAGCCCTGGATCGCGCCCGCTACCGCCGGATCATGCGGTTCGCGGCGCGGCAGTTCGCGACGATGTGGTGGTACGAGTTCCTGCTGCCGCACATCGGCCTGCGCAAGGTCGCGGACGCCTCGCGCGACCGCCGGCTGCACTCGCTCGCTCGCAAGTTCCGCCTGCTCGCGGTCGACCTGGGCGGCCTGCACATCAAGCTCGGCCAGTTCCTCTCCTCCCGCCTGGACGTGCTGCCGCCCGAGATCACCAAGGAGCTCGAGGGGCTTCAGGACGAGGTGCCCGCCGCGCCCTTCGACCAGATCCGCGCGCTCGCGGAGGCGGAGCTCGGCCTTCCGCTCGAACGCGTCTACGCGTGGGTCGACGAGGAGCCGGTCGCCGCGGCCTCGCTCGGCCAGGCCTACCGGGCCCGACTGGCCAGGGACGATGCGGCGCGGGCCGGGTACACGGACGTCATCATCAAGGTCCAGCGGCCGGGCATCGCCGCCGTCGTCGCGGTGGACCTTGCCGCCCTGCGTCGGGTCGGGCGGTGGCTCGCGCGGCTGCGCGTCGTCTCGAGCCGCGTGGACATGCCCGGCCTGGTCGAGGAGTTCGCGCGCTCGAGCCTCGAGGAGATCGACTACCTGCACGAGGCCGGCAACTGCGAGCGCTTCCGCGACATGTTCGCCGACGACGACCGCGTGCGCGTGCCCGAGGTCGTGTGGGAGCGCACGTCGCGCCAGGTGCTGACGCTCGAGAACGTCGCGGCGATCAAGATCACCGATCTCGACGGCCTGCGCGCCGCGGGGATCCACCCCGGCAAGGTCGCGCACGTGTTCTCGTCGGTCATGCTCGACCAGCTCTTCGAGCACAGCTTCTTCCATGCCGACCCGCACCCCGGCAACCTCTTCATCACCCCCACGCCGGGCGAGGGGCAGGGCTGGAAGCTCACGTTCGTCGACTTCGGGATGATGGGCACGATCCCACCGAGCCTGCGCGCGGGGCTGCGCTCGCTCGTGCTCGCGGTCGTCTCGCGCGACGGGCACGGCATGGTCGAGGCGATGCGCGAGGCGGGCGTCCTCCTTCCCGGAGCGGACGATGCGGAGCTCGAGCGGGCGGTGTCCAAGGCGTTCTCGCGGTTCGGGGGGATGAGCCTCGCGGAGCTGCGGGCGGTCGATGTGCGCGACATGCGCGACTTCGCGCTCGAGTTCGGCGACGTCATGGTCGAGATGCCGTTCCAGATGCCCGAGGACTACCTGCTGATCATCCGCGCGGGCTCGCTCACCTCAGGGGTGTGCACCGCGCTGGATCCGAACTTCAACGTGTGGGACTCCGTGGACCCGTACGCGCAGCGGCTGCTGCGCGGAGAGAGCATCGAGTGGGTGCGTCACTTCGGCAACGAGGCGTACGACTCGGTCGGCGCGATCTGGCGCATGCCTCGCAGGATCGATGCGGCGCTCGGCAAGGTCGAGGACGGCTCGCTCGCGGTGACAGTGCCGCAGATGGAGAAGCTCATGAGCCGCGCGGAGCACACGGCGCGGCGGCTCGTGTCGGGGATCATGTTCGCCGCGATGCTCGTTGCCGGCGCGATGGTGCGCGGCAACTGGGAGACGCTCAGCAACTTGCTCATGCTCGGCTCGCTGTTGCCGCTGGGGCACTCGATGTTCGGGCGGCGGAACTAGTCGCGTTCCGGTTCGCCTGCGCCTCTGCCACGCCTTGTGCGGCTCGTCTGCGGGTCGCGGCGCGGTTCAGGCGAGGACGTACGACTGCATCGCCATGAAGGTCGCCATGCCGAGCGCGGCGGCCCACGTGTAGCCGAGTCCGAGCCTGCGCGGCGCGCGGTCGGCCTCGCTGCCCCAGGCCCACGCGGCGGCGGCCATCGCGACCGCGCCCGCGGCGAGCAGCGCCCACATGAAGGAGTACTGCAGGTCGGCGCCCGAACCGGTGGCTCCGCCCAGCGACGTCATGACGGCGAGCGTGAGGGCCAGCACGAGCACGAGCGGCGCGATGCCTGCGGCTACCAGCGTGGATGCGTGAAGCTTCATCTCTACCCCCTGATTACCCTCAGCAGCGGAATCCCAGTGTGACACGTATGTCCGTTTTGTGCAGTCCCCATTTCGGGGGGCGGGGCTGTGGGGGCGTAGGGGCGGCGCGCGGTGTCAGGCCTCGCTGCGCGGGAAGATCGCCGCCGCGATGGCCACGGCCAGCGCCGCGCCGATCAGCTGCGCGCCGATGAACGGCAGTACCGACGCGGGCGCGATGCCGGCGAAGGTGTCGGAGATCATGCGGCCGATCGTCACCGCGGGGTTCGCGAAGGACGTCGACGACGTGAACCAGTAGGCCGCGCCGATGTAGGCGCCCACGGTCGGGGCGACGATCGCGGCGCGGCCGGTGCGCACGAGCGCGAGGATCGTCAGCACGAGGCCCGCGGTCGCGACGACCTCGGCGAGTAGGTGTGGGCCTGTCGCGCGGTCGGTCGTGGACCAGGTGGTGGGCACGTCGAACATCGCGTTGGCCAGGGCGGCGCCCGCGAGGCCGCCGACGATCTGCGAGCCGATGTACGCGGCCGCGTCGGTCCACGAGTCCATCCCGCCGACGAACCGCTCGACCAGTGTGACGGCGGGGTTGAAGTGCGAGCCCGAGACCTGCTGGAACAGCAGGATCAGCACGGTGAGGCCGAAGAACGTGGCGATCGAGTTCTGGAGCAGCTGGAGGCCGACGTCGTCCGAGAGCTGCTGCGCCATGATGCCCGAGCCGACCACGACGGTGACGAGCAGGGCGGTGCCGAGGAACTCGGCGAAGGCGCGGCGCCACAGCGCGGGGGCGGCCGGGGCCTCCGCGACGATGCGGGTGTCGGGGGCCGCGGGGTCGGGCACGTGGCCCTGGTGGCCTTCGGCGGGCGCGGTGTTCTCGGCGGTGCTCACAACGCCCCATCTTGGTCCACCGAGATATCTCAGTCAACCTTGAGGCATATTGCTTCGCGGGTGGTGCGAGTGGGGTGCATGCCGCTCGCGGCGCTCGAGTGGTGCCTGGGGTGGACAGTCTCTGACACCGCGTGGTGCGCGGGCGCGGCGTGTCGCGCGCGCCGCGCCGTGCGCGCGGGAATGTCTGTGTCAGGAAGTGTCCGCGTCAGCCCGCGAGGTAGTCGCGCGCCCAGGCCGCGGTCGACGTCGGCCCGCCGAACGCGAACAGATGGATCCGCACGTCGCCGTGGCGCTCGGGCTCGAGCCGTTCCCCCAGCGAGTCGACGAACGCGTCGGGCCCCGCCGTGACCAGCAGGTTCCCTAGCGACAGCCCGTACTTGCGCGCGACGCCTGCGCCCGTCGTCACACCGCACCGCTTGGCGAACGCGAGCAGGCGCTTGACCGAGGTCGGCCCCGGCACACCGATCCTCAGCGGTGAGTCGACGCCCAGGTCGCGCACGCGCTCGACCCAGCCCAGGACCGCGTCGACATCGAACGAGAACTGGGTGATCACCGTCGTCTCGAGGCCCTGGGCCTCGAGCAGCGCGACCTTGGCGGTCAGCGCCCGCGCGAGCGTCGCATCGTCGATGTCCGGGTGGCCCTCCGGGTAGCCCGAGACGCCGACCTCGCGCACCCCGTGCTCGCCGAGGAGGTCGGTGCGCAGCACGGACAGCGCGGAGTCGTACGGACCGACCGGCTTGCGCGGGTCGCCGCCGACCACGACCACGTGCGAGGACGTGCCCTGGTCCTGGATCGCGCCGAGCTCGCTGCGCAGCTCCTGCTCGGAGGCGACGCGGCGCGCGGCGAGGTGAAGCACGGGGGTGAGCCCGTCGCGGTGCGCGCTCGCGGCGAGGGCAAGGCGCGCGGTCGGGTCCTCGGTGCCGAGAGCTGTGATGTTGACCCGCGTGCCCGCGGGCAGGTTCGCGGCGGCCTCGGTGAGGCTCGCGCCGTCGCGCGCGGTCACCTCTATCGAGAAGTCGTCGAGCAGCGCGGCGCGGTTCACAGTCACGGGGATATGAAATCACCCCGAGCCGCGGACGTGGACCGCGCGGCCCGGGGTGAAGCTGAGGTGTCGACCGCGTCAGTCCGTCGCGACCGCGACGTCGGCGCGGGAGCCGACGGCGTCCTGAACCTTCTCGAAGCCGTCCGCCTGAGCGAGCTCGACGAGCTCCTTCGCGATCGTGCCGACGACCGCGGGGCCCTTGAACATGAGGCCGGACACGAGCTCGACGAGCGTCGCGCCCGCGCAGATCTTGTCGTAGGCGTGCTGGCCGGAGAAGACGCCGCCGAGGCCGGCGAGCGTGAGCTTGTCGCCCGCGTGCAGGTAGGTACGGCGCACGAAGTCGGTGCTCATCTCGCGCACCGGCTTGCCCGAGAGGTTGCCCTTGATCGCGGGGTCCATCGTGACCGCGTCGCGGTCCTTGCGCAGGTTGGTGAGCGTGAGGCCCTGGACGTCGTGGTCGAGCGCGACGTCGACGAGCTCGCGGAACTGCTCCCACGACTTGTCGGACGGCATCTTGAGCACGATCGGCTGGCTCGGCGCGACCTTGTCGACCTCGGTGAGCAGGGTGTCGAGGTTCTCGGGCGAGGTGAACGCCTCGCCGACCATCGTGTTGGGGCACGAGACGTTGAGCTCGATCAGCTCGCTCAGGCCGTTGAGGGCCTTGACCGACTTCACGTAGTCCTCGACGCCCTCGTAGACGTCGCCCGTGTGGGTGTCGTTGGTGCGGGCGATCGACATCTTGAACGGCAGCGCCGTGTAGTGCGGGTTGCCCTGGTCCTTGAGCTCGCGCAGGCGGTCCGCGACCTTCTCGACGCCGCCGTTGGCGAGGCCGACGTGGATGACGAGGGACTCCTGGTCGACGAGGCGGTGGAACCACGGGCGCGGGTTGCCGGGGCACACGCGCGAGGTGACGGAGCCGAACGTGAGGAAGCCGAAGCCGGTCATCTGCAGGATGCCGGGGATCGCGACGTTCTTGTCGAGGCCGGCGCCGAGCCCGAGCGGGTTGCGCAGCGTGAGGCCGTAGGCCTGCGTGACGAGGGCGGGGTCGTCGTGCTTGAACAGCGCCTCGGCGGCGGCCATCGCGGGGGTGATCCGCTGCGCCCACGAGCCGTGGGTGATCATGTCGTCGTGCACCTTGTCCGGTGCCATGCTGAAGATCACGGGCTTGACGCCCTTGGTGTAGACGGTTGTCATCGCGCTGCGTGCGAAGGTACCCATGTCGCCCTTGTCCTTGAATGTGCGGCGCGACTCCGACGATGCGGGAGCGGGCCCGCATGACGCCGTCGCGTCGCTCGTCGGTGAGGTTGACCAGAGGGTATGCCTGTCCCGGGACGCAGAGCCGGGACCTCGTGCCCTGGGGTTCGGGGCCTCGACCACTCTCGTGCGGCGAGTGCATCATCCCTGGTGTTTTGGGTGTTGTGTCATCTTCGCGGCATCGTCCCTGGTGAGGGAGCGGGCGACGTGTGGCCCTGCTGGAGGCGCGGGCGATACACGGGCGTGGTCGGGGACGGGCTGGGCGCTGTCTCATCTGCCGTGTCTCCTGGAGGAACCTCATGCACCCTTTTCGCACGCGAGTGTCTCCTGGAGGAACCTCATGCACCCTTCCGCGTGTGAATGTCTCCTGTGGGCGCCTCACGCCCTCTTTTCGCACGTGAATGTCTCCTGTAGGCGCCTCAGGCCCGCTCCCCGCGAGCGACCCCGCGCGGGCGCCCTGCGCTCGAGCCGCCTCGACGCCGCGTGTGGCGGGTCCCAGGGTCGAGCGGATCAGGGTGCATGAGTTTCCTTCAGGGGACAAAAGTGGCTCGCGGGGGTGCATGAGTCTCCTACAGGAGACAGAGGCGGCTCGCAGGCGGGCGTGAGGTGCCTACAGGAGACGGACCGCTCCGTCGCGAGCGACCCCAGACGGAACGACCCGCCCTCAGGCACGCCGAAGGCCGGCGGGGAGGAGAGGCCGCCGCCGGCCATCGGGGTGGTCGGCCGCGACCGGTGTCGAACCCCGGAAGGGCCGATCGCGACCAAGAGTGGAGATCGAGGCTCCTAAGAAGGGGCGAGCCTCGATCCGGTCTTAGGACTCGGAGTCGAGCGCGCGCTGCCGCAGGTGCAGCGCGCTCCTCAGCTCCGCGGGCACGCGGTCGCCGAAGCCGTCGAGGTACTCGGACATGTCCTCGGCCTCCTCGGCGAGACCCTCCGCGTCGAGCGCCATGAGGCGGCGCCACTGCTCATCCGAGACTCCTGCGTCGGCGTAGTCGATCTCCCCCTCGCCGGGCAGCCATCCGAACGGTGTCCGCTCCGCGGTCGCGGACCCGTCGAGCCGGCCGAGCGCCCACTTGAGCACCCGGATGTTCTCGCCGAAGCCCGGCCACAGGATGTTTCCTTCAGCGTCCCGGCGGAACCAGTTGACGTGGAACACCGCGGGCACGTCCCGGGCCTGGCCTCCCACGCGAAGCCAGTCGGCGAAGTGGTCGGCCATGTGGATCCCGCTGAACGGGAGCATCGCGAGCGGGTCTCGGCGCAGCTTGCCGACCGGGCCCTCGGCGGCCGCGGTCTGCTCGGACGCGAGCGAGGCGCCCATGAGGACTCCGTGCTTCCAGTCGTAGGCCTGGGCCACGAGCGGGATCTGCGTCTTGCGGCGTCCGCCGAAGACGATCGCGTCGAGGACCACGCCGTCCGGGTCGTCCCAGTTGTCGGCGATCGTGGGGCAGTGCTGGGCGCCGACGGTGAAGCGCGCGTTCGGGTGTGCGGCCGGGGTGCCGGACTCGGGCGTCCAGTCGTTGCCCTGCCAGTCGATGAGGTGGGCGGGCGGCTCCTTTGTCATGCCCTCCCACCACACGTCGCCGTCGTCCGTGAGGGCGACGTTGGTGAAGACCGTGTCGGACACGAGGGTCTCCATCGCGACCGGGTTCGTGTCCGTCGACGTGCCGGGCGCGACGCCGAAGAAGCCGGCCTCGGGGTTGATGGCCCGCAGGCGGCCGTCGGAGTCGGGGCCGATCCAGGAGATGTCGTCGCCGAGCGTCTCGACCTTCCAGCCGTCGACCGCGGGACGCATCATCGCGAAGTTCGTCTTGCCGCACGCGCTCGGGAAGCCCGCGGCGACGTGACGCGAACGGCCCTCGGGGTCGGTCACGCGCATGAGCAGCATGTGCGCAGCGAGCCAGCCCTCGTCGTGGCCGAGCGCGGTCGCGATGCGCAGCGCGAAGGCCTTCTTGGCGAGGATCGCGTTGCCGCCGTACGCGCTGCCGTAGGACCAGATCTCGCGGGTCGAGGGGAACTGGACGATGTACTTGGTGTCGTTGCACGGCCAGGCGACGTCCTCCTGGCCCGGCTCGAGCGGGGCGCCGACGGTGTGGGCCGCGGGGACCCAGGGGGCGCCGGCGGCGATCTGCGCGAGCGGCGCGGCGCCCATGCGGGTCATCACACCGGTGCTGAGGACCACGTAGGGGGAGTCGGTGACCTGCACGCCGTAGCGCGTGAGGGCGCCGCCCACGGGGCCCATCGCGAACGGCATCACGTACATCGTGCGGCCCTTCATGGCCCCGTCGAACAGGCCGTGCAGCGTCTCCCTCATGGAAGCCGGGTCCGCCCAGTTGTTCGTGGGGCCCGCGCCGTCCTCCTCGTCCGTGCAGATGAAGGTGCGCGACTCGACGCGCGCCACATCGGACGGGTTCGAGCGTGCGAGGTACGAGTTGGGGCGCAGCTCGGGGTTCAGCCGCGTGAGCGTGCCCGCGTCGATCATGCGGTCGATCAGCCCCTGGCGCTCCTCGTCGGAGCCGTCGCACCAGACGATGCTGTTGGGCCTGGTCAGGGAGGCCATCTCCTCGACCCACTGAGCGAGCGCGGGCGGGACGTGGGCCGGGGCGGTGCGGGTGACGCTCGTGGCGGTCATGGGGGACTCCTCATCGAGATCCGGGGAAAAATCGAAGGTGCGTTGCCAGCGTATGCACAAGGAGTTCTCCCATTCTGGGGAAAAGTCTGTGAAATTCGCCGGATCTTTCGATACTGTGACGAAGTGGCAGATCTCAACTTTCTCGGCCGACGCATCCGCCATGCGCGGACGCAGGCCGGGCTGACCCTCGCGCAGCTCGGCGCCGAGGTGGGGATCGCGCCCAGCCAGCTGTCGCTGATCGAGAACGGCCACCGCGAGCCGCGGCTCACCGCGCTCGACGCGATCGCAAGCCGGCTCGGCGTCTCCGTCGCGGAGCTCATCGAGCCCACGCCTCCCAGTCGGCGGGATGCGCTCGAAGTTGAGCTCGAGGCCGCGCAGAGCACCCAGACGTACCGCGAGCTCGGGCTGCCCGAGGTCCGGCCGCCGCGCACCGTCCCCGACGATGTGCTCACCGCACTCGTCGGCCTGCACCGCGAGATCGAGCGCCGCAACCGCCTCGCGATCGCGACGCCCGAGGAGGCGCGCCGCGCGAACACCCGCCAGCGCCTGCACATGCAGGACCTCGACGACTACCTCCCCGAGATCGAGGAGCTCGCGGAGAAGGACGTGAGCGACGCGGGGCACACGACGGGCGCCCTCACGCACCGCACCGTGTCGGTCATGGCCGAGCGGCTGGGCCTCGAGATCGTGCACGTCGACGACATCCCGCACTCGGCGCGCTGCGTCCTGGACCTCGAGCACGGCCGCATCTACACGCCGCTCGCGTCGATCCCGGGCGGCCACGGCCTGCGCTCGCTCGCGCTCCAGGCGATGGCGCACCTGCGGCTCGGCCACGAGGAGCCCGAGGACTACCGGGACTTCCTGCGCCAGCGGCAGGAGGCGAGCTACTACGCGGCGGCCTGCCTCATGCCGCGCACCGCGACCACGGCCTTCCTCACCCGCGCGCGCGACGAGCACGACATCGCGATCGAGGACCTGCGCGACGCGTTCGGCGTCACGCACGAGGCTGCGGCGCTGCGGTTCAGCAATCTTGCGACCTCGCAGCTCGGGATCCCGCTGCACGTGCTGCGCGTCGCGGGCGACGGCGCGATCGTCAAGGCGTACGAGAATGACGGGCTGCCGCTGCCGGTGGACGCGACGGGTGCGACCGAGGGCCAGATCGTGTGCCGGGAGTGGAGCGCGCGCCAGGCCTTCGCGCGCCGCTTCCGCACCACGGAGTACTACCAGTACACGGACACCCCCGGCGGCACGTTCTTCGAGGCGACGCAGACGGGCACGACGGGCGCGGACGAGTTCGCGATCACCGTCGGCGTGCCCTACAAGGAGTCGCGCTGGTTCCGCGGCCGCGAGTCGACGGTGCGGACGATCTCAAGGTGTCCCGATCTCTCCTGCTGCCGCAGGCCCGATGCGGCGGTCGCCGAGCGCTGGGTCGGCCACGCGTGGGTCTCGCCGCGCGTCCACACGCACACGTTCTCGCCGCTGCCGCAGGGCACGTACCCGGGCGTCGACGATGGCGAGCTCTACGCGTTCCTCGAGGCGCACGCGAGGGACAGATCGCGCCCGGAGCACTAGGTTCCTGCGGCTATGGAGGTCGCCTTCTGCGCACGCCCCCGCCCATGCACTCCGCACGGATTCGCGGGCGACACGCAAGCGTGTCGCGGGGTGGAGCCGGCGTGTCGCCGGGGTGTCGGGCCGGAATCCGTGCGGAGTGCAGGGAGAGGGACGATGCGGCAGTCGCCCGGGTGGGCGCCGGGGACGATGCCGCGGTCGCCTACTCTTCCAGCTGGCGGACCGACGCGGTCGCCGTCGGCAGCACGGTCACCTCGACGGGGGTGACGCCTACGATCAGGGACAGCTCGGTGCGCCTGAGGCCGACCATGAGGTCCTTCTGGAGCTGCTCGGGATCGGGGACGTCGTCCGAGCCGACCAGCAGCACCGTGACCTCGCCGCCGTCGATCGTGATCGACTGGATCAGCAGGTCGGAGTCCTCGCCGATCCAGTCGGTGACGATCTTCTCCGCGTCCTTCGACTGCGCGGTCGCCGACAGCGCGCCCTCCGAGGTGAAGGCGAGAGGCACGAGGACGACGGCCGCGAGGGCGACGTAGGGTGCGACCGTCGCGGCGACGCCCCACGGGTTGCGTTTGAGGATCTTGTGTCTCGCGAATCCCGTGAGCACGAAGACGAGCGCGGCGGAGATCGTGATCGCGACGAAGTTCGTGAGGAACAGCAGGAACGCGCCGCCCGCGTCGACGGGGCGGTTGTTGGCCAGGGAGATGCCGACCACCGCGAGCGGCGGGACGAGCGCGACGGCGATCGCGACGCCCGCGATGCCCGAGGCCACGCGCGAGTTGACGGTCGCGAACGCGCCAGCGGCGCCCGCGGCGATCGCGATGAGCATGTCGAGCGCGGTCGGATCGACGCGCGAGATGATCTGCGAGTTGGTGTCGAAGCGGACCGCGACCGGGGCCCACGACGCGAGGCCGTACGACAGCAGGATGGACCCGCCGACCCCCATGGCGACCAGCAGCACCGAGTTGCCCGCGCGGTGCGACCAGCCGTTGACGAGCGCGCCGGCGAGACCGAGGATCGGCACCATGAGCGGGGCGACGAGCATCGCGCCGATGACGACTGCGGTCGAGTCGGCGAGCACCGCGTAGGTCGCGATCGCGACCGAGAGGAACAGCATCACCCACCACGCGCCGAGCTTGGACAGCCGATCGTCGCCCTCGAAGTAGAGGGTCTCGCTCAGCTCCGCGCGCTGTCCCTTGCCTATGTCCGAGGTGCGGATCCAGTCCCACAGCACCTCGGCGATCGTGGTCGAGTAGGGGTCGATCGTGGTGCGCTCGGGGTGCTCCGAGTACCTGAGCCCCCACACGATCAGGAGTGCGCCGAGGACCAGGACGCCGACCGCGATGAACACGAGCAGACCCTCGATCGTCGCCTGCGGCTGCTGGATCGCGAGCACCGCGAGTGCGGCCGCGACGATGGCCGAGGCGATCCGCAGCGGGCGGTAGGCGACCGTGGCGCGCGGGTTGACCGAGTGGACGATGTCGAGCACCGAGCGCAGGAGGATGTACAGCCCCGCGATGTACACGGTGAGCGAGACGCCGGGGTACTCCGGGAAGGGGATCTCCTCGAGCTCGGGGGCGTTCTTGAGATAGAGGATCAGTCCGACGAGCGCGAGGAAGGTGAGCGTGAGCAGCGCGCGGATCATCACGTACGCGCGGTTGCGGTGCTTGCCCCAGCGGCGGCGCCCCGTGAAGACGTAGATCACGTCGAGGATCGCCGAGCCGAACAGCGTGACCCCGAGGACCACCTGGAGGGCGGTGAGTGCGAAGTCGTGCAGCAGCAGGACCGTCGCGCCGCCGAACGCGGCGCCGATGCCGCGCATCGCGACGGGGTTGAGCAGCCCGACGAGCGTGTGCCTGACTGTCGCCGTGACGGTGGGCGCTCCGGAGGAGAGCGTCGGGATCGCGCCGGTCTCGGGGGTCGGATCGGGAGAGATGTCGGGCGCGACGTCGCCCGCGCTGGATGCCCCCGCATCGTCCTCGCGCTCACGCGCCATGGTCCGCTCCTCCCCGGCGGGGCCCGCGCGCAGACGACCCCGAAGGGACGCCCGCGCAGGGCCGCTCCCCTCATCCTAGATCCGTGCTCCGTTCCTGGTACACGCTTCGAAGCGCGCATACAATCCAGAGGTAGATACACGTGCGAGGAGCAACCATGCGGACGTCCACTCTTGCCAGGCGATTGCTCGCGCTCGCGGCCGTCGTGGCCCTCGCCGGCTGCTACACGGCGCCGTCGCAGGAAGCGATCAGCGCGTCGCACTCGTCGTTCCTGTCCTCCCAGGCCGCGTCCGAGGCTGCCTCGGCGGCCGGCATCGTCACCTACTCGCTGTCGCAGGAGGACGAGGACAACAACGTCAGCTACATCGTCACCGCGCAGGAGCAGACGATCGACGTGTACGGCGAGGCGGGTGGCGAGGTCAGGCAGACCATCGACGCGGAGGAGGTCCTCACCGTCCCCGACGCGACCCCGCTCGCCTTCCTTGTGAAGACGCGGGCGACGGACTGGTACGAGGTCTACCTGCCGGTGCGGCCCAACGGGACAACCGGCTGGGTGCGGGCCGAGGACGTGAAGGTCGCCACGACGACGTTCTGGATCGAGGTGTCCGTCGCGGACTTCGAGCTCAGCGTGTGGAACGGCACCGAGGAGGTGTTCACGACCGAGATCGGCGTGGGCCGCGACGACCGGCCGACCCCGGGCGGCGTCTACTACATTCGCGAGCTGCTCGCGGTGCCCGATGCGACGGGCGTCTACGGGCCGTATGCGTATGGGCTCTCGGGCTTCCAGCCGGTCCTCGACGACTTCAACGGCGGCGAGGCGATCATCGGCATCCACGGCACGAACGAGCCGGACAAGCTCGGATCGTTCGTCTCGAGCGGCTGCATCCGGATGAGCAACGACGCGATCACCGAGATCGTCGAGGAGATCGGCCTGCCGCTCGGCACCCCGGTCTACATCGACGAGGAGGAGTAGGGCGCCAGGCCCCGGACATGCGAAGCCGGCACCGACCCGCAAATTCTGGGCGGGCGGATCGGCGCCGGCTTCGGGGGGTTCGTCTCGCGGCCCCTCCCGCTGGCGAGTGCATGGGGGCGTGTCCAGCGGGGTCCGGTGATGGGGCTTGTCGCGGACGGCCTCCCCGGAAGTGACGGCCGGGCCGAGAGGGCTCTCGGCCCGACCGTCCTCTAGTGCTTCAGTGGTGTCATCCCGTGTAGGTCGGGGTGGCGGTGACCGCCGTGGCGGCCGTGGCAGACAGGACCTTGGTTGTCGTGGTCACTGGCTCCGTCGTCTTGGTCTCGCCTCCGGCGAGCTCTCCACCTTCCGGCTCGACGCAGGTGTCCTGCGTGCCGGTGGCGAGGGTCTCCGTCTGGCCTTGGTAGGTGCCCTCGACCGTCCAGTCGTAACCGGTGGTCGGAAGGCCCTCAGAGACACTCCACATGTACGACTCCAACCCGGTGTCGTCGTCGAGCGTGAAGTGCATGTCGTCGCCGATGTACACGTCGAACGTGACCGTGTCCTCGGGGACGGTGGCGTATTCGGCGTCCAGGCTGAAGCCGGCCTCGCACGAGGTCTCGATCGTCAGCGTCGGCGTCGTGAGCGGCGTGGTGCCGAGGCACACTCCCGTGTACTCGGTGCCTGTCCACTCCCAGGTGCCCTCGCCGAGCGCGTAGCCCTCGGTCGCGGTGCCTGTGAGCGTCCACATGCCGGTCGGCTCGTCGAAGACCTTGGAGTACATGACGCCGTCGATGACGTCGCCATCCATGACCTCCATCGGCTCGTCGTCGACCATCATCAGGAACAGGTCGTTCGTGAGCACACCCTCGGGGTTGCACTTCGGCAGATACAGCACCTCAGGCGCCTCGACGATGCAGTCGGTGAAGTCCTCCATGTGGGTGAAGGTCAGCATGAACACCGGGAACGGCCCGTCCGGGTAGAACGCGTAGCCGTACGGTGCGTAGGCGGTGACCGTCCACTCCATGTCGTCGGAGTCGTAGGTCAGCCGGTACCAGACGCCGTCGATCGGGGTGAGGACCCCGGGCTCGAGCGGTGTTCCGTCGATCGCTGCCGTCGTGTTCGCCTCGGCGCCGCACGTGTCGGTCCACGTGGGCTCCGTCGCGACGACGGGGCAGTGCCAGCGAGCCTCGAAGAATCCGGTGACCTCTGTCTGATCCCTGTCATCCTCGAAGTAGTAGCCGTAGGCCGGCGTGGCCGTCACGAACCACTTCTGGATCTGGTGGTTGAACGTCAGCTTGTACCAGACGTGGTTGATGAGCACCGGGTCGCCGAGGTACAGCGTCTGGTCGCCCACCTTGATGATGTCGTTCGCTGCGCCGATCCCGCAGACCTTGGTCCTCGTGGGGGTCACCGGTTCGATCGGGCACGGGAACTTCTCCTCGTGGAACACCTTCGACTTCACGGGGTGCTTGAACGTGTAGCCGTCCTCGGGCGAGAAGCTCACCTTCCACTTGCCGTCGTCCATCGTCAGCGTGTACCAGACGTGGTCGATCAGCATCGGCACGTCGGCCTCGAGCATCTGTCCGTCCACCTTGAACATGTCGTTGTAGGCGTCGACGCCACACATCTTGACCTGCGTGACCTCGGCGGGCATCACGTACATCGGGCATCTCTCACCCGAGTCCGTGTACGAGCCGACCATCATGGCCGTGGACTGGTCCTGGAAGATGTATCCCTCCATGGCGTATGCCCAGACCTCGACCTTGTCTCCCATCTTCTTGGTCTCATAGGTGACGCCCTTGGCCGGGAAGGTCTTCACCTCGACGTTGTTCACCACCTCGGGCGGGTTGCACTCGTCGGTGAACTTCGGATCCTTCGGGTAGGCGATCTTGAGCTCGGGCGTGGGGTCGACCGGCTTGCAGCCGTTCCTCCACATCGCCTGGTTCTCGGTCGTCCAGTTCAGTCCTGCATAGATCTGCTCGCCGCCCTGCATGATGGGCGGGATGATGTCCGTCCCGTGGTCCTCGTGGCCGGCGGTGAATTTCACGACGCCTCCCACGGAGCTCCAGTCCACCCAGTTCTCGGTGTACGGGTTGCTCTCGGACTTGGTTCGGTGACAGATCTGCACCTTGTGCTCGGACTGGATCACCACGGGGGTCGGCTCGGGCGTCTTGCCCTCACCCTCGTCGTCGCCTGCGTAGGCGGCTCCACCCCATGCGATCGTGGATATGGCGGCAACCGTCATCGCCGCCGCGATTTTCCTCCAGTGCTTCATCGCACTCACTCACCTCAGCAGAGGTCCGGGCGACCCCTCTGTCCCCCTGGATGGCCTCTTCGTTCACAGTAGGCCCGTTCGTGTGAGATCTGCAATATATGCTTGCAATCTTGCCTCGTTGTTGATATATGGCGAAGAGTTGACCTGGCGTCAGGGGGGTGACCGGGGGCATGGGCGAGTCATCCGAGCGCAGGCTCCCGTGGCGCTACGTCGCGCCGCTCGTGGTCGGCGTCGTCCTGCTGGCCGTCCTGGGGATGATGATCGCGGTGCTGTGGGGCGTCGCTGGGATCGGCTCCTCGGGTGGGGACGATGCGTCAGGAACGGACGATGCGACCGTCGCCTCTTCCTCCCAGGACGATGCGGCGGACGTGGTCCCGTCGGTGGTCGCGACCGCGGGCGCCGACCTTGCGGACGATGCCGCCGTCGGGCTCGAGGTGGACACCCACGTCAGCACGGTCGCGGTCGCGCATGGCGAGGACATCGACGTCTACGACGAGCCCGACGGCGAGGTCGCGCTCGAGCTCAGGTCAAAGGACGTGCTCACGGTGCCGGGCCAGACGCCGCTCGTGATGCTGGTCAGCGACGTCGAGCCGGCCGAAAGCGGAGAGGCTGCCGCCGGGGGAGACGATGCGGCCGCCTGGTACGAGGTCTACCTCCCCGTGAGGCCCAACGGATCGACGGGCTGGGTGCGCGCCGACGACGTCGATATCCAGCTGACCGAGTACTGGATCTCGGTGGACCTGTCGGCGTTCACGCTCACGGTCTACGAGGGCACGGAGGCGGTGCTCGCGACGGAGATCGGCGTGGGGCGCGACGACCGCCCGACCCCCGGCGGCGTCTACTACGTCAAGGAGCTGCTCCGGGTGCCGGACCCGACGGGGCCGTACGGGCCGTACGCGTACGGGCTGTCGGGCTTCCAATCCACGCTCGAGACCTTCAACGGCGGCGACGCGGTGATCGGCATCCACGGGACCAACGACGAGACGTCGTTCGGCAGGGTCGTGTCGAGCGGCTGCCTGCGGCTTCCCAATGCGGCGATCACGGAGATGGCCGAGGAGATCGGGCTGCCGCTCGGCACGCCCGTCTACATAGAGGAGTGATCCCGAACGCGCGAACGGCCGGCGTCCCTCGCGGGGCGCCGGCCGTTCGGACGGGGTGAAGCGGTGCGTCAGCCCGTGTAGCTGGGGTTGGCGACCACCGCGACCGCGGCCGTGCCGGACTCCTCGACCACGTCGGCGACCGGGGTCGCGCTCGCGGACGCGGAGGGGGACGGCGTGGCGGTCTCGTCCTCCGAGAGCACCTCGCCCTCGGTGGTGGACGTGGTGGTCGTGGTCGGGTCCGGCTCGGCGCTCGTGGTCGTCGGGTCGGGCTCGGCGGACGTGGTCGTCGGGTCGGGCTCCGACGCAGGCGTCGTCTCCTCGGCCGGCGGGGTGGTGGTCTCCGCAGGCGTGGTCTCCTCCGCGGGAGGGGTCGTCGTCTCGTCGTCCGTGGGCGACTCGGACTCCTCGGGCGTCGAACCGCCCTGGACCGTGAGGCACACGGGGCTCTGGCCGCCCTCGCCGTAGTGCTCGTTGTACTGCGAGAGTTGCACCCAGCTCACGCACGCGGTCGAGCTGAGCCCGAAGACGCTCCACGGGATGTAGCTCTTCCCGATGTACTGCGCGATCTCGTGCTTGAGGCCGGCGCACTCGGCGTCGTCCTTCTCGATGCACTTCGACTCGAAGTGGATGCCGAAGTCGCCCTCGGTCGTCTTGATGTTGATGTGGCCGTTGTCCGAGAACGTCTCCCCGGACGGCAGCGTGATGCCAGCCGCGCTGACGGTGTAAGGCGTCGGGCTGTCGGAGCCGCCGGCGAGAGCCGGGATCGCGAAGCCTGCGACGGCGAGTGCCGCGGCTCCTACGACAGCCGC
Source organism: Demequina sp. NBRC 110054 (assembly GCF_002090115.1). Taxonomy (NCBI): domain Bacteria; kingdom Bacillati; phylum Actinomycetota; class Actinomycetes; order Micrococcales; family Demequinaceae; genus Demequina; species Demequina sp. NBRC 110054. The sequence continues at coordinate 1,316,339 of NZ_BBRK01000004.1, forward strand.
GATTCGTTCGTACCAGTTGATCATTATTGAGTTACCCCCAGCGCAGGGCGGCCACGGGGATGGACCGTCTTCCTGCATTCAGTGCCAGGCAAGGTTAAGCCTGTGGTGTGGGATTTGTCACACGAATCTTGACATCAGTTCTGAGATCGTGAACGAAAACCGCTTCGATGTCCGAATTGCGAAGTTACCAGGCGAGATGTGCGGTGCCTGGTGCGCGACAGCGCGCGGTGACGGCGGACCCGAAGGTCGGCTAGGGTGGGACGACTCAGCCGGTGTACGACGGCTCGGCGTCGGCGGCCGTGGCGGCGGTCGCGGTCTCGGTGGCAGCCTCGTCACCCGTGGCGAGGACCTCGCCCGTGGGGTCGGTGCCGACGACGGCGTCCGAGCCGACGCAGCGCGAGTCGGTCGTGTCGGTGTAGATCGCGCCGTCGTAGAGCGACAGGTTCACCCACGTGATGCAGAAGTCGCCGGAGATGCCGAGCGCCGACCATGGGACGAAGCTCTCGCCGATGTACTGCGCGAGCTCGTGGGTCTCGCCCGCGCACGAGCCGGAGTCGGAGTCGATGCAGTCGGCATCGAACGTGTAGCCGTAGGTGCCCTGCGAACCGGAGACGGCGATCGTGCCGCCGTCGAGGAACGTGTCGCCCGCGGGCAGGGTGATGCCGGAGTCGTCGATCGTGACGCCCGAGCCATCGGCCGCAAGAGCGGGAACCGCGAGAGCTCCCGCGATCATCGCCGCCGCGGTGACCGCTGTGGCGGTGAGTCCTGCCCACTTCATGTCGTGCCCCTCAGACTGCTTGTGGGGTGCTGCGACGATTCGCGGCCCCCGGATTGTCGCCCCCTCAAGGTACGCGACACGGTGTGACGTACGCAACATCCTCAACCTTGGTTGCGGCCTGATCGTGACCTCCTGTGACCGTATGTCCGAATGGTCCCCCGGACCGGTCGCGGAGGCGCCACGGACACACCATTCGCGCCGGGCCTTTCTCCCTGGTCCTGAGGCTCGCACCCGGTGCAAGAATGGCGAACGTGACCGCTACGACGCCCGCCGCAGACCTGACCGATTCGGACGATGGCGCCCGCGCGCTCGTCTCTGAGCTGCGCATGGCAGGCGTGGACCACATCGAGACGGGCACGCGCCGCCGCGCCGAGTACTCGACCGACGCGTCCAACTACCGCGTGGTGCCGCAGCTGGTCGCCTTCCCGCGCGACGTGGACGAGCTCCTCGCGATCCACTCCGTCTCGCGCACCACGCAGACGCCGCTGACGATGCGCGGCGCGGGCACGTCGGTCGCGGGCAACTCGATCGGCACCGGGATCGTGGTCGACACGAGCCGCTACCTCAACCAGATCCTGGACGTCGACGTCGAGGCCCGCACCGCGCGCGTCCAGCCGGGCGTCATCATGGGCGACCTGCAGCGCGTCATCGCGCCGCACGGGCTGCGGTTCGGCCCCGACCCGTCGACGTGGACCCGCTGCACGCTCGGCGGCATGATCGGCAACAACGCGTGCGGCCCCCACGCGCTCGCGTTCGGCCGCACCGCGGACAACGTCCTCTCGCTCGACGTGATCGACGGCGTCGGCCGCAGGTTCAACGCCCGCGCCAAGGCGGACGATGCGGGAGCCGCCGGGGCGGTCGGCCGCGCCGGGGGGCCGGAGGCGGTGCCCGGGCTCAAGGAGCTCGTGGACGCGAACCTCGCGCTCATCCGCACCGAGTTCGGCCGCTTCACGCGCCAGGTCTCGGGCTACTCGCTCGAGCACCTGCTGCCCGAGAACGGCGGCGACCTGGGCCGCTTCCTGGTCGGCACCGAGGGCACCCTCGGCACCGCGCTCGAGGCCAAGCTGCGCCTGGTCGAGGTGCCGACCTTCCGCCTCACGGGCGTCTTCGCGTACGACGACATGCCCGCCGCCGCAGACGCCGTGGTGCCGCTGCTGCCGCTCGGCGCGCAGGCCATCGAGGGCCTCGACGCGCGCCTCGTCGCGCGCGTGCGCGCGGCCAAGGGCGACTCCGGGGTGCCGGAGCTTCCGGTCGGCGCGGGTTGGTTGCTGGTCGAGGTCGGCGCGGTTACCGAGGACGATGCGGAGGCCCAGATGGCCGCGGTCGTCGCCGCGTCCGGGACCTCCTCGTATCGCGTCGTGCGCGACGGGGCCGAGTCGGCGAAGCTGTGGGCCATCCGCGCCGACGGCGCCGGGCTCGCGGGCCGCACCGCGGGCAACGTCGAGGCGTGGCCCGGCTGGGAGGACGCCGCGGTGCCGCCGGAGCGTCTCGGCGCGTACCTGCGCGACTTCGACGCGCTCATGGACCGCCATGGCGTCGAGGGTCAGCCCTTCGGCCACTTCGGAGACGGCTGCATCCACGTGCGCCTCGCGATCCCGATGCAGGAGGACGGCCGACCCCTGAGGGCCTTCATGGAGGACTCCGCCAAGCTGGTCGCGGAGCACGGCGGGTCGCTCAGCGGCGAGCACGGCGACGGCCGCGCGCGCTCGGAGCTGCTCGGCACCATGTACTCGCAGGCGGCCGTCCAACTGTTCGGACAGGTCAAGGCGCTCTTCGACCCGAACAATCTGCTGAACCCGGGGATCATCGTGGACCCGGCACCGCTCGACGCGGACCTGCGCCGCCCCGCCGCACCCAAGACCGTGCCGTCCAAGGGCGGGCTCGCGTTCGAGCACGACCACGGCGACCTCACCGAGGCGGTCCACCGCTGCACGGGCGTCGGCAAGTGCCGCGCGGACCTGCCCGGGACCGGCACGGGCTTCATGTGCCCGTCCTACGCCGCCACGAAGGATGAGAAGGACGTGACGCGCGGCCGCGCCCGCGTGCTGCAGGATGCGATCAACGGCTCACTCATCGGCGGTCTCACCGCGCCCGAGGTGCGACAGAGCCTCGACGCGTGCCTGTCCTGCAAGGCGTGCTCGTCGGACTGCCCGAGCGGCATCGACATGGCCGCCTACAAGTCCGAGGTGCTCCACCGCAGCTATCAGGGCAAGCTCCGCCCGATGCCGCACTATTCCATCGGCTGGCTGCCCAGGTGGATGAACATCATCGGCTGGGTGCCGTGGCTGGTCAATGGCGTCATGGCCGTCGGTCCGCTCCGGCGACTCATTTTGCCGATCGCCGGTCTCGACAAGCGGCGCAGCCTGCCGAAGTTCGCGGCCAAGCCCTTCCGTCGTACCCAGGTCGCGAAGTCGCATCGTCCGGATGAGAACTCGGCCAAGGCATCGTCCCTGGGAACCGACCGCCGGGTGGTGCTGTGGGCCGACTCGTTCACGGACGGCCTGGACCCGGAGATCCCCACCGCCATCGTGGAGGTGCTGGAGTCGGCGGGCTTCGAGGTGATCGTGTCGGCGGGCGACGCGTGCTGCGGCGTCACGTGGATCTCGACGGGGCAGCTGGACGGGGCGCGCAAGCACCTGGAGCATCTCCTCTCAGTGCTGGGGCCGTATGCGGTGAACGGCATCCCGATCATCGGGGTCGAGCCGTCGTGCACGGCGGTGCTGCGGGGCGACATCACGGAGATCCTGCCGGACGACCCGCGCGCGCGGTCGGTCGCGCTGGGCACGTACACGCTCGCGGAGGTCCTCACGGGCCGGGCGCCCGTGAAGCCGGACCCGGAGTGGCAGGTGCCGAGCCTCGAGGGCGTGGACGTGGTGGTGCAGCCGCACTGCCACCAGTACTCGGTCATGGGCTACACGGCGGACCGCGACATCCTGGCGCGGGCGGGCGCGAACGTCACGGAGGCGTCGGGCTGCTGCGGGCTGGCGGGCAACTGGGGCTATGAGAACGGCCACTACGACCTGTCCGTCGACATTGCGCACACGTCGCTGGTGCCGGCGCTCGAGAAGGCGGGCCTGAGCAAGGACGGCCAACTGGTCGAGGGCGCGGACGCGGTGTACATGGCGGACGGCGTGAGCTGCCGCACGCAGGCGGAGCAGGTGGCGGGCGTGGACGGCCTGCACCTGGCGGAGATCCTCACGCGGGCGGTGCGGGGGAAGTAGCGGCGGCGCCGCGCTCCTCGCGGCCGCGGCTGGCGACTCGGGCAAAACGGGCATCGTCCCTGGGAAAGAGGTCCCGAAAGAGTGCATCGGAGCGCCGATTTGCGTGCGGAGATTGTGATTCGCGCCACGCGCGGCTGTTCTTCGAGGCGGCCAGCCGATATAGTGAACACAGCGTCCCGCTACTGACAACGTCGCCACAGCAACGGTCAGAGCGGGACTTTTGCATTGTCCCAACGTGGGGCCACCGGGAGACCGGACTCCACGTCCTCCTCCCGGTTCTCACACAACCGCAAGGAGAAACACCATGTTCGAGTCCATCACCGCCGCGTTCATCGGTCGCAGCAAGTCCGCCGACTACAGCCACCTGCCGGCATCGGTCCGCGACGAGGTCATCGACGCCATGAGCGCGACCTCCGTGTACGACATCCGCTGATCATGCTCAGCGACTCGCGCCTCGGCTCGTGCCGCGGCTTCGACCTCGCGGGATCGGTCCAGCTGATCCCGGGCGGCGCCCGCCAGGGCTGCACCGCCGGCTCGAGGAACTCCATCCGCTGACACCGGTCATCGTGTCCACCGGCCGCCGCGCGCGGTGAGGCCGGTGATGCGCAAGCCCCGTCGAGGGAATCTCGGCGGGGCTTTCTGCTGTCTGGGGCTGGTTGTTGGCGCTCATCAGCCGGAAACCTGCCCCCGCTACCCTTGCGCGCATGAAGGGGTGGGGGATGTGGTTCTTGGTCGCGCTCGGGCTCGTGGCGGCGGTGGTCCTCGCGGGCCTGCCGTTCCTGGTGTTCCCGGCGCACGACGAGCCGGCGAAGGCGGACGTGGCCCTGGTGCTGGGCCCGCCGACCGATACGCGCATGGAGCTCGCGCAGTCGATGGTCGACGAGGGTCTGACCGAGCACGTGCTCGTGTCGCTGGATCCCGAGGAGTCGGAGATGTACCCGCTTGCTGGAGAGATCTGCGCCTCGGGTGACGACACCTACGTGTGCGCCAAGCCTGATCCGTTCACCACGCGGGGCGAGGCGATCTTCCTCCAGGAGGAGGCGACGAAGAACGGCTGGACGAATGCGGCGGTGATCACCTTCACTCCGCACATCTCCCGCTCGCGCATGATCATGAAGAACTGCTTCGACGGCGAGGTGTCGATGCTGGACTCGGGGGAGAGCGTCAGCCTCCCGTTCTGGGCCTATCAGTACGCCTATCAGTCGGCTGCGACGGTGAAGGCGCTCATTCAGGGACGATGCGATGGTTGAGAACCCCGGTCTCATTAGCCAGGACGATGCGCCCGCGGGCTACATGGACGCCGAGACCTGGGAGCTGGTTCAGAATCTCGTCCCGATCCCGTGCGCGGACGTCGTTCTCACCCGACTCGACGAAGAAGGCCGCCGACAGGTCGGCCTGATCCTGCGCACGGATTCCCCGTGGGGGGCGGTGTGGTGCCAGATCGGTGGGCGCCAAAGACTTGGAGAGTCCCTCCGAGAGGCGGCCGAGCGACACCTCCGCGAGTCGGTGACCGGCCCGGGGGGCCGAGCGCTGGCGGCGGACGACTACGACCTCCCTGAGCAGCCTGCCGCGTTGTTCGAGTTCTTCAAGGAGCCGCGACCGGGCCATGGGATCGATCCCCGCAAGCAGGCGACCTCGGGGGTCTACGTCGTCGAGGCCTGCGAAGCCGGGTTCGAGGCAACCGGCGGCGAGGCCACGGAGTTCCGATGGTTCGATGCCGAGCAATTGCCAGCCGACGACGACCTTTGGCGTGGCACGCGCGAACTGGTCGGCCGCGCGCTCGCGAACCTCATCGAGCGGGCTACCCCTTGACCCACGCCGCGATGTCGCGGCACGCGGCCACGATCATCGCGGCCGCCTCGTCGTAGACGTCCTGCGAGAGCTTGTAGGGGTCGGGCACCTCGGCAATGTCCTGACCCGCGAGGATCGGCCGGTGAGCCTGCACGGCTGCTGCAATGTGGGTGATCCGCTCGCCGGGGGAGCCTCCGGCAAGAGGAACGCCCGCACGCGCGGTCATCGCGATCTCCTCGAGCAGAAAGGTGCGCTTGAGCGCCAGGGGGTTCTCGGAGACGATGCGTCGCCGGTGCTCCACGGTCATGGCGATGATCAGATCCGACTCCTGCACGATCGCGGGCGTCAACTGACGCCCGGCGTGACCCTCGCCCGAGAACCCGGCGGGCATCGCGAGCGACATCTCCATCGGCATCTTCCCGCCGACGACGGCCATGACTCCGGCGCTGCTCACCGTCGCCAGGTCCCCTAGGTACTCTTGGAGCGCGATGGCCGCGGCGGGCGAACGGCAGATGTTGCCGGTGCAGACGGTCAGGATCGAAATCACGGCTGGTACCCCCGGGCTTGAACTCGGGGACAGTGTAGAGGGGCACCGATGGGTCAACCACCAGTTCACGCGGCGAGTCACAGGCGCCGGTGGGGTTGGGTCGTGGCGGTACTCGTCGTCATTGCAGCGGTGATCGGCTGGGGCGCCTGGCTCGCCTGGGATGCCTACCAGGCCCAGGGCGAGGCAGACGCGCTGCAGTCCTCCGCCGCGCGAGCCCAGGAGGCGGTGAGCGCGCGCGACGTCGACACGCTCCGTGGCGAGGTCGAGACGCTCTCCGAGGCGGCGAACTCGTTCTACGACCATACGCATGGGATCCACTGGACCCTCGCGACCTACATCCCGTGGGTCAAGGACCAGGTCCGTCCGCTGCAGGCGGCGGGTGTCGCGGTGAAGGCGCTCGCGGACGACGCCCTCGCGCCGCTGTCCGAGCTCGAGGACCTTGATGCGCTCGCGAATCCTGAGTTCGTCGATGGCCGCATCGACCCGTATTTCATGGAGCCCTACCGGCCCACGCTCGAGCAGGTGCAGGCGGTCCTGGTGGAGCAGGCCGACGCGCTCGCCGAGGTCGACACCTCCAACTCGGTCGTCTTGGTGTCAGACGCGTTCGATCAGCTCACCGGGCAGCTGTCCGAGCTCGCGACGATGGTCGACGACGCGACGACGCTCGCGCAACTCCTGCCGGGCATGCTCGGCGGCGAGGAGCCGCGTACGTACGCCGTGATGATCCAGAACAACGCGGAGCCGCGCGCCTCGGGTGGTATTCCTGGCGCGGTCATCATGGTGACCATCGACGATGGTCAGCCGCTGATCGGCGAGTACTTCTCGGCGGGCGAGCTCAACGCGTACGGACCTGCCACAGGTGCCACGGACGAGGAGCTCGAGGTCTTCGGCGACCAGCTCGTGAACTTCTCGCAGACCGTCAACGCGACGCCGCAGTTCCCGCGCGCCGCGATCTTCATGAGCCAGTACATCGAGGGCGCGACCGGCGAAGCGCCCGACGGTGTGATCAGCCTCGACCCGGTCGCCCTCGGTTACATGATGGGCGACGCCGAGTCGCAGACGATCATGGGAATCGACGTCAGCGGCGAGAACCTCGCCGAGGTCATGCTCAACCAGGTGTACTTCGAATTCGAGGACCCGAACAAGCAGGATGAGTTCTTCGCTGCGGCTGCGAGCGCGCTGTTCGGCGAGGTCCTGGGCGGAGGCTCGTCAGCAGTGGACGGCCTCGAGCGGGCACTCGACGAGAACCGCTTCTCCGTCTGGAGCGCGACCGAGTCCGAGCAGGCGATCCTGGAGTCCACGCCCGCGGGCGGCGATCAGCTCCGGGACGACGTCTGGGCGGGCGCCTTCCTCAATGACGGAGCCGCGAGCAAGATCGGCTACTACGTCGACATGGAGGTAGTGCCGAGCGTGGGCTACTGCGCGTCGGATGGTCGAGTCGGGAGCGCAGAGCTCGACGTGACGCTCACGCACACCTACGACGGAGACGTGGCCAGCCTCCCAGACTACGTCGCGTCATCCGGTGTCGCAATCGGAAGGGGCGAGTTCATTGGCGGCCTTTACATTCTCGTTCCCGACGGATATCGAATTCTGAGCGTCGCGGCTAATGGCGAACCGATCGGCTACACGGATTCTGAGCTGGCTGGGCGGCGTCTCGTGGAGCTCCAGGCGAGGCTCGCACCGGGCGAATCGACCCAGGTAACGGTGTCCCTGGAGCCCGAATCGTCCTACTTTGGGATAGGCGAAGTGGTCGCGACCCCGGGATCGAAACCAGTTCTTAACGTTAGCGACGTCGACACATTCGAGTCACCCTGCTAATCTCGCCTACGGAGACAGGTGTGCTGTTAATCACAGTGCACATGAAGAAGCGCCGTTCGGTTCGGCGCACTGCTGGGGGGAAACACCTGATGCGTAAGATCCTTGCTTCCGCTGCCGCGACTGCAGCGATTGTCCTCGGATCCGCCGGCATGGCCGCTGCGGACGAGTTCGACTACACGGGTAGCTACACCGAGGGCACCTACGGCGTGATCGCGCCTCAGGGCCAGAACTACACGGTGCCGGTCAACACGGTGCTCCCGTTCACGTTCAAGAACGTGCCCGCCGGTACGTACACGTTCACTGTGACGAACCCGGACAGCACCCTGTACGGCAAGAAGTTCACCGTCACGGTGGATGCCGACGGCACCTTCTCAACCGACGTCACCGCGCCGTCGACGCCCATCCTGGGCCTCAAGGTCAGCGTGACCTTCGACGACGCCGCGACCGAAGAGGTCGAGTCCACGGTGCTGTTCAGCGGCACGATCGACGTGACCGACTCGGGCACTGGCGCCGCGGGCGACGAGACCGACGGTGACGGCGACGGCACGGACGCCGAGGAGGCCTCGAACGAGACCTCGGGCGAGCTTGCCGCTGGCGACACCGCCTCGGACGAGGAGCTCGCGAGCACAGGCGCCGGCAACATGGGCCTCGTGGCAGGCGCCGCCGGCCTGCTGGTCGCCGGCGCGGGCGCCGTGGTCGTCGCGGCCCGCCGCCGCCAGAACTAAGCGGAGTCTCCACCTCTCAAGCGCTGAAGCTCCTGCTGCTCATGCGAGTAGCAGGAGCTTCGTCATTCCCAGGTCGTGTTACGTCTCAGTGAAATCTACTCTCAAGGTCTACCGCGCTGTGCTCAAGCTGTGACAAACTACACACGATCTAGCGCACAGGGGTAGTGCGCGCGAGGCGTCGCAGGGGTGAATGTCAGCGCTTCAGGGGGATCGAGCGTCACAGGGGGAGACACCGATGGCTACGTACACGTCGCAGTCCTACAAGCCGTGGTACCGCCGCGTCTACGGCGGCATGCCGGTGTGGGGCGCATTCCTGTCGGGGCTCGCGCTGCTAGGGATGCTCGCGTACGCCGTTACGTACGGCTGACAGCAACACTTCACAGGCGCAGGCCGCTTGAGGGCCTCCGGAATCAGCGCTTGCGGTGCTTGGCGGTCTTCTTCTCTCGGGCGTCGTCCTCGGCGTACTGGTAGCCGTATCGGCCATAGCCATAGGAGTCGGGCCCGCTCGTGGGCAGCATCGTGAGGACGATGCCGGAGCGGGGGGCGCCGACGACCTCGAGGGCGTCTAGAGAGGCGTCGAGTTGGTTGGAACGTGTGCGGCCTGCAGCGACGATCAATAGGCTGCCTCCGACCAGACGCGAGAGCACTGCCGCATCAGTCACGGGCAGCAGCGGGGGAGCGTCAAACAGCACGACGTCGTACTGGTGCGTCATCTGGCCGATGAGCTGCTCCATGGCAGACGAACCGAGCAGCTCGGAGGGATTGGGCGGCACCTGGCCCGACGCGACCACGTAGAGGCTGCCTGAACCCCAGCGCTGAGTCACATCGTTGAGAGATGCGCGACCAATGATCGCGTCGGTGAGTCCGACGCCGCCCTCGATCGAGAGGTACTCATTGACCTTCGGCTTGCGTAGGTCGGCGTCCACGAGCAGAACCTTGGCGCCGGACTCGGCCAGGGCGATCGCGAGGTTCGACGCGGTGGTGGACTTTCCCTCGGTCGGCATGGAACTCGTAACCACGAACGCCTTGGTCGAGCGGCCGGCCTCAAGGAACTGCAGGTTGGTGCGGAGAGTCCTGAAGGACTCGGAGCGGGGGCTCCGTGGATCGGCATGGACGACGAGTGGGCGCTGCTTCGCCTTGGGGTCGAAGACGATGCCGCCGAGGATCGGCACGTCGGTGAGGAGCTCGACGTCGCGCTCGTTGTGCACGCGGGTGTCGAGCGCAGCGCGGAGCAGTGCGAAGCCCACACCGAGGGCAAGACCGAGCAGCGCGCCGAGCGCGAGGTTCAGCTTGAGGTTGGGCGAGGAGGGATACGCAGGAGTCTCGGCCTCCTGCACCACAGAGAGGCTTACCGTGGAGCCATCCCCGCCGTCCGTCGTCTCGAGCGCCTCCACGACAACGCCAAGTTGCGTGGCGACCTCGGTCGCCAACGCGGTGGCGAACGCGGGATCCTCGTCGGTGGCGGTGATGTCGATGACGGACTTACGGGTGGATGCCGTGGCGGACACCTCGTCGCGCAGATCCTGTGCGGTCGTATCGGTGAGGCCGAGTGCGTCGATGGTGGGATCGAGCACGGACTGTGTGGTGGCAAGGTCCGCGTAGGTCGCGACGCGCGCCAGTGTGAACGAGCTGCCCTGCTGGAGTTCGGAAACCGACGAGGCCCCGGACGTTGAAACGAACACCTTGGCGCTTGCGGCGTACGTGGGAGGTGTGACTGCCGTGACTGTGAACGCCGCTGCTATAGCCAAGACGAAGGTGACAGCTATGAGAATCCAGTTCTTGTGCAGAATGCGAATGTAGTCCTGCAGTTCCACGGTGTGCGGTTTCCCCTCGATTGTCCAACCTGTCTCAATAGCTCACCTCGACAGATGCCCGTTGCATTCTCTCATGCGCACGAGACGTTGCGTCACTGCCATTCCCGATTGATACACTCCGGCTATGAATTCCCGGAGATGGGGGGCTCCGGCCAGCCGAATGCGCGGTGCCGCCGGTTGGGCCGTACAGCTTCAGGCTGCGCTTGCGATTTCTGACGCCTTCGTGGTCATCATGGTGATGGTGATCGCTCAGTACATGCGCTTCAACGTTGATCTAGGTGCTCAGGTGCAGGGCCCGAACTCACCGCCGTACATCTGGCTCTCCGTCGCGATCGGCGCGCTGTGGTGGCTGCTGCTCGGGGCCTTTCGCACGCGCGAGACCCGGATTATGGGCCATGGTCCCCAGGAATTCCAGAGGGTCACTCGCGCGTCACTTGATGCCTTTGTTGTCGTCGCTGTTGTCGGTTTTCTTACCCAGTGGCAGATTTCCCGGGCGTACTTGCTTATTGCGTTGCCCGTGGGCCTTGCTGCTATTTTGACCTATCGACTTGCGTGGCGTCTCTGGGTACATGCAGAACGCTCTCGGGGGAGGCTTCTCACGAACGTTCTTGTGATCGGGCCCGCCTCGCTCGCCGTAGACCTCTCTGAGCGACTCGAGCGCGCGAGGCTGGCCGGCTACGAGGTCGCTGCTGTCGCCCGAATCGAGGGAACGCGTCTCGCGAATGACTCGGGTCTGGGCCTGCCCGTGGTGGACGAGGACACGGACCTCGTGGCGCTCGCGCGCAACGTAGGTGCCGAGTACATCGTGCTCGCGGGTTCCGACGCGCGTTCGAACGAATATGCGCGTCGACTCGGCTGGCAGATCGAGGGAACCGAGATCGGACTCATCGTCGCGCCGGCCCTTGCCGAGGTGGCGGGTCCTCGTGTGCTCATGACTCCGGTTGAGGGTCTGCCTCTCATGCACGTGGACTCGCCACAGTTCACCGGAGCAAAGTACTACGCGAAGAAGGTCTTTGACCGCATTACAACTGTCCTGCTCCTTCTGATTGCGACGATTCCGATGCTCGTCGTGGCGGCGCTCGTGAAGCTCACGTCGCGCGGCCCTGTGCTGTTCAAGCAGGAGCGCATCGGCATAGGCATGAAACCGTTCGCGATGTACAAGTTCCGGTCCATGTATGTCGACGCTGAAGATCGGCTCAAGGAGATTGAGCACGAGAACGAGGGCAATGGCGTTCACTTCAAGATGAAGAACGACCCGCGGGTCACGCCTGTGGGACGTGTGCTGCGAAGGTTCTCGCTCGACGAGCTCCCCCAGCTCTTCAATGTGATGAAAGGTGAAATGTCGTTGGTGGGCCCACGCCCGCCGCTTCAGCGCGAGGTCGAGGCCTGGGGCGACGATGTGGAGCGCCGCCAACTCGTCCTTCCCGGGCTCACGGGTCTGTGGCAGGTCTCCGGCCGCTCGGACCTCACCTGGGACGAGGCTGTTCGTTTGGACCTGTTTTACGCAGAGAACTGGTCTCTGTCGGGCGACCTGCTGATCATGCTTCGCACGTTCGTGGCCGTATTTGGAAAGAGCGGGGCGTATTGACGCCCCGCTCTTCCGTGTAGTTCTGCTGAGTCAGCCGCGCAACTGCTCCACGTTGTCCTGGTACCACTCGTACGTGCGGCGCAGGCCGTCCTCGAGGGAGATTTGCGCGGTCCAGCCCGCCTCAGCGAGCTGGGTGACGTCCAACAGCTTCTGCGGGGTGCCGTCGGGCTTTGAAGTGTCCCAGTCAGTGGTTCCTTCGAAGCCGGTGACCTTGGCGATGGTCTCCGCGATTTCTCTGATAGTGACGTCGGACCCGGTGCCGACATTGACCTGCGCGGGGCCGTCGTAGTGCTCCAGCAGGTGCAGGCAGGCATCGGCCATGTCGTCACTGTGGAGGAACTCGCGCCGCGGGGTTCCGGTGCCCCAGTTCGTCACTGAGTCAGCAGCTGTCTTCGCGGCCTCGTCGTAGCGGCGGATCAGCGCGGGCAGCACGTGGCTGCCCTGAGCCGAGAAGTTGTCGTTGGGGCCGTACAAGTTCGTCGGCATCGCTGAGATCCACGGCAGCCCGTACTGACGACGCGCTGCTTGAATATGCAGAATGCCAGCGATCTTCGCGATCGCATACGCATCATTCGTGGGCTCCAGGTATCCGGTCAGCATCGAGTCTTCACGGATGGGCTGCTCCGCGAATTTCGGGTAGATGCAACTCGAACCGAGAAAGAGCAGTCGTTCGACACCGTGTTCTATCGCGGCGTCGATCACGTTGGTCTGGATCTGTACGTTGTCCGACAGGAAGTCCACCGGATAGGTGGAATTGGCCATGATCCCGCCGACCTTCGCCGCTGCCAAAACCACATAGCGGGGCTTGGTTTGCGCGAAGAACCCGAACACCTTGTCACGGTCCTTGAGGTCCAATTCTGCAGAGGTGCGTCCGATCAGGTTCGTGAAACCACCGGCCTCGAGTCGGCGCCAAATCGCGCTGCCGACCAGGCCGCGGTGGCCCGCGACGTAGAACGTTGCGTCACGTTCCAGCGGTCCGGGTGAGAACTCCACGCCGTCGGACGAGGTCACTTGGTTGCCCAGGACTCGAGCGCGACTGTATCGATCCACGGGCGGCCCTCGTGATTGATAGCCTCCACATCCGCATCGACCATGAGGCGAGCGAGCGCGCGGCCGTCGACAGTGGCCTTCCATCCGAGCTTCTCTTCGGCCTTCGAAGCGTCACCGATGAGGGCGTCGACCTCCGTGGGACGCAGGTAGCGCTCGTCGAACTTGACATGCTCCTGCCACACCAGTCCGAGGTGAGAGAAGGTCTCTTCGAGGAACTCCCGCACCGTGATGCCGACGCCGGTGGCCAGAACGAAGTCGTCGGGCTCGTCGGCCTGCAACATGCGCCACATGCCTTCGACATACTCGGCGGCATACCCCCAGTCTCGGATCGAGTCGAGGTTTCCCAGCCACAGGTCGTCCTGAAGGCCGGCTGCGATGCGAGCCGCGGCGCGGGTGATCTTGCGCGTGACGAACGTCTCTCCACGACGCGGAGACTCGTGGTTGAACAGGATCCCGTTGACGGCGAACATGTCGTACGCCTCGCGGTAGTTCTTGGTCACCCAGTACGAGTACACCTTCGCGGCGCCATACGGGGAGCGCGGATAGAACGGCGTCTCCTCGTCCTGCGGCGGCGGGGTCGCACCGAACATTTCGGAGGAGGAAGCCTGGTAGAAGCGAGTATTGATTCCCGCGAGGCGAACCGCCTCTAGCATGCGCATCGAACCGACTCCGGTGGTGTCGCCGGTGTGCTCGGGCTCGTCGAAGCTCACGCGAACATGCGACTGAGCGGCAAGGTTGTAGACCTCGTCGGGCTTGATGTCAGCAAGGAGTGTGGTGAGGCGCGCACCGTCGGAGAGGTCTCCGTAGTGGAGAAAGAGCTTCGCATCCGGGTTGTGCGGGTCGACGTACAGGTGGTCGATTCGGCTCGTGTTGAAAGTGCTGGCTCGTCGAATAAGGCCATGAACCTCGTAGCCCTTGGCGAGGAGCAACTCGGCGAGGTAGCTGCCGTCTTGCCCGGTAATGCCAGTGATGAATGCCTTTTTCGTCATGTCCACCTTTCGCACGCCCCCTCATGGTGCGCATACACGTCGCGGGCCAATATAGCTGTCGCCGATTACTGTCCGGTAACGGAACTGAGAATCGCGTCAAATGACCGCATCGCGCCCTCCGCGCTCAGGTTCTCCTCGAAGTAGGCGTACCCAGCCGCGGCTGCCTGGTTTGAGGCGGAGGACTTGCTTGACAACTGCTCTGCTGCTGCGAGCAACTGTTCGGGCTCTCCGCCCTGCACGACGGGTCCCGCGCCGGATGATTGCATGATCGACGCGACGATTCCGGTGGGCTCGGTCGCTGCGATTACCGGTCGATGGGCGGCGAAGTAGCTCGTGAGCTTGCTCGGGACTGCCATTTCCTTGACTCGCGGCAACTCATTCACCAGGAGCGCGTCCGCCGCCTGCAGCGCGGCCGTGAATCCGTCGCCCGGAAGCGGGTCAATGAAGGCCACGTGTGTGCAGTTACCCGCAAGCGCTTCGAGGCGAGACCGGTCCGCGCCGTCTCCGAGCAGCACGAATTTGACGTTACTGCCACGTTCCTGCGCCACTAGCGCCGCATCAACGACGTTGCTGAGCCCCTGCTTGGAACCCATGTTGCCGGCGTGTAGGACTATGTAGTCCTGAGGGCTCCATCCGTGGGACGCGCGGACTTTGGCCACGTCGACTGCTTCCACGGTGATGTGGGACCAGTTCGGAACGACGTGGATGCGATGGCGTTCGACACCGAGGTCTGAGACCATCCGGTCAGCCATCGCGGGATGGATAGCAACCACCGCATCGGCTCGCCGTAGGAGCCAACCCTCCACGACGCCTGCGACACGAGTAGCTAGTCCAGACCCTTCGCCGGTTTCCGCCATGCCCTGCGAGTAGAGGTCCTGCACCCATACAATCCGCTTGGAGCGGGAGAAAGCTAGCGAGCGTGCCATGCATATGGCACTGGAGAACATCGCAGGAGAAACCATGACCGTGACGTCAGGTCGCGACCAACCAGATAGCACCTGGTGGAGGCCGAACGTCAGTTCCGAAAGTAGTCGACGAGCCCCGCGCGGTGGATTCGGTATCCAATGGGAGACTCTGCGCAAATCGACGCCCAGATCCATAGACCGACTTCGGAAACCGCGAAACTCTGGGTTACGCTTCCACTGCGGATAGTGGGGGAAGCCTGCGACCGCAGTGACGCTGGAGTCTGTCGACGCAACATGTTGTGCGAATGCCGCTGTGTACGGCGCGATTCCCGTCGGTTCTGGCGAGTAGTTGAGACCGAGCACGGTCATGCGCACAGGATGGTTCACGCGTTGAGGATAGTTCATTGATGAAGTCGCGAATGTGAGGGGCCATGAGCGAACACCGGGAACCGGAACTAGATATCCCGGTTATTCCACTTAGGGACGCGCCAGGCGAGCGCGCTGCGTGGGGGAGACCTGCCGTCATCGTTTACCTTTGGGGGCTCTGCGAGTGGCTATTCGTGACAAATGCGCTGCAGGTCTCGTCGAGGCTCAGAGTCGTCGTGTTGCGTGCGTTCGGTGCGAAGATTGGTGACCGAGTCACCTTTCGGCCGCGAACTCGCGTCAAGTTCCCTTGGAAGCTTGAAATCGGTGACAACTGTTGGATCGGCGAAGGCGTCTGGATTCACAATCAGGACGAGGTCACGATCGGCCACGACGTCGTCATCTCGCAAGAAACCATGATCACGACGGGCAGTCACTCGTATCGCCGAGATATGGCTCTGGTGACCAAGCCAATCCGTATCGATGAAGGCGCGTGGGTAACTTCCCGTTGCCTGGTCCTCGGCGGTGCTCACATCGGTCGCTCTGCGCTAGTGACGCCTATGAGTGTCGTGCGCGGTGTGCTTCCTGCAAACACGATCCAGCGTGACGACGGTGTTGCGCATTCCGACTTGCGATTTAAGCGGGCAACGTCGTGAGAATCGTGCACATCGTGACACTCGTGAGCCCGGATGGCGCCTACGGAGGCCCGGTCCGGGTAGCAGTCAATCAACTAGCCGAACTAGCGCGACGGGGCCACGAAGTCGAACTCATTGCAGGTTGCCGTGGCTTCGGGAGCGAGACGCCCAGAGAAGAACACGGAGTTCGCCTCTCGCTCTTCCCTGTCTCGCAACGGGTCCCGGGTTCGGGCTTCGCTGGCCTCGCGTCATCCGAACTCATTCGTTACGTTCGCGGGAGCATCGATGAGACGACTGTGGTCCAGGTCCACCTCGCGCGCGACCTGATCACCATGCCCGCGGCCCGCATCGCACGCGCGCGGGCGCGCCGTCTAGTGATTCAGCCTCACGGCATGATTGCGCAGTCGGGCAACCCACTAGCTCCCTTCTTTGACCTCGCCTTGACCCGGCGAGTCCTGCGGAATGCGGACGCGGTGCTGAGCCTCACTGCAGATGAGACGCGTTCGATTGAGAGCATCGCTGGACCTGGTGTCGCACTCTCGAGAATCCACAATGGCATACCGGTACCGGGGCGTGAGCTGGGCGAACCTGAGCCGCTGGAGGTTCTATTCCTTTCGAGGCTGCACCCGCGCAAACGTGCACCTCTCTTCGTGGAGATGGCCATTCGTCTCGCGGGAGATCACCCACAAGTCAGGTTCGCGGTTGTCGGTCCGGACGAGGGCGACGGTGACGAAGTCGCGCGGGAGATCCGTGCGTCGGGCTTGAGCGCAGAGCGCTTAAGTTGGGAGGGCTCATTGCCTCCAGCTGACACTGCTGCGCGTATGGCGCGCGCGGCGATCTACGTGCTTCCGTCGATCGGCGAAGTATTCCCCATGTCGGTGTTGGAAGCGATGGGCCACGGGAAGGCCGTAGTTGTTACTGAGGACAACGGGCTCGCAAGCCTCTTGAAGGCGCGTGACTCTGGCGTCGTGGTAGACGAATCAGTCGAGGGCCTCGTGGACGCTGTCCGGCGGCTAATTGAAGACCCGCTTCGTCGGCAGCAGCTCGGACGGAATGCGAGAGCGCACATCGAGAGTGAGTTCAGTATCTCCAGTGTGGTTGATCGGCTGGAGGTGCTATATGCCTAGAACCGCGATGCGTGTCGCGATCACTCAGCCGTATGTGCCCGCATATCGTCGCAGGCTCTGGGAGCTTGTGATCCAGCAGTTGGCAGACGAACACATCGAGGCTCGGGTGTTCTATGGCGCAAATGCGCGCGAGCGCGCCGCGAGGGAGGCTCGAGGCGACGCGGTCGATGCTGAGTGGGCCTTCGAGGTCCCTACACGAATGTGGGGCTATTCGGGGGCGTTCCCTGCAGTCGTCGACCGTCAGCTTCCGAGGGATTGGCGCAGGGCGATACTGGTAACTGAGATGCAGGCAACCAACGTGAATGCTTGGCGTCAGTTAGTCTCGCGCCGCCCGTTCGTCACGTTCGGGCACGGCGAGAGTGGCACGACATCGAACGGCAGCGTGGCGACTCGGCTTCGAGCGATTCTGAACCGGCATGCGCGCCAGGTAGTCACCTACACCGAGGAAGGGCGGACCGCCGTCATCGCAGCTGGCAGGCTCGATCCGAGCAGGGTCACAGCGTTCGGGAATGCAACTGACACTTCTGCCCTCCGAGCTGCGCTTGCCCGGGTCGACCACGAGGACATTGAACGTTTCAACAGCGAGCACGGGATCGACAGCTCTGCGAAGATCGCGCTTGTTTTAGGTGCCATGCGTGAAAACAAGCGCATCTCGCTCCTGGTGGATGCGGCTAGAAGGGTGCTTCAGGAGGACCAGAGCTGGTGGATTGTCGCTGCGGGAGACGGCCCTGAGGCAGGCAAACTACGTGTTCTGCAGGAGGAAACTGGGCGCGTCGTGATGTTGGGGCATGCGAGCGCCGACGAGTTTGCGCCGGCAGCCAGCCAGGCGCAGTTGCTTCTTAACCCGGGAAGAATTGGCCTCGTCGCGGTTGACGCGCTTGTTATGGGTCTACCTGTGTTGACCGCACCTGGTGCGGAACACGCGCCAGAGGCTGCGTATCTTGAGGAGGGACTCGGCCTGATTTGCGCAGAGCGCGCGACCGATGCCGCATTTGCAGAGGCTTGGCTGGGCCATGTCCCCGCAACTTCACCGGTGACTGGAATTGAAGTGCCTTCGATTGAGAAGGCAGCGAACAGGATCGCCCGAGCGATCCTATGTGCCTGTCGGGAGGGCCAGTGAGCCGCGCGATCCGCCGTGTTGTGAGCTATTACGCGCGACCAAAGTCGTTCGCGACGGGCGGAGTTAACGCGAGCAGTCAAGAATGGATGCGGGCTTTCGCTCAGCAGGGAATTGAAGTCAAGATCGTCTACGCGCAAGGTGGGTACGATCAGCGTCTGGTATCTGACTCCAACCTCAGATACGCCGGTTTGAGGCACTTCGGGAAGTCACGGATGACGATGATTCCCATGGGGCTCGGGGAGCAGATTGACCGAGCGGACTTGGTATATCTGCATGAGGGTTGGACGCCCAGCAACGCGATCGCTGCGGCAATATGTCGACTTAAGAGCGTGCCCTACGTTGTCATGCCGCACGGCGTCTACGACCGAAGGATCGCCAAACGGCAGGCTCTGTATGGCCTTCGAAGGAGGGTTGAAGGCGCAGTACTCCGTGGCGCGCTTGCAGTGCACCTGTTCTTTGATTCCGAAAGGACCGACGTTCTCGCGATCAATTCGCGCGCCCGAACGTTCACGGCCATGACCGGAATGGACCTCCCGGACTCCAGATGGAAGCCGCGGCCCGGACGTGGGTACATTGCGTGGCTCGCCAGATTCGATATTCAGCACAAGGGCATCGACTTGCTGCTGCACGCGATGGCTCGCATCCCGGCTGGCGCGCGCCCGATGCTACGCATGTGTGGTCCCGACCACCGAGGGGACAAGGTTCGAGTCGAGGCGATGGTCGCGGAGAAGGGTCTGTCTGGCTCGGTATCCGTGGAGGGCGAACTTAGGGGCAACGACGTACAGAAGTTCTTGCTGGCCTCCGATGCCTTCATCCATACGCCACGGTGGGAGTCGTTCGGCCAAGCGGTCGCGGAGGCGGCTGCTCTCGGAGTGCCGATGGTGCTTTCGGAGTCGGCGAACATCACCAGTCGTCTCTCTGCCGCTCAAGCCGCTGTGGCCGTCAAACCAGACTGCTCGGACTTGGACGAAGCGCTGAGCTACTTGTTCCTTCACGCTTCCAGCATGTCCGCCGCTGCCTTGAAGTGGTCCCAAGACAACCTTGACTGGTCAAATGCTGCGCAGAGGGCTCTTGTGGGTCTAGGGGCCGCGCGAGACTCATGAGGAGGTCCATTGATGCGCTGGTGCGGCATCCAGCGTTCGCGAGGTTGTCAGTAATCACAGCAGGCAAGGTGCTGGCGTCGATCCTCCAGGCACTTACCTTCGCGTTGCTCGCACGGTCGCTTGGAGTGGCCAGCTACGGTGAGTTTGCGATCACCTACGGAATCGTCCTTGTGTTCATGAGTATTCTCGAATTTGGTTTCGGGAACCGCGCATTGCGCATTTCAGGCGAGGAACATCCGGAGCGTTTGGCCGCGTCAATCGTCGCGATTCGTTCAGCAACCAACGCTCTTGTGATAATTGCCACGGTGGCAACGGTAGCGGTGATCGGTTTTCAGTCTGCTTACGCTGCCGGTGCTATTGCGTTGTATACATCGGGCGAGTTGTTCGCAACGCTTGCACAGACGATGCTGATTGGGTTCTTCAGAGAGAAGGCGGCAACGGTCGCCCTCATCTGCCGTCGTATTGTGACGCTGGCACTTATGGGGGCGCTCGTGCTCTTCTGGGGAGACGCGACCGAGCAGTGGACCTACCTGGTGCTTGGGTTGTCTGGCGCTATCGGATATGCAGTTGGCCTAGCGCTTCTCGCACGCCATTTCGACAGGCCTCGCCCACCAGTCGCGTTGATCCGCGAAAACCGGGTCTTTTGGGCCTCCAGCCTGTCGAACAATTTGCAGCAAGCGGACACGCTGGTGATTGGAATGTTTGGGAGCACCACTCTGGCGGGGCTATACGCGGCCGCCACGCGCCTCACTTCTCCGTTGAACTTGCTTACAGGTTCCATACTGCAGTCAGTTGTGCCAGCGATGTCGGTTGAGAAGCAGCGGCACCGTAGGCGCTCAATGTTCTCGAAGGTGTTGACCGTTATGGGTGCATATGCAGGCTTCCTGGTTCTTGCCAGTCTGCTCGCGCCCTTTGTGGTCCGTATCCTCTTCGGTGAGGAATACGCTGCTGCGGGCCCGATAGCGGTGGCAGTTGTGATGGTCGCAGCGGCCAACGCAGTAATTCAGGCGCTCCTGTCGTGGTATTACGCGACGACGTTGCCGCCTCGTGTACCTGTCTTCCTCGCTAGTTGGACGGTCCTCGGCCTTCTGGCTGTGGCGTGTGGTGCAGTGTTCGACAGCCCAACAGTGCTTGCAGGGGGGTTGGTCGTCAGCGGACTCGTAGCACTCGGTCTTTTCGCGAGCACCTTTCCATGGAGGGACGCCGATGCCGACTCACGATGATGCCGAGCCACAATTCGTTGTGTTCAACCCCGGCACGCATCCAGCGCCGAAGTGGGTCGCAGCGGAGTTTGCCAGGCGTGGCGAACTTGCAGCGTACTTTACTGGTTTCGGGCTCTCGCGAGACGAATTCGAGCGCGTGTCAAGACTCCCGATCGGACGGGCGCTGCGCGCGGCTCTCCGTGCACGTACGTTGCCTCCCGGGATAGAGGCTCATCAGGTCAAACGTGGCTTGGTGGTTCTCGACTTGTGCGCTGTCGCTACTTTAAGGCTCGGCAATGGGGCGTTGACGAGGCGGCTGCTCGATGCGCGAAACAGGTTCCTGGCCCGACGACTCGTCACTTGGCTGCGGCGCCGCCAGGTGGCAGGCGTCTTGTACCCGACAGGCACTCGGTCCGGGCTCCATTCCTCGCTGAATGGGGTGAAGACTGTCCTCTATACGCCCTTGCCCAGAGCACGATTTGTTCGGGAACTGCTTCGCGAGGAGGCTCAAACTAACCCCAGGTGGGCCCAGTTCTTAGAGACCACGCCGGACTCTGCCGTGAACGCCGAGGACGAGGAGGTGTCGTCGGCTTCGATCATTCTGGCAAACAGTTCATTCACAGCGAGGTCGTTCAGTGAGCTGAAGCCGCCGCCCCGTACCGTCGTCGTACCCCTGTCATCGGATGCCGAAGCGGTGAGGCATGGCGCGCGAACGGCCGGAGGCAACGGTCCACGCGATGGTGACTCTCCGACCGGGTTCCGCAGGCTCTGCTACGTTGGCCAAATCTCGCAGCGAAAGGGGCTCAGTTACCTGTTCGACGCCCTCGCCGGACAGGACGATGTCGAACTCACTCTGATCGGCGCAGACCCACTTGGCATGGCGCGAGAGCTCCGGATGCAGTACCCGAGTGTTCGCGCCACTTTCGCTGGACCGCTCCCTCAGCCGCGTGTCTGGGCTGTCCTTGCCACGTCGGACGCATTGGTGTTTCCATCTCTGGTTGAGGGATTTGGCAACGTCATCAATGAGTCAATCGCGCTTGGCGTCCCAGTACTTACAACTGAGCGAACTGGTGCGCCAGACATCCCAGACTTTCCTCACCGCGGATTGGTATTGCGGGCTGGAGACGTGGAGGCGTTGCGGCACGCCATCGCAGGCGTCGAGCGAAGAGACCGGCGAGGGCCGGCGAGCGAGAATGACGAGTGTGCGTCAGAGTCGAATGGAGGGTGGACCCGCTATGCCGGAGAAGCCGTCGACCTGATCGTGGACGCAATGTGAGCACTAGTAATCTGAAGATCGGAGCGCGTGCTTCGCGGTGCCGCCTGACACGCCGCAGGAATTCCCGGGTGGTCTTGACCGCCTGGCCGCAGTGTACATTCGGGTGATCGTACCGATTCTTCGCTGTTGAACTAGAGATAGGTCGGCTGCGCTCTTGAGCGCGGGGCCGCGGCCAGGCTTACACGTTGAGAAGGGTCCATACGTGCAATATCTCCTAGCGACGCTCTTGGCGACGTTGCTCCTACTCGTTACGCTCGGAGCGCATCGGAAGAGCCTTTTTCCTCCCGAAGCGACGGCCGCGCTAGTCGTGCTCCAAGTGCACGTCATTATGGCGGTGGCGCTCGCTGTTTCTGGGGGCGTTTCTATCACCAGTGGCTCGGCGACGACTATGTACATCACAGCAGGTCAGACGCTCGAAGTCGCCTATATTCTGATGCGCGCCGTTCTTGTTGTCATTCTGGTTTCGTTCTTCATGCATGTACTCACCTTTCGCAAGAGCACGGCGAAGGGCGTGTCGCTTGAGTCCCGCGCCGACATTAGACAAACGGTGAGTACCCTTCTTGACGGTCGTGTGACGGTCTTGGTGCTGTTGGCGGTTCTGGGCGCAGTGCTCCTAGGTGCGGTGCTGAGCCTCGACGCTCTAATTGCGAGAACGGATTATCAGTTTGCTGAGCGAGGGGCGTTCTCAACTGCGGTCCTCGGGCTCGCGCTTCCAGCTGGCGTTTTGGCCGCGGCGACGTTGGTTAGCGCCAATAAGAAGAGCGTGACGCTACTAAGTGGAGCGCTGTTGCTGCTGTGCTTCGCTATCGAGTTCAGTCGGTCCTCCAGGGCGTTCGCAGTGCTATGGGTTGCTCTGGCGGCCACAACTCTTTTGCTCGGGCGCGGGCGGCGCTCAACGCGTATTCTCTTGGCTTGTGCATTTTCTGGTGTAGCCGCACTCGCCCTCGTCGCAGTAATACAAATGCGGGGTGCTAACTCAGTCGGTTACGGCATTGTCCCATTCATTGAGATTTTGACGAGTGGCGGGCTAGACTGGTCTGAAGCCCGGTGGGTATCCGCATTTAACAACTTGACTGCGACGATCCCAATCACGTACCTGTCGACTGAAATTTCCTTACCGAGTGGGATGCTGGGAACGAGTTTGAGTCCTCTGCCTGGAACCATGACCGCGTGGTATTCCATATATCAGGATTTGAGCATTTCCCCGGGCGTTCCTTCCAACGCTATCGGGCAACTTGCCGCGTTGCCGACCTACGAATACGTTGTTGGCTGGACCGCAATCACAGTGATGATTTGGGTGCCATCGTTGTCGCGACGCGCTATTACTGGAGTGGCAGCAACTGCCATGACATGGATTTCTGTCGCCCTCGTCGCGATGTCCTCATTGCAGATGATGCAATACAGTCTCCGCGCGAGTTCGCGCTATCTGTGGCTTGCGGTTGGGCTTTCAGTGGCAGTCGGAGTTGTCCTCCGTCTGCACCGCGGATCGGCGACATCCGGCCGTTCCGCTCGTTCTCGCTACTCAAAACGTTCCGCGCAAAGTGTCGAGAGAGCACGAGCGTAGGCCTGAGAAGCGGGATTCGTGAGGTGTTGCAGAGACGAATCCCCCGCTGCGGGCGGTTGGCGAAACTGCAAGCTGGTTGTGTGTGAGAGTGGTCAGGTTTCTGGGCGATTGCGGAGGGGTGTCGGCTGCCCACTCTGGGTTCTGTTCTGCGACGATGGCATGCGTGAACCAATACTCTCTGCTGTCGCAGTCTGACGCGGTGGAGCTCGTGCACGCACTTGTCGCCACGGTGGCGGACCGACATGGCGTACGAGCCTTGGCGCTGAAAGGGCCGATTGCCGAGATGCACGGGCTCCGTGAAGCGAGGATAAGCGCGGACGCTGATGTGTGGGTTGAGTCTTCCGCTGCTAGGGAGTTCGTTGAGGAACTTGGCCGGCTCGGGTGGGTAGAACGGAAATCGTCGTGGCTAGCCCAACAGTTGGTTGGCCATTCAGTGACCCTAATTCATCGAGATTGGCCCTGCGATATAGACCTACATACAGAGTTTCCGGGTTTTCTACGTGAGCGCGATGATGTCTTCCGAGAATTGTGGGGTAGAAGGGTGAACTTGGTTCTGGCCACCAGGTCGGTGCCAGCCCTCGACCGCTTATCATCGACCCTTGTTGCCGGACTACATGGATTGCGTTCGCCTACTCAGACGACGAGGCACCGAGAGGAACTCAAGCGACTGGCAGATCGCGTGATTCCTGGTCTCAGCGATCAGGATTATCTACTCCTAGTGCAGCTTGCGGCAGGGTTGGGGGCGACGGACACCGCGAGGCCAATCTTCGTGCGGCGCGAAGAGGGACTGCCTCGTCGCACTCCGGCAGGTCGTGACAAGGCGCTCGATGAATGGCGACTTCGCTCGGCGAGCGGGGGAGGGCGAGCAGGGCAGATCGCCAATGCCATGCGGCATGCAGGCTGGCGCGAACGGTTTAGTTTGCTGCGTGAGTACATCTGGCGAAATCATGACGAATTCGCCCTGGACTTCCCAGACGTTGAGGACACACCGCGCGGGCGTCTCGGCGCGCACTGCGCCCGGCTCGGTCGCGGCTTCCGCTCAATCAAGAACCTCATCCGCGGCTACCGCTTCATGAAGGCAGGCAAAGACGACACCGCCCTTGTCGACGGGGAGGACCCGTGGTCCTGAGCAGGCACCCCGACCTCGCCGAAGTCTTGCACGACGACTACACCGTCGTCCTCAACCTGGTGCGGCTCAAGGAACAGCAGTCGCCCTACGTCTTCGAGGGGCCTTCCTTCGAGATCTGGACGCGCATCGACGGCACGCGCGATGAGGCGCAGATCGTCGACGAGCTCGTCGAGCAGTTCGGTGCACCGCGCGAGCAGATCGCCTCCGACGTTCGGACATTCCTCGCAGAACTCCTCGGCTTGGGCCTCATCGAGGACGTGGCGCACGAGGGCGGCACCGAAGCGCAACTAGACTGACCGCCAGCACATGACGTGAGGCGCGCCAGCCTGGAGGGGCAGATCGATGGAGCTTGAGGACTACCTGCGGATCCTTCGTGCGCATTGGCTGGTGATCCTCATCATCACGGCCTTCGCCGGCGCGGCCGCCTTCGCCTGGACCGAGACGCAGCCGAAGGTCTACACCTCGTCCGGCTCTGCCATCGTCACGACCGGCGGCTCGACGTCCCTTGGTGACGCGCTCGTCGGTGACAACTACGCCAAGTCCCGCGTCCTCTCCTACGTCGACATCGCAGAGTCCCGCAAGGTCGCCGCGATCGCGGCCGAGGAGATGGGCTTCGAGGGCAACGCCGATTCCCTGGTCGGTCGCGTGAGCGTCTCCAACCCGACCGACACTGCGACACTGAGCGTGACGGCGACAGGCTCCACGCCCGAGGACGCGCAGGCCCTCGCCGAGGCGTGGATCACTGGCATGGCTCAGGTGGTCGAGGACATCGAGACCGTCGACGGCTCCGAGACCGTCGTCTCGCTCGAGACGCTCGACAGCGCCTCGCTGCCGTCGTCCCCGTCGTCCCCGAACCTCAAGCTCAACCTCGCCCTCGGACTGCTCATCGGCCTCGCCCTCGGCGTGGCCTACGCGCTCGTGCGCGCGACGCTCGACAAGCGCCTGCGCGTCCCCCGCGACGTGGAGCGTGAGTTCGACATCGCCGTCGTCGGCGCGATCCCGCTCGACACCGCCTTCTCCAAGCCCGGCTGGACCACGTCCGACCTTGGGCAGGCCACGAGCGAGGCCGTGCGCGAGCTGCGCACCAACCTCGCCTTCATGGACGTCGACAACCCGCCGCGCGTCGTCGTCGTGACGTCGTCCCTTCCTGGCGACGGTAAGTCCACGACCGCGATCCTGCTCGCGCAGGCCGTCGCGGAGAGCGGCCGCAACGTGGTGCTCATCGATGCCGACCTGCGCCGCCCCACGATCGCCAAGCGCCTCGGGCTGGTCGAGGGCGCGGGCCTCACCCAGGTCCTGGTGGGGCAGGCGAGCGCGAGCGACATGCTCCAGGCCTCCGGCGCCTCCGGACACCTGTGGATCATGGCCGCCGGCACGATCCCGCCCAACCCGTCCGAGCTGCTCGGCTCCGAGGCGATGCACTCGCTTCTGTACTCGTTCCCCGAGGACGCGCTCATCCTCATCGACTCGCCGCCGCTCATCCCCGTCACGGACGCCGCGATCCTCACCGCGCGCACGGACGGCGCACTCGTCGTCGCCCGCTCGGGCAAGACCACGACCGACCTACTTGATAGGGCGCTCGGCAACCTAGATCGCGTCAAGGGCCGCGCGCTCGGCGTCATTCTGGACGGCGTCAGCCGCAAGGGCCCCGAGGCCAAGCTCTACGGGTACGGCTACACGTACAGCTCCAAGGGGGACAGTGCGCCTAGGGAGACTGAGCCGCAGGCCCGGCACGCGTCAAAGGGCACCGACTAGACGATGCAGCCCAGGCTCAGATCCGCGTTCCGGATCCTGCTGGTCGACACGCACCACACCGGTCGTGCCGCGGTCGCCGAACGCCTCCTGCGCCGCTCGCTCGCCGGCTACGGCATCCCCGCGGCCGAGATCCGCGTCACCTCCGCCGGACTCAACGCCGTCGACGGCGCCCGCATCACGGACACCGCCGCGAGGCTGATCGTCGCGCACGGCGGCAATGCGGACGGCTTCGTCGCGCGGTCCTTGAGCTCGCAGCTGGTGGGAGCCTCGGACATCGTCCTCACCGCGACCGCCGCCGAGAGAGACGAGGTCGCACGGCGCTATCCCCGCTTCGGGCGGCGGGCGTTCGCGTGGACCGAGCTCAACGCGCTGTACCGCGACGTGGTCGAGCTCGCCGCGCCCCTGCACGAGCACCCGCTGATCCTCGCCCGCAACCGCGCCGTCGCGCCGCCCGAGACCGGACGCGAGCTGCACGCGTGGACGTCCGACGCCGACGCCGACTACGTGGCCGACTGGATCTCCCAAGGCTCCGACAAGGCGGCCGAGCGTTGGTCCGCCCTGGTAGATCGCAACATCGCCCCGGTGACCCACGCATCGTCCTGTGTCCTCGATGCCTTCGGCACCCGCATCGGCGTCACCTGCTCGGGCGCCGGGAGCGACGAGCTCTCTCGCGAGGCGATGCGCGTGTGGAGCCGCTGCATCGTCCCCGAGCAGGGCGAGCACGACGCCGAGATCGAGGTGTGCGTGGACCCCGACCCCGAGGTGCTCGCCGCCGCGCGCGCGAGGGGAGCGTTGGCGTTCGTCGAGGTCGAGCAGGCGCTGCACCACCTGTCGAGCGCCGTGACGGTGCGTGCGATCGACCGCCACGCGGGGAGCCTCGTCATGCTGCACGCCTCAGCGGTCGCCTCGCGCGATGGCGACGTGATCGGCTTCATCGCCCCGTCGGGCACGGGCAAGACCACGCTGTCGCGCGTGCTCGGCGCCCACTACGGCTACGTCACCGACGAGACGCTCGCGATCGCGGGCGACCGCGTGTACCCGTACCCCAAGCCGCTGTCCGTCATCACCGAGTCGCGTCAGGGGATCAAGCTCCAGTGGAGCCCCGACTCGCTGGACCTCGCGGTGCCCGGGCGGGATCTGCGGTTGTCGCGGCTCGTGCTGCTGGACCGACGCGTTGACGGGCCTGTCGAACCCGAGCTCACCGAGGTGCCGCACCTGCGCGGGATCGCCGAGCTCGCCGAGCAGACCTCGTACCTGCCGCGCCTCCCACGCAAGCTCCACACGCTGTCCGACACCGTCGACCTGGTCGGCGGGCTCACGCGGCTGTCCTATCGCGAGGCGAGCACCGTGCTGTCGGTCATGCCCGAGCTGTGGGGGGCGTCGTGAGCCTGTCTCCCTCCACCGTGGTTGTTGCCGCGTACGACGACGCGCTCACGCGCGACGGAGAGCTTCTGGCCCTCGTGGGGTCCGAGGTGGTCCTGCTGTCCGAGGTGGCGTCGGCGCTGGTCCAGCACGTGGGGGAGGGGACCTCGGTCGCCTCTCTCGTGGACCGTCTGGTCGCCGAGTTCGGAGCGCCCGAGGACGCCGATCCGATCGAGGTCGTGTCCGTTTTGGTAGGAGAACTGATAGATCACGGAGTTCTCCAAGTCGGATAGTTCACGGTGAGTGGAGTTGGACGCTCTCAATCTGATAATGAATCGTCTTCCAGGCTTGTGATTTCCCAGGTCAGCGCCTAGGTTGGCCCCAGGCGGCGCTCACCCGGACGCGCCCCGTCAACGAGTCTGAGGGGACTTCTCGTGGCCGATGCGCTTGAGACGACCGTGAACGCTGGACCGACGCTGTCGCGTCGCCGCATCATCCAGGGAGCCGCGTGGGCCGCTCCCGCGATCGTGGTCGCCACCGCCGTGCCTGCGGCGGCGCTCGCGTCCGATGCCTCTGGAAGCGCCACCTGCGTCGTCGAGGTGAACGGTTCGAACGTGAAGTTCACCTTCCAGTCTGTCTCGCTCGCGGGTTTCAGCTCGGGCGACGTGGTCCAGGTCAACGCGTCCTTCAACGTCCTCAAGAAGGACGGGACGGCGGATTGGCCCGTGTCCACTGTCAACAACGTGAACAACGATGGTTGGACCGTCAGCTCGGGCTGGGGCACTTCCAACAGTGTCTTCTCGTTCTCTGCGACCTACACCTTCGGATCGTCGCCGGCCTCGCCGGTTCTCCAGGTCCAGATGTCGGACAGCGCCGGCGCCAAGGAGATGGTCGGCAGGGCTGCCTCGATCTCGATCATCGGCTTCGAATCCGGATCGACTACCAGCAAGACGCTCGCTTCCTACCAGCCCACGATCGTCAAGAACGCGTAGGCTCAGCACTCGCTTTCGACAGCCCCCGGGCTCGGCGAGACCTTTCTGGTCTCCCGAGGTCGGGGGCTTCGTCATGCGCGGGGTCGCTCCCGCGGATGACGCGCCTCGTGCATTGCGTCGCGGCCAGCCCATGTACCGTTCAGCGTGAACCGATGCTCCACTACCGGCTCTGAGGACAAATCTGGGGCGACACGCCGAAAGAATTTTCGGCCGCTGTCGTGCTTGATCCGGGTTTGTGATGAATTCCACACGTAGCAGTGGGTGCCAACTTTATGTATCGTGAGGTTGGCCCCGCCCGCACAGGGCGGTGTTGTGCGTCTCTTGGGGGGCGCCGCACGACTGCTGAGGATGGTTTTTCGCATGGACTCGAAGCACGTTCCTACCCTGTCCCGACGCCGGACGCTCCAGGGCATCGCCTGGGCGACGCCCGCGCTGCTCGTCGCGACCGCGGCGCCCGCCGCCGCCTGCTCCGCGAACACCGGCTGCACCGACCCGTCGTACTGCGACGGCACGTGGGAGAAGGGCGACCACGACAAGGACGGCCGCCGCGACTGCGATGCGACCGTCACCCGCTCGCCCGGCCCGTCCGACGCCAACTACTGCGTCACCGGGATCACCGTGTGCTTCACCTCCAAGGAGGAGCCGAAGCGCGACTGCGTGACCGAGGTCTCGAGCGGCTGGACCTGCGGCACGCCGACGCCCGAGCGCACCCGTGACGGCTACGACTGCAAGGTCGAGATCAAGCCGTCGTCCGGGTCCGAGGAGCTGAGGAGCGGCGCCGAGGGCTGCAACGTCGGCTTCAAGGTCGAGTGCGAGGACGTCACCAAGGTCGAGTGCGACGGCTACAGCGAGGTCGACTACGGCCCCGTCACCATGCCGACCAAGGAACTGGACTGCAAGTAACTCGGCGGTAGCGCCCGGGCGACTGCCGCATCGTCCCTGTGGGCGCTGGCCGTGCGACCGGGTGACGTCCCCGCCGTGGCCTAGAAGCAGCCGGACTGCATGACCTGGGGCTTCTGGACCCAGATGTCGTCCGAGACCTGGCGGGCTGACTCGGAGACCTCCCAGTTCGAGTCCAGCGTGGTGCCGATCTCGTAGACCGCCTCGAGCGTGAACGTGTACTGCAGCGTGACCGTGCCCGAGTCCATCGCGTTGTAGTACGCGGTGTACGTCGTGAAGTCGTCGCTCGAGGCCTCGCCCTCCGAGGTCTGCGGCGACGCGAGCTGCATCTCGTAGCCCAGGGCCACCATGTCGGCGTCCGTGCGGTTGTTGCTCGGCAGAGCGGCGCCGTCGTGGTCCACGGACATCTTGACCAGGTCCGTCGTGCCGCTCGTGTCGATCGCCGACAGGACGACGCTCTGACGCGCGCTGCGGGCCGCGTTGTGGAAGCCGTGCTGCGTGCGGGCCGTGAACTCGATCTGGTAGGTCGTGTTGGCGACCGCCTCGAAGGTGTAGCCGACCGTGACGACGGTCCACGCATCGTCCTGGGTGTTGTCGCTCATCGACTGGAAGCCGGCCGCGCCCGACGTGCCCGTGCCGCCGCCCAGGTTCCAGTTGTTGAGGTCGCCGTCCGTGGAGGGGGTCCAGCCCGACTGCGTGGTGCCGCCGACCTCCTGGCGGAGCTCGCCCTCGGCTACTGACCACGCCGTGGCGGTGAGCGTGGCGAGCGCGCCGTTGTTGGCGGTGTCGCAGGTCTCGCCCGTGTCCCCGGACGATGCGGCGGCCGGGGCGGACGTGGCGAGGACGATGGCCGGGGCGGCCCACGCGGCGCCCTGGATGATGCGACGCCGGGAGATCGCGGGGGCTTCGGCGGTCTGGAGGGAGGGCGCGTTCATGGGTTCTCTCAGCTTCTGTGCGGGGTGTCGTGCGGTGCGTGTGCGCGCGAGCGTGCACGGCTTGCCGGCCGAGCGTGTCCTAGAGGCAGGCGTCCTGCGTGACGACCGGGCGGCTCACCCAGATGTCGTCCGTGACGTTGCGCATGTTGGAGTCGTTGCCGTCGGGGTAGATGCCCTCGATCGTGAACGTGAAGCGCAGCGTGATGACCGCCTCCGAGGTGCCCGTGTGGTCGTACGTGAAGCTGCGGTTGACCTTCGAGTCCCACGGGCCCTGAAGCACGTAGCCCAGCCCCGTCATGTCGACGTCCGTGCGGTTGCCGACCGGGAGTGAGCTGTTGTAGTGCCCGAGCGTGACCTTGCTGAACGTCTCGCTGCCGATCGAGACGACGACGCTCTGGCGCGCGCTTTGGTTGGCGTTGCCATTGCCGTAGCCGACAATCGTGTCGAAGTCGATGACGTAGCGCGTGTTCGCGGTCGCGGTGAACATGTACTCGGCGGTGACCGTGAGCCAGGCGCTCGTGGGGTCCGACTCGCTGCTGCGCAGAGTGTTGTCGTCCATCGACTGGAAGCCGTCGGCGGAGGACAGCGCGTAGCCGGACTGCTCCGTGGAGGCGTCGCCCGAGACGCTGGGCGTCCACCCGGTCTCAGGGTTGTGCCCCGACAGGAGGTTCTGGCGAAGCTGCTGCGGCGAGGCCGTCCAGCTTCCGCGCGCGAGGGCGAGGGTCTCGCCCTTGGCCAGGGGGTCGCACAGGCCCGTGACGGTGGAGGTCGCGGCGGCCGGCACTCCGGTCGCGAGGACGATCGCGGGCGCAGCCCACGCGGCGCCCTGGATGATGCGGCGGCGCGACACCTCGACTGTCGCGGCCGCCTGCGTGGCAGGCGTGTTCACTTCGGGTCCTTCTTCCCTCAACATGGTCGAACGGGACGCGCGTCCGCGTCCTGTCCTGGAACGAGGGCGCGCGTCCGCGACCTGTTCCGCTCCGAAGGCTACGCGAGAGTCGGACGTCCGTACAACAACATCGTCCCTGGTTGTTACCGTGTTGAAACGTCGCCTTGTGTTGACAGGTGTCGAATTAGCGCGTTTTGCGCGTGGGACTCTTGCGCGATTTGGCGGCGTCGCTAGACTGAGGCACCGGGTGCCTCGAGCCGAGGTGACGAGGACTGAAGGACGGAAGCGCGGGCATGGGAACCGACGAGTTAATGGTGACTCGACGACAGACACTCCAGGGCATGGCCTGGGCCGCCCCCGCGATCGTGGTGGCGAAGAGCGTGCCGGCTGCCGCATCGTCCACGTCGCCCACTCTTGCCGAGGGGATCGGGGTCGAGGTCCACTCGCTCGACGCGAAGTATCGCGAGTCCTACTGGGTGGGCGACCGCTCCGCAGTCTCGCTCGAGATCTACATCCAGAACATCGGCAACGACGCACCCGACGCGACCGGCTTCGCGCTCACGGTGACCGTGCCCGTGTCCGGGGCCGACGAGGCGTGGGGCATCCAGAGCACCGAGGGGGTGCCGTCCGGCGACCCGTGGACGCTCGCGAGCTACTCGCGCTCCGGCGGCATGGCGACGCTCGTGCTCGCGTACACCGGCGGGACGCTCACGCACTGGGGCGGGGTGTCGGTGTCGAACCTGTGGTTCGCGACCGCCGACGCGCTCAAGGACGTGAAGAACTCTCGGGTGACGGCGACGGTGAATGCTTCTTACGCGAACGGCGCGACGTCCGTGCGCGTGGCTACCGCGAAGGTGAAGTAGGGGTTCTCGGGGCGTCGGGGCTCCTACTGCGGCCCGTCGTCCCTGTGTCAGGGGCCGCCGGGTGCGGACGTGGTCGAGGCTGGCCGGGTGCGGGCGTGACTGCGGCCGCTCGGGTGACTGCCGCATCGTCCACGGTGGCTGTCGCATCGTCCACAGTTGCGGTCTTGTTGGTGCTTGCCCCCGGCTGGTGTCCTGTTTATCCGATTTGTCACACCCCCGTGATGGACTGGGGTCATGAGTTCGGACGACGAGGTGGGCGTGGTGTTCGCCCAGGCACATGCCGCAGTGGCGGCTGTGCAGACGTCGCTGTCGGGGCTCGAGTCGTGGCCGCAGGGGGAACTTCTGAAGTGGCAGGACGAGTTGTTCGCGCTGCGCCGCGCAGTGGACGTCGCGTCCTCGCGGGTCGTGGCGGAGACGTTTCGTCGCTGCGAGGACGATGACGGGTTGGGGCTCGCACGCGGTCAGGGTGCTCGTTCGCCGGAGGAGCTTGTCGCGAACGCGTCGGGCGGGTCGACGGCCGAGGCGGGTAGGCAGGCGCGCATGGGCAAGGTCTTGTCCGATGCGGAGCGTGCGCAGCAGCGGGGGGCCTCGAGCGGGGACGATGCTGGTGGGGGCGGCGCTGGTGCCGACGATGCTGGCTTCACCTTCGGCGAGGACGATGCGGGCGACGGTGGTCCAGGCGGCGATTCCGAGCCTGTCGGTCCGGTGTTTCCGGTGCTGGCGGCGGCGCTCAGGGAGGGGCGGCTGTCGGTCGAGATCGGTGACGTGATCGGGCAGGCCCTGCTGCGGGTGGCGGAGACCCTCGACGAGTCCGCGTTGTCCGAGTTTGAGGCCGAGGTGGTGGGCAAGGCCGTCGGGCTGTCGCTGAGGCACGTGAAGAAGATGATCGCGTTCGCGGAGGCGCGCGTGAAGCCGGACGACGTCGAGGAGCGTGAGCGGAGTGCACGTGAGGGGCGCTTCGCGTCCGTGACCTCCAAGCCTGACGGCACGTGGCGGCTGACCGCCGTGCTGGATGCCGCCTCGGCCGCGCCGATCAAGGCGTTCCTCGACGCGTTCGTGCGCGATAGCCTTCACCGCCAGCGCGACGCTAGCACGACCGGCAGCGGCAAGCTCGGCGGCGGCAGGGACAGTGCCGACGCAGGCGGGGATGGCGGCGGCGCTGACTCAGGCGGCTTGGGCGGCGCGGGAGGGGCTGAAGGCGCGGGTGCTGGCGAGGGGTTCGTCAGGCGCACGCCGGGACAGATGCGTGCTGATGCTCTCGTCGCCCTCGCCCGCCACGGTGCCGGCTGTGAGGCTGGGCACGCGGGAGTGAAGACGACTGTCGTGGTGCGCCTGAGTCTCGAGGACCTGCGCTCCGGTGAGGGGGTCGCGGAGGTCGACGGCATGGACGTGCCGGTGTCCGTGACGACTGCCCGTCAGCTGGCGGCGGACGCCGAGATGATCCCGTGCGTGCTCGGTGGCGACGGCGAGATCCTCGACTGGGGACGCAAGCGTCGATTCTTCACCAAGGCGCAGGCTTTATACCTGGGGGAACGCGACGGCGGTTGCGTGAAATGCCATGCCCCGCCCGACTGGTGCGAGTCACACCACGTGCAATGGTGGAGCCGTGGCGGTCCCACCGATGTCGCGAACGGGGTGCTCTTGTGCACGTCATGTCATCACGATCTGCACCGCGACGGCTGGCAGGTCGAGCTCCGCGACAACAGGGTCTGGGTGACCCCACCGCGACACGTCGACCGCACCCAGACACCCCGCCTGGGCGGACGAGCACGCATCCAAGCCGCCGTCACAGGAGTCGCGGCGTGAGCGAGAGCGAGACGGAAGGCGCAGGGAGTAGAGGCTTGGGGAGTAGGGGAGCTGAGACCGTGGAAGTCATCGTCACTCTGACCGTAGACGAGGCAGCAAGAATCGACGCCGTCGCCGACCGGCAAGGGCTGAGCCGCACGGATTTCCTTCGCGAGGCGGCCAGCAGATACGCCGACCGGCTCGACCGTGACCGCGAGCTCACTGCTGCGGCTGAGGCTGCGCTCGCGCGGGCCGGACAGCCCGCAGGATCCGGGATCTTCCTCGCTGAATCGCAGCG